>JAKOEO010000009.1:60180-67981 GCA_022321325.1 Candidatus Magnetominusculus sp. LBB02 | reverse complement strand
ACCGCCATAAAAACGATTATGAAAACTTGATTATCACTGAGTTCAGCCGTAGTATTCAGGGATTTATCGTATCTGGCGTAACGGACATTCACAGGTTTATGTGGGAGGATGTAATACCTCCCAGTAAGTTTGTCAACAGCCTCGGCGTCAATGTAGTCATAGGGACAATGATTAGGGATAACCACTTTATTCAACTGCTTGACCTTGAACAAATTATCTCTGTGCTTAGTCCGGAATCCTTAAAGAGCAACTGGCAGACATCTGTAAAGGCGCAGAAAAATTATATGGCGGTGGTTGCCGAGGACTCTCCGACAATTCGTATGATGCTGAAAAAGACCCTCGAACATTCTAACTTCAGGACAAACATACTCACCAACGGCGACGAGGCCTTTACATACCTGAGGAAAACGGCAGAGCTGGCGGCAAAAGAGGGCAGAGGCATTAAAGATTATATTGACATCGTTATATCCGACATAGAGATGCCCAAGCTTGACGGCTTCACGCTGACAAAAAAGATTAAGGAAGATGCGCAGCT
This sequence comes from Candidatus Magnetominusculus sp. LBB02, assembly GCA_022321325.1. Taxonomy (GTDB): domain Bacteria; phylum Nitrospirota; class Thermodesulfovibrionia; order Thermodesulfovibrionales; family Magnetobacteriaceae; genus Magnetominusculus; species Magnetominusculus linsii. The sequence continues at coordinate 67,446 of JAKOEO010000009.1, read as the reverse complement.
TAAAGACCTGCCCGTTATCTTGTACTCGTCTATAATAACTGCTGAGCTGATTCATAAAGGAAATTCTGTAGGAGCAGACCGCCAGGTATGCAAACCTGATCTGGACAAAATGGCAGGCTTCGCTATCGAGCTTATTGAAAAATAGCAATGAATTTTAATGACGACGCAGAGTTCTTAGAGTCCTATGTCAGAGAGACAACGGAACGGTTGAACAATATTGAGGTAAAGTTATTGCTGCTTACGAAAAGGCAGGCGGCCTATGACGACCAGATACGCATTATCTTCAGAGACGCACATTCTATTAAGTCCGGCGCCAGTCTGCTCCAGCTTAAAAACATTGTCAGTCTTGCCCACAATCTGGAAAATGTCCTGCAAATATTTCGTGAAAAGAGGATACTCCCTGATGACAAAACAATAGGCGTGGTTCTTGACGCAATAGATACAATCAGAGAGCTTATTGACAATATAACTCAAAGCAACGCGCAAGACATAACACTTCAAGTTGCGAAATTACAGGACTTGTGCCAACGCCTCAACAGTTGACCTAAGACAAATGCCCGCGCCTTTTATGATTTAGATGATAGCGAATACAATAGGGTTTTTTGACAAAGTTTTTTTCTAATCGGGCCAGATGCGTAAATTCATAGGTTTTTGGGGAATGAGGGCTGTTCAAATCTCCTCTTAGGGGTAGAGGTGGGTGGGGGCACCGTCGCGGCCTGTTTTGATGACCGCCATAAAAACGATTATGAAAACTTGATTATCACTGAGTTCAGCCGTAGTATTCAGGGATTTATCGTATCTGGCGTAACGGACATTCACAGGTTTATGTGGGAGGATGTAATACCTCCCAGTAAGTTTGTCAACAGCCTCGGCGTCAATGTAGTCATAGGGACAATGATTAGGGATAACCACTTTATTCAACTGCTTGACCTTGAACAAATTATCTCTGTGCTTAGTCCGGAATCCTTAAAGAGCAACTGGCAGACATCTGTAAAGGCGCAGAAAAATTATATGGCGGTGGTTGCCGAGGACTCTCCGACAATTCGTATGATGCTGAAAAAGACCCTCGAACATTCTAACTTCAGGACAAACATACTCACCAACGGCGACGAGGCCTTTACATACCTGAGGAAAACGGCAGAGCTGGCGGCAAAAGAGGGCAGAGGCATTAAAGATTATATTGACATCGTTATATCCGACATAGAGATGCCCAAGCTTGACGGCTTCACGCTGACAAAAAAGATTAAGGAAGATGCGCAGCTTAAAGACCTGCCCGTTATCTTGTACTCGTCTATAATAACTGCTGAGCTGATTCATAAAGGAAATTCTGTAGGAGCAGACCGCCAGGTATGCAAACCTGATCTGGACAAAATGGCAGGCTTCGCTATCGAGCTTATTGAAAAATAGCAATGAATTTTAATGACGACGCAGAGTTCTTAGAGTCCTATGTCAGAGAGACAACGGAACGGTTGAACAATATTGAGGTAAAGTTATTGCTGCTTACGAAAAGGCAGGCGGCCTATGACGACCAGATACGCATTATCTTCAGAGACGCACATTCTATTAAGTCCGGCGCCAGTCTGCTCCAGCTTAAAAACATTGTCAGTCTTGCCCACAATCTGGAAAATGTCCTGCAAATATTTCGTGAAAAGAGGATACTCCCTGATGACAAAACAATAGGCGTGGTTCTTGACGCAATAGATACAATCAGAGAGCTTATTGACAATATAACTCAAAGCAACGCGCAAGACATAACACTTCAAGTTGCGAAATTACAGGACTTGTGCCAACGCCTCAACAGTTGACCTAAGACAAATGCCCGCGCCTTTTATGATTTAGATGATAGCGAATACAATAGGGTTTTTTGACAAAGTTTTTTTCTAATCGGGCCAGATGCGTAAATTCATAGGTTTTTGGGGAATGAGGGCTGTTCAAATCTCCTCTTAGGGGTAGAGGTGGGTGGGGGCACCGTCGCGGCCTGTTTTGATGACCGCCATAAAAACGATTATGAAAACTTGATTATCACTGAGTTCAGCCGTAGTATTCAGGGATTTATCGTATCTGGCGTAACGGACATTCACAGGTTTATGTGGGAGGATGTAATACCTCCCAGTAAGTTTGTCAACAGCCTCGGCGTCAATGTAGTCATAGGGACAATGATTAGGGATAACCACTTTATTCAACTGCTTGACCTTGAACAAATTATCTCTGTGCTTAGTCCGGAATCCTTAAAGAGCAACTGGCAGACATCTGTAAAGGCGCAGAAAAATTATATGGCGGTGGTTGCCGAGGACTCTCCGACAATTCGTATGATGCTGAAAAAGACCCTCGAACATTCTAACTTCAGGACAAACATACTCACCAACGGCGACGAGGCCTTTACATACCTGAGGAAAACGGCAGAGCTGGCGGCAAAAGAGGGCAGAGGCATTAAAGATTATATTGACATCGTTATATCCGACATAGAGATGCCCAAGCTTGACGGCTTCACGCTGACAAAAAAGATTAAGGAAGATGCGCAGCTTAAAGACCTGCCCGTTATCTTGTACTCGTCTATAATAACTGCTGAGCTGATTCATAAAGGAAATTCTGTAGGAGCAGACCGCCAGGTATGCAAACCTGATCTGGACAAAATGGCAGGCTTCGCTATCGAGCTTATTGAAAAATAGCAATGAATTTTAATGACGACGCAGAGTTCTTAGAGTCCTATGTCAGAGAGACAACGGAACGGTTGAACAATATTGAGGTAAAGTTATTGCTGCTTACGAAAAGGCAGGCGGCCTATGACGACCAGATACGCATTATCTTCAGAGACGCACATTCTATTAAGTCCGGCGCCAGTCTGCTCCAGCTTAAAAACATTGTCAGTCTTGCCCACAATCTGGAAAATGTCCTGCAAATATTTCGTGAAAAGAGGATACTCCCTGATGACAAAACAATAGGCGTGGTTCTTGACGCAATAGATACAATCAGAGAGCTTATTGACAATATAACTCAAAGCAACGCGCAAGACATAACACTTCAAGTTGCGAAATTACAGGACTTGTGCCAACGCCTCAACAGTTGACCTAAGACAAATGCCCGCGCCTTTTATGATTTAGATGATAGCGAATACAATAGGGTTTTTTGACAAAGTTTTTTTCTAATCGGGCCAGATGCGTAAATTCATAGGTTTTTGGGGAATGAGGGCTGTTCAAATCTCCTCTTAGGGGTAGAGGTGGGTGGGGGCACCGTCGCGGCCTGTTTTGATGACCGCCATAAAAACGATTATGAAAACTTGATTATCACTGAGTTCAGCCGTAGTATTCAGGGATTTATCGTATCTGGCGTAACGGACATTCACAGGTTTATGTGGGAGGATGTAATACCTCCCAGTAAGTTTGTCAACAGCCTCGGCGTCAATGTAGTCATAGGGACAATGATTAGGGATAACCACTTTATTCAACTGCTTGACCTTGAACAAATTATCTCTGTGCTTAGTCCGGAATCCTTAAAGAGCAACTGGCAGACATCTGTAAAGGCGCAGAAAAATTATATGGCGGTGGTTGCCGAGGACTCTCCGACAATTCGTATGATGCTGAAAAAGACCCTCGAACATTCTAACTTCAGGACAAACATACTCACCAACGGCGACGAGGCCTTTACATACCTGAGGAAAACGGCAGAGCTGGCGGCAAAAGAGGGCAGAGGCATTAAAGATTATATTGACATCGTTATATCCGACATAGAGATGCCCAAGCTTGACGGCTTCACGCTGACAAAAAAGATTAAGGAAGATGCGCAGCTTAAAGACCTGCCCGTTATCTTGTACTCGTCTATAATAACTGCTGAGCTGATTCATAAAGGAAATTCTGTAGGAGCAGACCGCCAGGTATGCAAACCTGATCTGGACAAAATGGCAGGCTTCGCTATCGAGCTTATTGAAAAATAGCAATGAATTTTAATGACGACGCAGAGTTCTTAGAGTCCTATGTCAGAGAGACAACGGAACGGTTGAACAATATTGAGGTAAAGTTATTGCTGCTTACGAAAAGGCAGGCGGCCTATGACGACCAGATACGCATTATCTTCAGAGACGCACATTCTATTAAGTCCGGCGCCAGTCTGCTCCAGCTTAAAAACATTGTCAGTCTTGCCCACAATCTGGAAAATGTCCTGCAAATATTTCGTGAAAAGAGGATACTCCCTGATGACAAAACAATAGGCGTGGTTCTTGACGCAATAGATACAATCAGAGAGCTTATTGACAATATAACTCAAAGCAACGCGCAAGACATAACACTTCAAGTTGCGAAATTACAGGACTTGTGCCAACGCCTCAACAGTTGACCTAAGACAAATGCCCGCGCCTTTTATGATTTAGATGATAGCGAATACAATAGGGTTTTTTGACAAAGTTTTTTTCTAATCGGGCCAGATGCGTAAATTCATAGGTTTTTGGGGAATGAGGGCTGTTCAAATCTCCTCTTAGGGGTAGAGGTGGGTGGGGGCACCGTCGCGGCCTGTTTTGATGACCGCCATAAAAACGATTATGAAAACTTGATTATCACTGAGTTCAGCCGTAGTATTCAGGGATTTATCGTATCTGGCGTAACGGACATTCACAGGTTTATGTGGGAGGATGTAATACCTCCCAGTAAGTTTGTCAACAGCCTCGGCGTCAATGTAGTCATAGGGACAATGATTAGGGATAACCACTTTATTCAACTGCTTGACCTTGAACAAATTATCTCTGTGCTTAGTCCGGAATCCTTAAAGAGCAACTGGCAGACATCTGTAAAGGCGCAGAAAAATTATATGGCGGTGGTTGCCGAGGACTCTCCGACAATTCGTATGATGCTGAAAAAGACCCTCGAACATTCTAACTTCAGGACAAACATACTCACCAACGGCGACGAGGCCTTTACATACCTGAGGAAAACGGCAGAGCTGGCGGCAAAAGAGGGCAGAGGCATTAAAGATTATATTGACATCGTTATATCCGACATAGAGATGCCCAAGCTTGACGGCTTCACGCTGACAAAAAAGATTAAGGAAGATGCGCAGCTTAAAGACCTGCCCGTTATCTTGTACTCGTCTATAATAACTGCTGAGCTGATTCATAAAGGAAATTCTGTAGGAGCAGACCGCCAGGTATGCAAACCTGATCTGGACAAAATGGCAGGCTTCGCTATCGAGCTTATTGAAAAATAGCAATGAATTTTAATGACGACGCAGAGTTCTTAGAGTCCTATGTCAGAGAGACAACGGAACGGTTGAACAATATTGAGGTAAAGTTATTGCTGCTTACGAAAAGGCAGGCGGCCTATGACGACCAGATACGCATTATCTTCAGAGACGCACATTCTATTAAGTCCGGCGCCAGTCTGCTCCAGCTTAAAAACATTGTCAGTCTTGCCCACAATCTGGAAAATGTCCTGCAAATATTTCGTGAAAAGAGGATACTCCCTGATGACAAAACAATAGGCGTGGTTCTTGACGCAATAGATACAATCAGAGAGCTTATTGACAATATAACTCAAAGCAACGCGCAAGACATAACACTTCAAGTTGCGAAATTACAGGACTTGTGCCAACGCCTCAACAGTTGACCTAAGACAAATGCCCGCGCCTTTTATGATTTAGATGATAGCGAATACAATAGGGTTTTTTGACAAAGTTTTTTTCTAATCGGGCCAGATGCGTAAATTCATAGGTTTTTGGGGAATGAGGGCTGTTCAAATCTCCTCTTAGGGGTAGAGGTGGGTGGGGGCACCGTCGCGGCCTGTTTTGATGGTGAATTTAGGGCGGTTCGGCGGCTTGACCTTTGGGCAGCATTACAGGTAGAATCAGGTGTTGACATAGCAGTCGGCTTATGTTTAAATATGTGGGTGGGGGTTCTTACAGGGGACTAGTGCGGTTATTCTGTCGCCAATCAGGATGTTAAATATTTTAAAGGGGGTATAAAGAATGCGAAAATACGTACTTTTCTGCCTGATCACCTTAGCGGCCGTGTCAATTGTTTTCCAGGCCGGTCCATGCAGCTCGGCCACGCAATCTCACAGTGTACTGTTTATTAACAGCTGCAGTTATCCTGTCTGGGTAGGGCAATTCGGCCAGACGGCGACTTCCCCAAGCGATGGCTGGAAACTGGACATTGGTTCTTATAGTTTGAAAACTTTACCAAACAGATGGTCAGGCAGACTCTGGCCGCGGACAGGTTGCACATTTGATAACAGTACGGGGCTTTGTCCTAACCCTTATGCAGACTGCTGTATTACAGGCGGCTGTGTAGATAATGACTCAAAATTTGCGCTCAAGTGCAACCAAGGTGGAAATCCCCCGACAAGCCTCTTTGAATTGACCCTTGACATACCATATGATACGGTGTATGGTCCATACGATACGGTTGATATAAGTTACGTTGATGGATTTGGTGTGCCGGTTATGGTAACCCCGGTATATCCTTTCGATTATCCGAAAGTGGGCAATCCCGGTTTGAACGATGCAGCTCATTGGTGCAAGGCAATGGGACACCCTGATAATCCCGTTTGCCCGGATAAGATGACGCTTTCTGACAATGTCTCCTGTTACAGTCCGTGCCAATATGCTGTGAGAGGTCTTGGGTTGTCTCCATCAACGGATTTAGTTGCTAATATATGCTGCAGCAACAGCAATGTCCAGGTAAACGGTTATAACTGTATAGATAATGTAACAATAGCGACCGACAGCTGCTGCCTTCAGGATCAATGGAAAGGCGGATTCGGCTGCAGTCCTTATGTTCTGGATAACATCACTAGTAAGCAGAAATATGATGACAATGAAGTATGTAAAGCAATGGATGATACGAGTCTTCGCAGCTTCTGGGGCAACATAACGACCCCAAAAGATCCATTACTTGGCAAGAAGGCCATTGAGTATGTTAAAAATGTGCATGATACATATCCTGGAGTGTATGCGTGGCAATTTGACGACTTTAGCTCCACATATACATGCAGGTTGACCGGCGGCGTGTTGAACTATGTTGTAGCTTTTTGTCCGAATGATTACACTGCCGCCGAGGTTGCGATTTATGGAATCTATCTGTATGGTTCTAATAGTGCGACTTTTGGAACGCCATATGGAGGTATAACGACAAATGGCGCTGGCGACTATACGTTAACTTTTACCAATGGCATGAGACTTTTAGCTGCTTCAAACGGGTATATGCATTTCTATGATAACGGCAAATGGGTACTTTATACAGACACCGTATCTCCTAATGGTGTCCAGTGGAAGAACTCTGGC
>JAKOEO010000009.1:48505-60170 GCA_022321325.1 Candidatus Magnetominusculus sp. LBB02 | reverse complement strand
GGTACTTTATACAGACACCGTATCTCCTAATGGTGTCCAGTGGAAGAACTCTGGCAAATAATAGAAACATGGAAGTCGGGTGTTTGGATATTCCGAGTGAGTGCCCTTGCCTGCAAATCGCTGGGTGAGGTCACTTAGACACTTACGAGTATGTCGCAAAATACATTGCCGTTGAGCCCTACTTTGGATTTCTTTCACCAGAGATGTTATACCAAAATGGGCTCAACCTATAAATTAAATCTATTTTGGACGGCAATGATGACATCTATGGATACTATCACATTTCGATTAAAATAATTGTTTATGCTATTCTCTAATCGCTCCTGTAGTGCGCCCCTATGCTGTCCTTTCTCTCTATCGCCGACTTCACTATCAGCTCCGCCGTTTGCAGGATGTTTTTGATTTCGTTTTCGTAGCGGGTAAGGTATGTTCGGTCAGCAATGCTGCCCAATGATTTGAGGACTTCTAACGCCTCATCAAGTGACTCGGCGCTTCTTATTATTCCAGCCTTCTCCCACATCACGCGCCTTATGGTGCTTCTTATCTCATCGGGATTTTCAATGCGGCCTTGCGTGACACTTAATAAGAGCTTTGAGCCAATATCCTTTATATCAGCCCGCTCCTCTACGGCCGTCCTTCCCGCACGCGCCCCAAAGACAAGCCCCTCAAGCAAACTATTGCTTGCCAGCCTGTTCGCCCCGTGAACCCCCGTGCATGCAACCTCACCCGCCGCATACAGTCCCCTGATATTCGTCCTGCCGTCAATGTCTGTCCTCACCCCGCCCATCATGTAGTGCGCCGACGGCGATACCGGTATAAGCTCTGCCGTTATGTCTATATCATATTGCAAACAGGTCTTGTATATCCGCGGAAAGCGCTGCTTAATGTAGTCCTTGTCTAGATGTGTGATGTCCAGATATACGTAGTGGCTGTTCGTCCTTGCCATCTCTGAGACAATCGCCCTGGCTACGACATCCCTTGTGGCAAGCTCCGAGTCGTTGTGATAAAGCTGCATGAACCTCTCTTTATGGATGTTGCGTATTACCGCGCCCTCGCCCCGCAAGGCCTCGCTTATCAGAAACTGCGGCGCGCCTGAGGCGTAGAGGCTTGTCGGGTGAAATTGAACAAATTCCATGTCAGACATCGCCGCCCCCGCCCTATATGCCGCCGCTATGCCGTCGCCAGTGGCTACAAGCGGATTGGTTGTCCTCGAGTAGACCTGCCCTGCCCCGCCTGTTGCCAATATCACAGCCCCGGCAAGCACCGCCGTAATCTGGCCGTCTCTTAGCATGTAGGCCCCGCAGCACCTGCCATCAAACACTATGAGGTCTAAGAAATATGCAAATGAGTATTTTTTTATCTGCGGCATGGACATCGCCTTTTTTATCAACACCCGTTCGATTTCCCTGCCGGTTGAGTCGCCGTGTGCATGTAAAATACGCCGCCTTGAATGGGCCGCTTCAAGCGTGAAAATTAATTTCGAGTCAGACTTATCAAACTCCGCACCCCATGAGATTAACTCCATGATGCGCTCAGGCCCCTCGTTTACCAACGTCAGGACGGCCTCATCCTTGCAAAGCCCATCGCCGGCCTTTATCGTATCCTCAAAATGAATCCCTATTGTGTCTTCGTCACATAGGGCAACGGCAACACCGCCCTGTGCATACTCAGTTGAGGATTCCTTCAGCGTGTCCTTGGTGATAACATAAACGCTTCCCGCCTCTGCCGCCTCAAACGCAGCCCTCAACCCCGCCACTCCGCTTCCTATGACAAGAAAATCAACCCGCTCCGTTATCACGGCAGAAGCTCTGAGAAATCGTTTATGTACGGCAGTGTCCCCTCATAGGGCGCGTTTTCCCTTGAGCTTGCCATGTGTTTTATAAGCACATATTTAATGCCGTACTTGACAGCGCTCTTTGCCACTTCAAGCGTGTCGTCTATAAACATCGTCCTTTCTTTTTCAAATCCGACAGCCCTCTGCGCATTAATCCAAAACCCCTCGTCCTCCTTTGGAAAACCCATCTCTGATGACATCACTACCTTGTCGAAATATTTTCCAAGCTCAGTGTGTTTCATTTTAAATGCGATAGTCTTGTAATGGGCGTTTGTGGTAAGGACTACCGTCTTTTTGTGAATTCTCAGGGCATTCAGAAAATCCTCTACGTTTGGATGCGCCTCAAGAAGGTGGCGCACCTGCTCGTTTAAGGCCGGTATGTCCAGGTCAAGCTCTGTTGACCAGAAATCAATGTCAGTCCAATTCAGAGTCCCTTCGCGCGCCTTATATTTTACGAATAGCACCTCTTTTGCCGCGCCAAATGTAATGCCATGTTTCTCGGCATATTTCTGCGGCACAAGATGCCGCCAGAAATAATCATCGAAATACTTATCTACAAGAGTGCCGTCCATGTCAAGAAGTACATGGGTTATCTCTGACCACAGCGCATTTCTGATAATGCCGGTATCCATCATATGCCCTTTGACGCGTGAGGACATGTGGGAGGGGCCGGGGGGTTAGACAAAAACGGCTCGTCTTTGATAAAGTCTATTATCATCTCGGCGATGGTCTTCCTGTATCTTTGAAAATATACCATCTCCTTTCTAAGCTGCCCTTCAAGGGCGGCTATCTGCGAATAAAACGGCGTTCGGTCTATGACTAATGGGAATTCTTTGCCGCCATGAAGCTCAACAAACTTCTTGCAGCCATCCCAGAGCTGAGCCGCCTTGCCGGGTTGGTTTAGCGATGAGGCAACCCCGTGAACGCGGCATATCAGCGGCCTGTTTTCATACACGATGCACTTGCCGTCGAAATTCAACGGGCACATTATCCTTAGCGAGTTGGTCTTAAACGGGTTTCGCACTATCTCCATAAAATAAGCCTGTGAGCGTTCCGCTATAGCCCCAGCCATTTCGTCATCAGAAATTTTGGACAGACCCTCGGCAAGATAGAAGTACTCGATGAGCGTGTAGTGATAAAACACGGTCGTGCAGCAGTTGTCCTGACAGCCGGTGCATGAAAATGGCGCGCCTTCACCGTCAATATAGTGGTTTTGCGAATTAAGATAGAGCGCGTCCGACACCTTAAATATTTCTGATAGTTTATCTAAATATGGCGCGATATTAACTGGCATACAAACCTCCCACTGCTAAAGCGTCCCCTTGGTGGACGGTACGCCCTTAGTCTTTGGGTTTATGGCGGCGGCGGCAGAGACCGCCCTGCCAAATGCCTTAAAGATGGCCTCATAGATGTGGTGCGTGTCGCGCCCATAGTGAAGCCGTATATGCAGATTAAACAGGCCGTGGCTGCTTAGCCCCCTGAAGAAATCCTCAAAGAGCGACACCTGCAAGTCCTTGAGATAGCCGCCCGTATCATCCACATTATAGACCAGATATGGCCTGCCGCTTAAATCTATTATCACCTCGGCAAGGCTTTCGTCCATTGGGACACTGGCAGAGCCGTAGCGGTTTATTCCGTGTTTGTCGCCGATGGCATTGTTTATTGCGTCTCCTAAGGTAATCCCTATATCTTCCATCAAGTGGTGGTAGTCCACATCCGTGTCTCCGGTTGCCTTGATATTGAGCGTGAAATGTCCATGCCTCGATGCCAGGTCAAGCATGTGGTTTAAGAAAGGTATCTGTGTATTGATATCAGAGACGCCCGTCTGGTCAAGGTTTATCTCTATGGTAACGTCTGTCTCCGATGTCTGTCTGTGTATCTTCGCTTTTCTCATTTCTACATGTCTCCCCGATGATTTTTTTCATACTTGTTATAAAGGCGGCGTTTTCTTCCTTTGTCCCTACCGTTACCCTGAAACAATTGTCAAGAGGGTTTGAAATGCCGTTGTTGCCGCCAAGTTTCTTTATCAAAATACCGTCTTCGATGAGTTTCCTGTAGAGATACTCAGCGGTGAGACCGCCTGCAGTATTCAGCTTGAATAATATAAAATTGGCGTCCGATGGGTATGCCTCTATGCCGGTAAGTCCCGACAACTGCGCAAACAGCTTATCTCTTTCCTTGACCACGGCGCTGATACAGGCCTCTACCTGCGTCTCATTCTCAAGGACTGCAAGGGCTGCCTCCTGAGACAAAGCGTTGACATTATATGGAAGCCTGACCTTATTTATAGAGGCAATCAGAGCCTCATCTCCGATCAGAAAGCCAAGCCTAAGAGCTGCAAGCCCAATTTTGCTCAATGTGCGCAGAAGAAGCAGATTCTTATATCGCGGCAGAAGCTCAATAAAAGACTCCCCGGCAGGCGAAAACGGCTGATATGCCTCATCCACCACGACAAGTCCGTCCGCCTTTTCTATAATTTCTATAACCTTCTCAAACATAAATGAATTGCCGGTCGGGTTATTTGGCCGCGACAGGAAGATTAGTTTCGGGGCTTCTTTCCCTATTGCCCGGTGCATGGCATCCATGTCAAGGTCAAACTGCCCATCAAGCGGTACGCCGATGTGGCCCTCGCCAAGGGACTCCGCTATTATGCGGTACATAGAAAATGTTGGCGTAGGAATTAGCACAGGGCCGCCTATTGCGGTAAGCAGATAATATATCAGTTCGTCAGAGCCGTTGCCATGTAAAATACACTGAGGCTTCACACTCCACTTTGCGCCAAGTGCCCTGCGTAAAGCGGCGGCCTCCGGGTCTGGATACCTGTTAGAGGTCAGCCTAGGCGCCCCCAGAGCAAATCCATATGGACTTTCATTGGCGTCAAGACGAATTGCGCACTGCACGGCCTCAACGGCATAGGCCGTCAGCGCCTTGACGTTGGGTTTTATAAGGTCCTCTATAGCTCTCATCAACTCTGCCGCGCCGGCATGTTCAACCGGCCTATAGTCTCAAGGGATTACCTTGTTCAGTGGATACTCTACAATGCCTGAGGCCCCGGCCTTCTTGAGCATCGGGATAAGGTCCCTGACGCTCTGTTCCTTGGTGATTACCTCAATTGCTGCCCAGTCCTTGTCCATAAGCTCTGATACCGTAGGGGAATGCAGCCCATGTTGTTCCTTAAGAATGACCACAAGTTCTGAAAGCGCGGCCTTTGGCACGTTCATCTTCAGCCCCACGAGTTCCTCTGCGGCCAGTGCGCCCTTTAAAAGCATAACGATATTATTGATTTTTTCTTGTTTCCACGGGTCATCCCACGCCTTCTTATTGGCGATAAAACGCGTGGTTGACGTTAATACGGTATGAATGATGCGCAGATTATTTGCCCTTAGCGATGAGCCGGTCTCGGTCAACTCCACAATGGCGTCAGCTAAGAGCGGTGGTTTTACCTCAGTGGCGCCCCATGAAAAATCAATAACGGCCTCAATCCCCTTCTCTTTTAGAAATCTGGTAGTGTATCCAACCAGCTCAGTTGCAATGCGCTTGCCGTTTAGGTCTTCCAGCTTATTTATAGCGCTGTCATTGGGGACGGCTACAACCCATCGCACCGGCCTCAGGCCCTCTTTAGCATAATTAAGCTCTGCCACTTCATGCACCTTTGAGTCCTGCTCTAAAATCCAGTCAAGACCGGTGAGACCGCAGTCCAAAATGCCGTTTTCCACGTATCGCGCCATCTCCTGCGCGCGTATCAGCATAGACTTAATATCCATATCGTCAAATGTGGGATAGTATGACCGCGAAGACACCGCAACCCGATATCCAGCCTTTTTGAATAACTTAAACGTTGACTCCTGAAGGCTGCCCTTGGGAAGCCCCAATTTCAGCGTATTATTTAAAGTCTCCTCTTCCATGCGGCCTATTATACACGAACGAGATATTTTTTTCACAGGTATTTTATCGTGCCGACGTTACAAGCAGGTAAAAAAATTGCAGGGCAGCGCTATTTTTAGATTGACACGTATAATTATAGTATGCTACAATACGGGGCTTAGCGTTGCTGGGCATAATAAACGCATTTGAGTTAAAAAAAGGGGGTGAATCAATTGAAAAAGCTGACAGTGATTCTTATGGTCGTATCGCTCCTGACAATGGCAACCTTGTTGTTTGCCAATGAGAAAATAGTTGGAGTGGTCGATTCAATCGAAAAGAAGGGTGACGCGGTGGAATCTGTTGTCATACTGGACGAGAAGGCCGGTAATGCAAAGAAGACCATCAAGTGTGACGGCAAGTGCACAATCAAGCCGGGCGTAGATAAAGGCTCGAAGGTAACAGCCGAGACTACTGACAAGGGCACAACCATCAGAAAGGCGGTAGCAGGCTGCTAATTATCAGCCTCAAAGACGTTTAAACGGAAAAGATGGCTTATGATAAACCGTCTTTTCCGTTTTCATATTTAGGTTGCAGAGATGATGATACTGGGGTCAATAACTATTTTGAGGTTCGGTTCGGTATTCTTCAATCAAACGTGCCACATCAGGGTCGCCGCCGATGTCAAGCTCTCTTGCATTCATCTGGCCATAACGAGATATTTGTTGCAACTTTCTGTTAAGCAGATAGCTTCTTGATGCCGCACGGACGAGCTCGCTAATAGTCCTGTGCTCTTCTGTTGCCATAACTTCCGCCTGAGCCATGAGTTCGGGCATCAGGGAGATGGTGACAAGTTTGGTCTTTCTCAAAGTAGGCCTCCGCCAGTATGACTTAGTAATACTATAGAATCTCTGGCTGCAGTATTGGGACACATCCTAATTATATAGTAAACTCGTCCTTACAAGCGCATATCAGACTGATGGCAGGCTGCGGTTCAGTCCTCAAACACCTCTTCGATATTGACCTCAAGCCCCTCGATGACCTTAGAGGCGACCACGCCCTCAAACGCCGTAACCGTCAGCAATTTATACTTGGCGGCATCGAGAGTAAATATCTCGATGGTCTTTAACTCCGGCATGACTATCCAGTACTCTGACACGCCGTATTTCTCATAAATTGCCTTTTTAACCCCGGTGTCGTAGTCATAGCTGCTTGAAGACACTACCTCACAGACCATATCCGGTACGCCTCGTATCCAATCCTGATCAATGGCCATGTTCTCTTTCCTTATAAACAATATATCGGGCTGAAGGCGGTTAATCCCTTCCTCTAAGATTACATCAAGAGGCGATATATGGACTTTTCCTAATTTGTTTGTCTTGACGTGGCGGCGCATAATATCGTACAGATTACCAACTATATCCTGATGTCTGCTAAAAGGACTTGGCGACACGACTTCCTCCCCGTTGATTATCTCCGTTAAATCTATGTCTCGTTCGATTGTCAGCGTTTCCATAGTGATATATTACCTTTGAACATACTGATTTGTCTATAGGCGTGGCACGGTCTTGCAGAGAATCCTTAGGAAAGGTTACAATGGAGCAGTGGTGTCTCATTTTAGGCTGCATGGCTGCCTCACACCAACAGATGACAAAGTTTAACGTGGCGGGTGCTCACATGCGATTTGAGTCGTTGAAAAAAAAGCTGCCGGAGCCGATCAAAAAAATTCTACGCCCGGTAAGAAATCTACTTGTCAATAAAAAGGACTCTGAATTGTCCTTTTGGAAAAGCAGACATGCGCTTGATAAAGGAAAATTTAACAACTCTCATTACGAACGAATAATGCTTGCAATGTCAGAGGAACATAATCAGGAGTTTCTAAAGGGAAAAATTGTCGCCGATTTTGGCTGTGGTCCCCGAGGTAGTCTGGCTTGGGCTAATTCAGCGCTCTTGCGAATTGGGATTGATGTACTGGCAGATGTCTATGCCGATGAGTTCACAGACAATATCATTTCTCATGGAATGATATATCTGAAATCTACTGAAAAGGTGATTCCCTTGCCATCTGCGTTCGTTGACATAATGTTTACTCTAAATGCGATAGACCATGTCAATAATTTCTCGGCTATGTGCAGCGAAATAATCAGGGTTTTGAAACCGGGCGGTATATTTATGGGCAGTTTTAATCTGGAAGAGCCTGCCTCTCCTTCCGAACCTCAGCAGCTCAATGAGTCAATCATTCAAGAAAAATTGCTGAATAAGATGGAAATTCAATGCTATCGTATAACCGCAAAAGGCACAGGAGAGACCTATGCGCCATTTTTCGACGGCATTATACCATACACACAAGGTCAGGAAGGCATACTTTGGGTCAAGGCCACAAGAACCATCTGACACTATTACATATATATTTCTACTTGAGGCAATGCGTGCCAAATATGTAATAATGCTCTATAATATCATCAGACAGGACATTCGTAAATGCGGTATTTCTTGTAGAGCTTGCCGCCTATCATCTTGACAAGCATTTGTACCGGAAGATTATCTTCTAAAATCCATGAAAACTCCACCCTTTCGACATTGTGCTTTTTGCAGCCCTTAAATGCCTCCCGAAACAACAGCCCGTCAACCCCCTTATTTCTAAAGCCGGCCATTGTGCCAAGCAGCATGAGGCGGGCATCCCTGATTTTTTTCGACAAATACAGCGCCTTCGCTATCGTTATAGGATTAAGTTTGCCGCCCATATGCCTTAGAACAAAGTTTGCATCGGGAATAAGACCCAAAAAACCGACGGTTTCAGAGCCATACTCTGCGATAACAACAGTCTCCGGGTAAATTATCTGCTCCATCTGCTTTCCCGTATAGACAATCTCCTCGTCAGTCATCGGGACAAATCCCCAGTTTGCCTTCCATGCCTCGTTATACAGCACTTTAAACTTCATAAGGTCGTCAACCAGATGTTTCATAGAGACAATCCTGGCCGTGATGCCGCGTTTTTCAGCAATGGCCGCAGCACGATAGACCTTGTCAGGCATCACATCCGGGACATCGGCAATATAGCCATAGAGATCCTTCGCCTTTTCCATCATATATGAGCGCATAAGGTCGTGATAATACGGCGGATTATGCGGCGTCATAATCATAGGCGGCGTATCGAAGCCATCTATCAAAAGACCGCATTCCTCGTTCGTGGAAAAACTCATCGGGCCGCGCATGACCCTAAGGCCGGCGCTTCTGAGGTCTTCTCTTACGGCATTGAGAAGAGCCGCGGCTACATTTGTGTCGTTAATGCACTCAAAAAATCCGAAAAAACCTGCGCCGTCATTATGATATTCAAGATGCCGCCTGTTTACAATCGAGGCAACCCTGCCCACACAGTTCTTATCGCCATTGGGTTTGCCGCTATAGGCAAGATAATATTTCACTGTGGAAAATCCCATAAATGGATTCTCTTTTGAAAAGTGATTCTTTAAGTCTTTCGTAAGCTGAGGGCTATAAAACGGGTCGCCCGCATAAAGACGCAGAGGCAGCTTGATAAAGCAATCCAGCTCCTTAGAGTTCGTTACCGCGGCAACCGTTATAGGTTCAGCCACTATATCACTCCAAATTCTTTTCCTATTTTTTGAAACGCATCGAGGACAATGTCAAGATGTTCGTCAGTATGAGTGGCCATGTAGCTGGTTCTGACCAGCGCCTTGCCGGGGGCTACCGCCGGGCTGACGGCAACATTTACAAATACACCCAACTCCTGAAGCCTCATAGCCATCTTAAAGGCCAGTATGTCGTCTCCAACTAAGATAGGGATTATCGGGCTTTCGGTAAGGCCGACCTCAAAGCCCATGCCCTTAAAGCCGTCTAGCATCTTATAGGTATTTCTCCACAGGGCGGCAATCCTCTCTGGTTCGCTTTCTATTATATCTATTGCCGCACTTACGGAGGCAACTGAGGCCGGTGTTGGACTTGCACTGAATATAAGAGAGCGCGCCATGTGTTTTATAAAATGGATAATGTCTGCGTCTCCTGCGATAAAGCCGCCTATAGAGGCAAGCGACTTGCTGTATGTGCCCATAATCAGGTCAACATCATTCTCAAGGCCGAATTTCTCTGCCGTGCCGCGTCCTGTCTTGCCAAGCACGCCTATGCCGTGCGCATCGTCAACCATTATCTTAGAGCCGTAGCGCTTGGCAATCTTCACAAGTTCGGGCAGGTTTACCACATCGCCTTCCATGCTGAAGACGCCGTCAACCACGGTAAGCGTCCCCTTGTCCTGCGAATCAATAAGCACGCGTTCGTAGTCTTCCATATCATTGTGCCTGAACTTCCTTACACCGCCGTAAGAAAGTCGGCAGCCGTCAATTATACTGGCGTGGTCGAGCTTGTCTAAGACGACAACGTCGTCCTTGCCGACAAGGGCAGATATAACCCCCAGATTTACCTGAAAGCCCGTTGTGAATATCAAGGCGGCCTGCTTGCCAATAAATCTGGCCAGCTTTTCCTCAAGCGCTACGTGAATGTCCAAAGTGCCGTTTAAAAAGCGCGACCCGGCACAACCCGTTCCATACTTCATAGTGGCCGCAACGGCAGCCTCCTTGACCTTTGGATGGTTTGCAAGCCCCAGATAGTTGTTTGAACCAACCATGACAACCTTACGGCCATACATATAGACAACCGGCTCCTGAGCGCTTTCTATCGGCCTGAAATATGGATACAGGCCCGACGCTATGTAGCCCTTCGCAAGGTCAAAACGATAGCATTTATCGAATATGCTCTTTGTTACAGCCATTTGTGAATCTTGTACCAGTTTGCCGTCCACTTAATACCTTCCTTTAAACAGACTTTTGGGTCAAACTCAAAATCCCGCATGGCCTCGTCGCTGTTGCAGACCCAGTGGGTGTGGTTTAATTCCCTGATTTTGTCCGAGTTGATGATACTATGTTTTGATAGTTTTTCAGAAATGCTGGCTATGGGATGCATGAGAAACTTTGGAACCCTGACCTTCAGATAATGGCAGTTCAGCTCCTCTGCAATAGTGCTTGCAATATCACAGTTGCTATAAATGTTAAAATCCGACAGATAGTATGTCTTTCCAACAGTCTTATCGGAATTGACGGAGTCAGCCATAGCCCTGACAAGGTCCTCGACATAGATAAGCGAGTAATAAGAGATACCCCAGTGAGGAAATATCCCATGCTTAATCATCTTAAATATGATGTGCATGTCCTTGTCTCTTGGGCCATAGACGGCAGGCGGACGAATAATCGTCACAGGAAGGTCGTCCTTGTACTTTAGTACGCACTGCTCGCCCTCAAGTTTGCTCTTGCCGTAGTCTGAGACCGGCCTTGCCTCTGCAGAGGCCTCGGCAGGTACGCCAGCCTCACACGGCCCTGCCGCAGCAAGCGTGCTCACATGGACAAATCTCCTGAGTTTTTTATTATATCTCATCGCCATATCTATTAAATTCGATGTGCCTTTAGAGTTCGTACAGTAAAACTCCGCAGCGGAGGCTGCCTTAGTTATCCCAGCAAGGTGAAATATATAATCGAAATCCCCGATCAGCTCCTTCAACGAATCAACTGTTCGGCAGTCGCCCTCAATGAGGTTAACGGGAAAACCCTCCAGCCAGAGCAATCTGGCTTTGCTGCGAGTTAGACATGAGACGTTAAACCCGCGCCTGATAAGCTCCTCGACCAAATGGCTGCCTATAAAACCAGTTCCGCCTGTGACAAGGGCGTTCATATGGAAGCCCCCGCCGACTTACTTAGTAAAATCTTCCTTTTAAAACAAGCGGTTTCTGCCATGTAAAAACAGGACAGCTTTTGACACTCAACCATAGCGGCTATTATAACCCATTTGCAATTGTTTTTTCCTGAAAAAATTGAGCCGACTGACATATTCAATAAAAAAAAGCCGCCACCCGATGACGGGCGACGGCTTTAGGGGAGGAACGAGGCGCTTATGGTTCTAAGATAG
>JAKOEO010000009.1:35508-46445 GCA_022321325.1 Candidatus Magnetominusculus sp. LBB02 | reverse complement strand
GGAGGAACGAGGCGCTTATGGTTCTAAGATAGCACAATCGAACCTGCTTGTCAAGCTCTGGTAGGTAAATTAATTAAAGATATTGTTACAATGCAGTCTAATATCTACAATTATCATATTGCCTGATAATTATAACCCTACGTCCTGTAGTCGGCGTTGATCTTTATGTATTCCTCTGTCAAATCACAGCTCAACACCTGCGCCGACGCCTTTCCTCCCGTCTTGAAATCCACAGTGATTGTTACAGAGGCGGCCTTAAGCTCAGTTGCCGCCGCGTTGTCATTATTAGTTGTCAGGCCGTTTTTTGCTGCCCTGACGCCGCCAAAAAATATATCCACTCTATTGGGGTCAAAGTCAACGCCGGCGTGGCCAGCCGCCGCAATTATCCTCCCCCAGTTGGCGTCGCAGCCATAAACCGCCGTCTTAACCAGCAGGGAACTTGCAATTGCCCTTGCCAATATCAACGCATCCTGTTCATTCTTAGCGCCCTTTACCACTACCTTCATTACCTTGGACGCCCCCTCGCCGTCTTTTACTATCATCCCGGCGAGAGTTAGCAAGACCTCTGTAAGGGCATTTTTGAATATGCCGAAATTTTTAGTGCCTGATTTTATAGCTGAATTTGCCGCAAGGCCGTTAGCCAGCAATAGGACGGTGTCGTTGGTGGACATATCGCCGTCTACGGTGATGCGGTTAAACGATTGGTCATTTGCCGAGGTCAATGCCTCATCGAGGGCTGCCCTTACAATGGCGGCGTCAGTGAGAACAAAGCAGAGCATTGTGGCCATATTGGGGCAAATCATTCCGGCACCCTTTGCAATAGCCGCAATAGTTACATCCTTGCCGCTGATATTAAACCGCGCCGAGGCTATTTTTGGAAACAAATCTGTGGTCATAATGGCGTGGGCGGCGTCAAGCAAAGTTGAATTTCCCACATTAAGGGCGGCCTCTTTAATCTTTGGAATCATACGGGCAACAGGCATAGGCGTGCCGATGACGCCGGTTGAGGCCACGTACACCTCATCGTCAGGGATTTTAAGAGCCTTCGAGACGGCAAGAGACATCTTTAGCGCATCTTTTAACCCCCGCGCACCTGTGCATGCGTTAGCATTACCGCTGTTAGCGACAACTGCCCTGCCCTTGCCGCCTTTAATCCTTTCCATATCTATCAAAACAGGGGCGGCCTTAACGAGATTAGTGGTAAACACGCCTGAGGCAGTGGCGCTGACGGTAGAATATATGACAGCGACATCCTTCCTGCCAGGCTTTTTGACAGCCGCCTCAATGGACGATACCCTAAAACCCTCCGGCATGAAGTATTCGATTTGGGACATATGCGATTATACAAAACTCTGGCCTGCACAGGCAAGCGCTGAAGGCTGAAAAAGTGAAGGCCCTCATAGAAATCATTAGTCTAAATATTTTGTTTGGATATAAAATATTTCTTGACAAATGTGCTTTTATACATTAAAATGTCGGGGTGTGGCGCAGTTTGGATAGTAAAGTTATGGTGAAGCATTAAGGCCGGTAACGATATAAATTCAACGGAAAAACTGCTTGACCTTATCAGGGGCAAGCAGAGAGGCGTTGGAGGGTACGGCAAGGGCCATGTATCTTTTGCTGATAATGTCGCTTCGCTTTTCAGGTTAGACAATTACCTTAAAACTACGGTAATAGGCGTTGACTTTGGTCACAATTCCCTTCGTTTGGCCAAGCTTACTGATTCCTTATCCTTAATTGACTTCAAGATCATTCCTATACTTCATGATATTAACAAAGAGACTGCCCAATTTGTCAGATTCCTGAAGGCGGAGCTTGATTCGTTCTGCGGTACGGTAAGAAACAAAAGGATATGGTTTCTCATGTCCTCGGCCAATGTAGATGTATTTTTTATAAGAATTCCAAAAGTTCCCGACAGCCAGATAGATCAGGTCGTACATACTATGGCAAAGAGGGAGATTCAATTCAACGACACCGAACATATTTTCGACTATGAAGTCACGGGCGAGGTTGTTGAGTCCGGCAAGAATAAACTTTCCGTTATGTTCTACACCGCAAATAAAAAAGAAGTAGAAGGCATTAAAGACGTATTCATTAGATGCGGGTATCCCCTTTACGGGCTTTCGATAGCCCCTTTTGCGATTCAAAACTTTTTTAAGACGCAGTGGTATGAAACCAAAGGCCGCAACATTGCAAATATCTTTATAGGCAACGACTACTCAAGAATTGATGTATTTAAAGACTCCAGGCTTGTGCTGACCAGAGACATAAAGACAGGGGTATCGAGCATTGTGGAGCTTATGGCTGAACACCTCAGAACCGGCGCCGTTGATAGCGACAATGCTATTTCGCCAGGCGTTGTTCGCAATCTGTTAGCCAATATAGACTCCGACATTGAGGGCACAACACATACCGCCGCAGGGCTGTCAGTAGGCAAGGAAGAGCTGAAAGAGGTTATCGTTCCGGCTATTGAGCGTCTGTCAAGGCAGATAGAACGCACGTTTGAATATTTTACCACGACTATGGACGGCGAAAAGGTTGACCTGATATATTTTTCCAGCGTACTTCATATAGAGAAATATCTAAGCGAAGAGTTATCGAAGCAAATAGCGATTCAGTGTGAAATCTTTGACCCGCTTGCAAGCGTTTTGACTAAAAAGAGCTTTAGAGAACGCGACGACATTCTCCCTGTTATCGCGGTTGCATTGTCAAATAACGACTATACGCCCAATATTATACACACGAAGAAAGATGAGGCAATGGAGGCCCAGATAAACTTTGCTGAGCGGGCGCTGTTTGCCTTGTTTATCGTTATCATACTTTTTTCGTCTGTATTCTATGTAAAGCAGCATTACGATATAAAGAAAAAACATGGCGTGCTGGACAGCCTGACAAAGCAGCTGCAACAGGGTGAGAACTATAACAGTCAGTCTGTCAATGGGATGATAGACAGCGTTAAAAAAGATAAGCAGACGCTTGCCGATTATGTTAATAGATATATGGATGTGGCGGTTATTGGCGAGATAACCTCTCTGGCGCCTAAAAACATTTATCTATCGAGTTGCAGGATGACATTTGCGTCGGCCCCCCCGCCTGCCCACTCTGATAACTCGACGCCAGTTATACAGGATGCGGGCAGAGTTGTTATTGACGGCGTGGTCTACGGCAAAGAAGACAAGGACTCGGCGCTTCTTAGCAGCTATATTGCTAAGTTAGCTGAGTCACCACTGCTTTCCTCTGTAACTGTAAAGAAGCAGGCGGCTGAGCAAAAACCGGCGGCTGAGCAGAAACCGACGGCTGAGCTAGCGGTAAGACCCGATTTTCAAAAATTCTCGATAGAAGCGGGGTTGGCAAAATAGCCAGACTATGAAACAATATAGCTATATATTTACGAAACAATTAGGCATACACGCCGTGATGTATTTCATAGGGATTGCGATTATCGTTGCCTTAGGCATCTTGCCTGGCAGAAATGAAATAATTCAGCTTGATAGCAAAATTGACTATGCACAGAGCCAATTAGAGGAAAAAAATTCTCTCTTGTCCACCTACCATCTCTTAAGCGAAATCAAAAAACAGCCGATGACTTTACCAATGCCAGTGAAAAAACCGATAAATAAAGAGAAGATGGAAGACGTTATTAAAGCACTCAAAGAATCGGCCAAGGCCGCAGGGCTAAAGGCAGTGTCAATTACGCCTGATGTCAATACAATGACAAAGGGTTCGCAGATGTATGTTATTAATACAAGACTTGAGGGGGAATTCCCCGGTCTGCGCCATTTTTTATTGGAAACTGCAGCGCTGCCCTATGTCGGCAATGTTGCCAGTATCTCTATAAACAATGAATTCTACTCGAAGGAACAGTCTTTCGATATCAATGTTGAAGTCATGCTGGAGAGATAGGCTATGCAAAATCGCCAGACTATTATCGTTGTTTTAGCGGTAATAGCTCTATTTTACGGGCTTTATGAAGTTGTACTTTCAAAGAGTTTGAAGGCAAAGGCCGCTAATTCGGGGCAGCTGAAACAGACTATGCAGGATGCGGTGCGCAATATTGAAACCAGACTGGCGTCAATTGCAAAGACAGGCATAGGAAAGAAGGAAGAGCAATATATAGTGCGGAGAATCGAAACAAGATGGGAAGCCAATCCGTTTGCAGTCGAACCGGCTATTCAAAAGGCATTGACCAGGTCGTCCGCAGAAATGAAAAAAGACGCTTCGTTCGTATATTCGGCCTATATCGAGACAAGCAAAAATAAGGCGGCCATCATCAACGACAGCGAATACATGGAAGGCGACCAACTTGAAACCGTAGGGTATTATCTGAAGAGAATAACGCCAAAGAGCGTTATCATCCTTCATAAGGCGTCAAAGTCAGAGACCGAAATTCTATTCACTGATAAAGGGGATTAATATGCATAATGATACGATGCCTAAAGTCATAGTCATTCTGTTTACATTGGCGGTAATGTGTGGCTGCCAATCAACGATTAAAAAAGACTCAGACCTTGACGCCGATATGAAGAAATGGCAGAGTCTCGCAGAGAACTCAAAGGGGTATTCGCCGACAAAAAAACCGTCTTACAAGATGGATACCACCCCGATTATTAAAGATAACGCCGCTTCCGATAAAGTTTCAAGCGTAATTGGAGGCGTAAGCGGAGCTGGGAAGGAACTTCCTAAGACGAAGACAAATCTAAAGGTTCGAAAGGCCGACATAAGAGCGGTGCTGAGGGCTATGGCCTCCTCAGAAAGAATTAATCTGCTTATCAAAGACAACGTCGTTGGCGTGATCACCGTAGATTTTACTAATACAAGATGGGATACGGTATTTACGACAATTCTCAAATCTTACGGGCTGGATTATATTTGGGATGACAATATCATTCGCGTAGTCAAGCAAGAGGACTTGGAGCAGGAAGTGAAAAGTCAGTCGCTGCAGGAAAGGCGCAAGGAGATTGAACAGTCAACCAAGATGGTGGAGCCTTTTGAGTCAGTAGTGGTACGGCTAAATTACTCTAACGCCAAAGACCTGAAAGAAAACTTATCCGACATGTTATTCAAGGATAAGACGTTCAAATCCCGCGGGGCAATCAAAATAGATGAGCATACCAATTCTCTTATCATCGAGGCCATTCACGAAGATATAGTAAAGATGATAAAGATGATTGAGTATCTGGACAGGCCAACGCCTCAGATTCTGATAAAGGCTAATATAGTGGAGACAACGAAAACAGTAGCCAGAGACCTGGGCATTCAGTGGGGCGGTCTTTATGCAAGCCAGATAGCCAGAGGGAACTCTTTGTATATAACGCCTGGCGGGACAACAACCGCATCATCCGGCTCATCATCAAGCTCAGCAACAAACTCCTCAAGCGTAATATATCAACCGGCATTTGGCAGCCCCGGCTTGAGCCAGCAGGGCTTCGGCGTTAATTTTCCCATACCGACAACGGTTAGCCAGGCGGCAGGCGGGCTAGGCTCTCTGGGGTTGATGTACGGCGTCTTAGGCAGCAACATTCTTGAGGTACAACTGCAAGCCCTTCAGGAAGATGGCAAGTTAAACATCATCTCAAGCCCGTCAATCACCACTTTAGACAACATGAAGGCATATACGGAAAACGGCGATAAGGTCCCCTACGTGTCCATTTCAACCTCTGGAGGCGCACAAACCCAAACGGTGAATTTTATAGACGCAGTATTGCGCCTTGAGATTACGCCGCACGTAATTGACAACGACACGCTGAAGATGCTCATCCTTGTTAAGAAGGATGAGGTAGACACCACAAGAAGCGTTCAGGGAAATCCATATATCATAAAGAAGGAAACATCCACAAGCCTCATTGTGCAGGATGGCGAGACTATTGTCATCTCCGGCCTGACAAAAGAAAATCGTCAACGCAGCAATACCGGAATCCCTTTACTGAAAGATATCCCTGTGCTTGGCAATCTTTTTGGGGGAAGTCAGCTAAACGATACGTTTCAGGAGGTACTTATATTTATCACTCCTCACATTCTGCCAAGCAGACCGCCTGACCTGGTCTTAAACCAACAGCTTCCAAATGAACAGCCACAAGAACAACCAGAACTACCGTTAAAGGATTAATACTAAGTGGATTACTATAGACTGTTAAATCTGAATAAAGAGCCGTTTTCTAATTCGCCGGAGCTGGAGCTGTTCTACCCCTGCAGCGTGCATGTGGATTGTCTTCATAAATTGGAGATGGCGATTAGATTTAAGCGTGGGCTTAATGTCGTGATGGGAGATGTCGGCACCGGAAAGACCACCCTCTGCAGACAGTTAATCATGCACTTTAGCAATGCTGAGGACAAGGTCAAAATAGAAACTCATCTTATCATGGATCCCTCGTTTGACAATGCGATTGAATTTCTTCAGACTATATCAAAGATATTTGGTCTGCCTGAGACCGAGGCCAAAGGCGGCGAGCTGCATTATAAGGAAGATATAAAGAACTATCTCTATGCTAAAGGCGTTCAGGATGATAAGACCGTCGTATTGATTATTGACGAGGGGCAGAAGATTCCTACGTTCTGTCTTGAGATATTGAGGGAGTTTCTGAACTATGAAACCGACCAGAATAAACTTCTTCAGATAGTTATATTTGCCCAGAATGAGTTTAACGACACGCTCTATTCTCAAAATAATCTGTTAAACCGGGTTAACCTCTGTTGCCGACTAAGGCCGCTGAGCTTCTTTGAAACCTATAATATGATCAAGTTTCGCGTTGAACGCTCAAGCGACATGCCGCGGCCACTTTTCACCATTCCGGCAATATTTGCAGTGTACAGGTATTCAAGGGGCTATCCGCGTTCGATAAATATGCTCTGCCATCATGTCATGCTGGGGCTGATTATAAAGAGCAAACAGCGGGCAGGCTGGAATTTAGTGCGTTTTTGCGCCGCTATGAATCTACCCTCGCCCTCCTCGCCTCACAGGCTTAGAAAGGCGCTCTTGCCGGTTACTCTATTTGTCATTCTTTCGCTGGCGCTTGTTAATTATGACCTTCTTAATCTAAAGAAATATCTGGGAAATGCCGAACTTGCCGGTGAGTTTATACATTCTGTTGATTCTAAGGCGGTTAATTTTAAAAACAGCGTTAAGAAGGAATCCAGGCCAGAAGCCGCGCCTCAACCGGTTAATGTTGCCTCTAAGGAGCCTGCCACAGCCGTAGAAGACATTAAAAAGCCTGAGCCGCTAGTTCAGAAAACGCCGTCGCCATCTTATAAAATGCCGGAAACTCTGGGAAGCCTGACAGTTGAGGATGGGGAGACGCTTTTTAACGTGCTGCTGGTAGTATATGGCGAAACAAGCCACAGCTACTCAGACAACCCGCTGGCAGACGCCGTGTTAAAGATTAATCCAGAGATTACCAATATTGACGTACTTGAGGTTGGAAGCGCAATCAAGCTGCCTGCCATTAAGCAGGCTGATTATAAAACGTTTAGAAATAGTGTTATGATTCAGCTTACAACCACCGACAGCGCTGACAACGCCTATAAGTTATATAGACAATATAAGCAGCATGGCGTCAGCATAATCCCGACGTGGAGCAAGGACAAGGGGCTGGTCTTTTCTGTCATGTTAAGAAAAACTTATACGAATTCCAAGGCAGCTAAGACGGCCTTGCACTCACTGCCCGAGGAAATTGCCAAAGGCGCGAAGATAGTTGATAAATGGAACGAGGAGACTGTCTTTTTCCATAAAATTGAGGAAGGCGCATGAAAAAAAGACTTGGTGAAATGCTTATAGAAAATAAGCTGCTGGAAAAAGACCAGTTGGAAGAGGCGCTCGCAGGGCACAAAAAGGCCAGCATGAAGCTGGGCCAGTACCTTATTCGAAGCGGACTGATAACCGAGGAAAAGATAATTAACCTCATATGCAGTCAGCTTAAACTCAAAAAATACCATCCAGACAAATATCCTCTTAATATAACACTCGATACAACAATACCATACGAACTTGCTGAGAAATACAAGGCCGTACCGTTGACCAAAAAAGGCCGCCTCTTAACCGTTGCTATGGTAGACCCTCTGGACATCAACGCCATGGACTCCATCGAAACGTCAACGAACATGGAGATTGAACCTGTCGTATGCACTGAACAGGAGTTTAATAACATAATAAAAAACCTCTATCCCGAGCAATCCGGGCTTGGGACATTAATGGACAGCATTAATGAGGACGATGAGCAGGGGATTACGACTGAAGCTGAACACATAGATATAGACGTTCGTAAAATAACAACGCTGGCTGAGGACCTGCCAGTGGTTCGCGTTGTAAATTCTATCTTGTCTATCGCCGTTAAGGAACGAGCCAGCGATGTGCACATAAGCCCGCAGAAGAATAATATTCAGGTGCGTTTCAGAATTGACGGCAGACTTATAGATATGCCTCCGCCGCCTAAGGCAATGTTTTTGTCCATAGTGGCTAGAATAAAGCTGCTCTCGCACATGGATATCACGATATCGCGAATGCCTCAGGACGGCAGGTTTACAATCAAGCAGGATAACAAGGAGATAAACATAAGGGTATCGTCCATTCCTACGCTTCACGGCGAGAATATCGTGATGAGACTTCTGGACACATCCTCAGGTATTTACACGCTGGAACGCCTTGGCATGGCAGACTATGATATGCAGCGTCTGCGCTCTGTAATCTATAAGCCTTATGGGATGATTCTCAGTACCGGCCCAACAGGAAGCGGTAAATCAACATCCCTCTATTCCATATTGGGCGAGGTCAACAGGCCGGATATTCACATTATCACGCTTGAAGACCCGGTAGAATACCGTATAAACGGAATCAGGCAGGTGCAGCTTAACACGCGGGCTGGAATGACGTTTGCCACGGGACTGCGCTCAATACTTCGCCAGGACCCGGACGTTATCATGGTTGGCGAGATTCGAGACTCTGAAACCGCGGCGATTGCCATTCGCGCGGCTCAGACCGGCCACAGACTGCTAAGCACCATTCACACAAACGACGCTGCCGCCAGCATAAACAGGCTTATGGACATGAATGTCGAGCCGTTTCTGATCTCATCAGTTCTGCTTGTTTCGTTCGCCCAGCGTCTGATAAGGACGCTGTGTCCTCTTTGCAAAGAACAATATTTGCCTCCTGCCGAAATTCTTGAACACTGGGGACTGGAGGCGGCTGAAGACGCAAAATACTTCCGCAAAAAAGGCTGCTATCAGTGCTTTAATACCGGTTATAAGGGCAGGACAGGCGTCTTTGAGGTATTAATCAACGATGAGGACGTTCAGGATATGATACTTCACAGAGCTTCCTCTAAGGAAGTTACTAAGGCCCTGGTTGAAGCCGGCAGGCTTAGGACGCTCAAGCAGGACGCGGCAACTAAAATCGTTCAGGGACTGACAACCTTTGAAGAAGCTGAGTCAACAATATTTAGCTAACTATGCCAATGTTTAACTATAAGGCAATTGACAGCGCCGGGGCTACAGTCTCAGGAGCCATTGACGCAGCCGCGGCAGGCTCTGTGGAGGAGATACTATTTGCCAAAGGTTTAATACCCGTAAAAATCTCCGAGGTTAAAGAATCCACCGGGTTTTCAATTAAGTCCCTTAATAAGCGCCATGGCAGCGTCAGCCCGGTTGAACTTGTCATGTTTCTTAAACAGTTCAGGACGATGTTCAGGGCCGGGATTCCGCTTATGCGGCTTTTGGAGATCATGAAGACACAGCTTGACAGCGAAGCGCTCAAAAGCGTCGTAAGCAGTATGATACCAGATATAACCAGCGGCATGACCTTATCGGACGCAATGGCAAAATATCCTAAAATATTTCAGCCGCTTCACTGCGCGATGATTAAGGCCGGAGAGATAAGCGGCAATCTGCCGGAAGTCATGGATAAACTCATCTATATCATCAGCCATGAAAACAAGGCAAAGGCCGAGATAAAATCCGCGATGACATATCCTGTTATCGTTGTCACCGCCCTTGGAGGGGCATTCATCTTCCTTCTTACATTCGTTATCCCAAAATTTATTGATATTTTTTCAAAATACGACATTGAGCTTCCCCTTCCCACGCGAATTGCGATTATGATGCATGACGCCCTTGTCCACTATTGGGTGCTATTTGCTGTAATAATAGCCGCTATAGCAATCTTTCTTTTCAACTATTTTAAGACCGAAGGCGGCAAATTCGTAAGGGATTCGTTCCTGCTTGCCATTCCTGTGTTTGGCCCTCTGTTTGTGAAGGGTTCGATGTCGCGCTTTGCAAGCATGTTTTCTATTTTACACACAAGCGGCGTACCGCTTATGGAATCGCTGACAATACTCACTAATACATTTGGCAACACTGCTATATCGAGGATATTTAAGAATTTAAGGGAACAAATCGAAGAGGGAAAAGGGATAGCAATCCCTCTGCAGACGGCTAAATACTTCACCCCGATGGTGGTTACCATGATCGCCATAGGGGAAGAGACTGGAAATCTCGATGAGATGCTTAATGAAATATCTGCGCATTATGACGACGAGGTGCATTATACTATAAGCAGGATGACTGAAATACTCGGACCTTTTTTAATTGTCTGCCTGGCGACGGTAGTTCTGTTTTTTGCGCTTGCTATATTTTTACCCATGTGGGATTTAACAAAGATTGTTCACGGGAAATAGTTTTTAACGTTGGATTTAAATGTAATGGTCAGGATGGCTGTAAATATTTATAGGAGGTGATGTAAGGAGGGTTGTTTGCAGATCTGCTGCACTTTGTGCAGTATAAATAGTCTCTATATCTGGAGGAGAGAATGAAAAAGTCAGTACAGTTGTTGAGGGGTGAGAGCGGTTTCACTCTTATCGAAATTATCGCAGTGTTGATAATCCTTGGAATATTAGCCGCGGTAGCGCTTCCTAAGTATTTGTCTATGGATGCGGACGCAAGAAATAAGGCGT
>JAKOEO010000009.1:31973-34703 GCA_022321325.1 Candidatus Magnetominusculus sp. LBB02 | reverse complement strand
ATAGTGAATGTTGTCGGAAGTTAATATGCTAACATGCGTCTGCTTTGTCAGATGTTAAACGTGGTAATGACAGAGCCAGATTGGATAATTCAAATCCAGTCTGGGGGAATGAACGGCCTTTATAACGGGGGAAGAAAGTGAAAAGTTCGGTAAAGCTCTTGATGAGTGAAAGCGGTTTCACTCTTATCGAAATTATCGCAGTGTTGATAATACTTGGAATATTAGCCGCGGTAGCGCTTCCTAAGTATTTGTCTATGGATGCCGACGCCAGAAACAAGGCGTGTGACGCGGCCCTCGGCGCTGCGTCAAGCAACATTGTTCTTGCATACTCCAAGTTTTTGTCTGCTAACGCCGCATCGCCGACAACCGGTCCCGGCACAACATGGTCAGGAGCTAACGGCACTTCTCCAGTTAATGTCAGTACGGAAATAGGCGACTTTACTGTCAACTATACTACGACTAACAATTCCGTGAATGTACGAATCTCCGCCTACCCGACTGGATGGGGAACTGGCGCTGCATGTCCTGCTGCCAACGCAAGCAAAATAGTGAATGTTGTCGGAAGTTAATCTGCTAACATGCGTCTGCTTTGTCAGATGTATAACGTGGCAATGACAGAGGCTGGACTGGATTATTCAGGATCCAGTCCAGCGATATGTCTACACTAAAAGAGGATAATTAGAGCTGGGCTATGATAAGACGCGCCAATGAAAAAGGTTTTACGCTTGTTGAAATAGTTGCAGTACTGGTCTTGCTCGGCATACTTTCAAAGGTGGCGATGTCGCAATTTTCAAAACCCGATTCATTTCAGGTCGTTTCCGAGATGCAGACATTAAGGACAAATCTCCGTTTTGCCCAGTTGAAGGCTATGAGCGGTTTAGACACCGTTACGTGGGGCATTAACCTCGGCACAGGCTCATATCAGTTATATAACAATGGGGCGGCAGCAGCCACAGCCCTTCCCGGTGACAATACCTCAACGCATACGTTTCCAACCGGTCTGACTGCCTCAGCCGCAGCGACTATCACTTTTGATAACTGGGGAAGCCCCGGCACCTCAAGCATAACCATTACATTGACCAAAGGGGCATATTCAAAGTCAACCACAATTACGCAAAACACGGGATTCATGCAATGAGACGATTATATCTTCAGGGACAGCGAGGCTTCACACTTCTGGAATCTATAATACTCATTGTGGTAATAGCAACCGTAGGGACAATGATGTTTACTCTGACCGTGTCGCCTTTTAAAAAAGCCGCAGACGTCAACAGGCAGACAAGCAATGTCTTTACGCTGGCCTCGACTATGGAAAATATAGTAGCGGATTACAGGAAGAACTATCAGTTTAGCAGCAGCGGCAACACATTAACGCAGTTCCAAACCGCATTAGGTTCCGAAGGGACGGCGTACAACAACGCTTATGGCACTTACACCTTAGTAAATAACCATTTTATTACCTTTAACGCAAGCAATGTGGAGACCTCATCCGGCAGCGCCACAAACTATCTCAAAGTAACAATTAAAAACAGCGATGGAGTGACTTTTGATGAGATATTTTCGGTTTATCAGTGAACAGGCATGAATAAAAAACTTATTATAGCAAGCGATAAGGGCTTTTCGCTTATTGAGGTTATCGCCTCTTTGGTTATATTAGGCATAATTGCCGTGATGGGCGCCTATGGCATTGTCACTTTCACAAGCGGCTCTGTTTATCAGAGTATCAACGCCGAGACGCAGCAAAAAGCGCTGTTTGCAATGAACAGGATGGAAAAAGAGCTGATAGTTGTTCAATCCGTAACATCGGCATCAGCCACATCCATAAGTTTTAATTCTCTTAAGAAAAGCACGACCCCAAGCGCTCATACTGTGACGCTTTCAGGAAGCACTATTACTATTGACGGCGATACCCTCGTTGACCTTGTCAGCGGTTTTGCCCTCTCATATTCTGATACTTACAATGGAACGTTCTCCTCAACATGGTCATCAACTAATAAGATAATACAATATAGTATAACCCTGACAGACGGCAACGGTCATGCTACAACCTTTACAAACAGGGTCGTACCGCGTGATTTAAGCTAAATGGAGAGCATGATGATAATTATAAATGACAGCCCAAGGAAATATCTCTTTAATCAGGGCGGTATGTCTCTGATTTGGATGATTGGAATACTGCTTGCAATATCTACTATGGGTGCAGGAATGGTATATCTTGCAACCGGCACAACATATGACGAGGCCTATAAGTTTAACCACATGAAGGCGTTGTATGTTGCCGAGTCAGGCGGCAACTATGCCGTCCCCCTGCTTGCCGGCGACCTTAACGGCGGCACTACCACATATATAACAAGTCTCGACAACAAGACCTTTACGACGGGAAACAACAAGTTCAATCTATCAGTGAACAACACCGACCCGACCTACTTATATCTGACCTCAGTCGGCAGCGTCTTAACCGGGACTATTTTCTCAGCCCAGAGAGATGTAAAATATAGAATGACTAAGCCGATAACGTTTAGCGACGGGTTTGGCGATTCTACTTCGTTTGGACAAAATTGGAATGTTACATCCGGCACTGATGCAAAAATAGTCGGCAGCGGGCCGTCAGACGGGGGCGCGCTCCAATTTAAAGGCAGTGGAGGCCCGTACTCTATCAGCCTTGCATGGAATGGTGCAGGCGGCGTGGCTGACTGTAATACAATTAATCTCCTTAGCCAGTGGCAGTCA
>JAKOEO010000009.1:20818-31963 GCA_022321325.1 Candidatus Magnetominusculus sp. LBB02 | reverse complement strand
TGCAGGCGGCGTGGCTGACTGTAATACAATTAATCTCCTTAGCCAGTGGCAGTCAGCCGCAAACAACCTGCTGAGCTACGACTTGCAGGTTAAAGTCAAAGTTGACGCACAGGGCAGCCACGGGAAAACCTATATGGAAGGCCTGTCATTCAGGTTTGGCGAGGACAACCATACAACAAGCGGCGCATTTGACAGCACCTTTGGCGTATCTTTTTATAGGAGAGATTGCAGCGGCTGCCCCGCTTGGAATGATACTCTGACAAGCTCCGGCGGCTTCAATGTGCTGACTGACCAGTACGTCTATCTTGTGCTTTGGAGGGAACTGCAAGGCACATATAAATTGCTTGACTATAAGAAATTGACGACATCTGACGGGGTTGTATCAGATAACAATAGCGGGGCTACGCTTAATGACTGGTCAACAATCCTCGTATCGGTCGTCGAAACATTAAGCGGCACTAAGAGATACAATAATGTTTATGTTTACACCGCCTCGGCCTCCAACGTCATACCGCCTAACACAACCGTCTACCAAAAGGCTGTACTTGGCGGCACAATTAACTGGACATATGCCTTTAGAGGCTCTACATGGACTAATTACTCTGCCAATTGGTCAACTAACCCCACTTTCGCCTCTAAGCCTAACTATACTTATCTTACGTCGCCAAATCCATATATAATTGACGATAATCTTACCACAGTTAATTTCGCCACATATAAACCGCCGGAGATTGGCATTCACGACTTTTATGACAGCAATGCCGCCAATGACGCATTTTTCGCTGATTTTGCGATGCGATTAAACGCTGTCGGGGCAGCAAACACTGTGATTGCGTATTATTAAGTGCCAGTTATGCCTTTGAATAGATAGTTTCATGAAACTTAAAGATAAAATCGCGGCAACTCTGCTTAACCATAGCAGCGCTTGCTATATCGTCCTTATATTAATCCTGTTCTTGTCCGTATTTTACGCATTCATGTCTATGCCGCTTCAGGTTGGGGACACTGACATATGGTATCATCTGAGCGGCGGCAGGTATTACGCGGCTCATGGAGGCCCGGCCAAAAGCAGCTATTTTTCGTTTATAGAGCCGCAGAGGCTGAGAAGCAACTACTTCTGGCTGTTTCAGACAATCGTTTATAAGGTATATAGCCTTGTCGGTGAACAGGGGCTTATCACGTTTCGGGCGGCAGCGTTCGTTTTAATATTGTCCCTCGTCCTGTTTAATCTTTACAAACGTCAAAAGGAAAATCTCAGCTATATTACTTTTTTAACAATTGTCTATGCGGTCGTGTTGATGGCGCGCTGTTCAGTCCTGCGGCCACATGCCTTTAGCTATGCCCTGATAGCGGCCTTCATAGCCACACTTGAGTATTACCCGAAACGGGCTTTCATCCTGCCGGTTTTGGCGCTTCTGTGGGTCAATGTCCACGGCATAGAGTATCCCGTAATGCTGCTGATACTTATAGCATACTCCGCCGAGCCTTTTATAGCGCGAATACGGCAAAGAGGCGCCACCAGCGCGGCATTGACGCTGCCGCTTGTAATCTCTATGGCAATGATATTCGTTACCCCAAACGGTCTTGGCCTTATCGAGACGCCATTCATTCCAACCAATTTTGCCTCAACCTATATTAATGAACTACGGCAGGTCTCAATTAAAGACCTCATTGCACTCTTTGTCCTCCCTCTGAGGCCCAACATGTCAATGTTTACCAGCGTATTATTATTAATTGCGTTTATAAGTTTTACGGGCGGCGTCATTAAAAGAACGATTAAGATACACCACGCCGTTTTGTTTATCGGGGCAGCGGTATTGTTACTTAGAGGGGCGCGCTTTACGTTTGAATTTGTCCTGCTTGTCCTGCCGGTCATTGCCAACGGCAATCCATTTACTAACGCCAAATGCGTAGGCGAAAGCCGATTCAGGGCGACTTATTTAGCCGTCAATGCCGCAGTATTAGCAATGGCCCTGTTCATATCGGACGGTTATCTATCTGACACGAAAAGAGAATCAAACGCACTGCCGCGAGGCGTTACGAAGTTTCTTGCAGGATTAGAGGCAGGAGGCAATCTCCTGTCCACCCCAAACTACGCCGGATACACGCAGTGGATGCTCTATCCAAAGTATAAAATATTTATGGACATGGAAGTCCCGCACCTGTTTAACGATGTTGATATGTACATCTCGACAAACATGTTTAGGGATGATATTATTCTGAAGGGCGTTATTGACAAATATAATCCCCCCTTTTTATCAGTGCCGATTGCCTACAGAGATTTTACTACACTGATAAAAAAACATCCAGATTATGCGCCAATTTTCTTTGACGATAACGAGGCGTTGTATGTGAATAAGAAAACTTATTCACAGATTGCCGCCCAATATGAACTCAAATATGTTGACCCATTTACGCTTGGGGCCGACCTTGAAGACCAGAAAGTCAATGACAACT
Organism: Candidatus Magnetominusculus sp. LBB02; assembly: GCA_022321325.1. Classification (GTDB taxonomy): domain Bacteria; phylum Nitrospirota; class Thermodesulfovibrionia; order Thermodesulfovibrionales; family Magnetobacteriaceae; genus Magnetominusculus; species Magnetominusculus linsii. The sequence continues at coordinate 29,506 of JAKOEO010000009.1, read as the reverse complement.
ATACGGTTGAGCTAAAGAGAATATTCGATATCTGGCCGAATATGCTTTCAGCCCAGGCATTGGCGCATATGTATAATGAGAAAAAGCAATTTAAAGAGGCACTGCCATACACGGACATTGCAATAGAAAAGTTCCCCGACGTACCGGCCCCGTATAACATAAAAGCTGAAACGCTGACCGGACTTGGCAGCTATGCAGAGGCCGTCATGGTGCTGAATGTTGCCCTTAGTAAGGCCAAAGAATTTGAAAAGCAAGGCATTTACCACCAATTATACGCATGTTATTTCAAATTAGGACAGAGAAAGAAGGCTTACGACGCCCTTAAAAAGTCCCTCGATGTATACTCGCCAAAGTCGTCCTATGAGGATATATATAATCTGGCGGCGCTGTCTATAGTCTATGGAAAGCCGACAGACGCCGCAACGCTATTTAATATTGCCCTGCTAAAGACGCCGCCGGAAAGAGAGGATTTAATAGCGCAAATTAACAAGGCATTAGCCGCCTTGAAGAAATAGCGAGGCGGCTTACCTATGTTTAAACAGTGTAATAGTACACTCATCCAACTTGTAATTTTCGCGCAGCGCCTTGTCTAACATCTCTACGTCATGAAAATCAGATGAAACAATATTGACATTGTTTTTCGTATGCAACGGCGCTGCGATAACGGTATCGAGAGTGTAATTTTCGACGATGCTTTTGTATAATTGCGTTGCATAAGATTGAAAGTTAGTATAACCATATTCCTCTGTGGATAAATTTACCACAGCGATGTAATCAATTTTTTCTTTTATGAGCGATGAGATAATTGTTGACTCGCCAATTGATTTAAACTCTGGAGGTAAAAATGTAAAATATTTAAGCGGATTATTTCTATTAGCTAAGAGATTAATGCTTACACCTTCTGGGAATACCACTAAGGTAGATTGTCTTGGCGTGTTTTTCTGTAAATACTGTACCAGCCCGATTACATGGTTTAACATTTCATTATCATAAAAAATGAATTGCCCTAAATTAGTATTGAGCTTGAGGTCTCTCAATTTAAAGGAAATATGATTTATATAACAATATGGCAGCGACAGTAGAACCAACAGAATAGCCGCCGATATATAATAATAACGATGTCGTGTTTCGCCAGTTTTAAGCAATTTCGCATAAATGGCGGGAAAAGAATTAAAATAAAACATATAATAACATACCAGCCCTAAAGGTAACAAGTAAAATCCATAATGAATAGGAGTGTAATCCAATATAATCCTGCCTGTGAGAATAAATGGTATCAAACAAACAGTAAGCAGCATTAAATATCTTTTATCATACGATTCAGACTTTATAAACCGGTAGAAATAAGCGATTATCGAGCCAATAAATATTATGGCTATAAATTTAAATTGAATTGAGGCAATGGTTATTAACAATAATTGGCCTATAACAGCGGTATAAACCAATACAACAATAGTCAGAACTATGCGGCGTATGCCGCTTTGTTTATTTGAATCAGAGTATTTCTCAATCTTATTAGCAAGCGTCATAAATACATATAGGGCAAATATCTGGAAAATCGAGCTGATTAATATATCTGTAATACTATGGAATATATCATTATAACCAGCTGACAATTTGGCGAATGCGCCTTCGCTCTTTATATTTGTCATAATCAAATCAATTATTCCTGATTTAAAACCAGTAAAAGCATCGTTTAAATATAGAAATATCCCATACGATAAAAGTGCCATAACAACAGGCAATACAAATAACAATGAACTCCGATTAAATGGTCTTATTTTATACTGTCTGCATAGTGCCAATAAAATAAATCCAAGCCAAATAGTAGCAGTTATTTCTATTCTGCACAAAAAGGCAAACCATATAGCAAAAGACCATAAGATCAGATATTTAGTTTTATCTGAATATAAAAAGAACATAAACGAGAGAAGCGCTGACAGTATGAACATAAAAAAAAGCGTCGAGTTAGAGTGGTGTGGAATTATAAAATTGAAGAGACCAGTCATTATATTATTATTAAACGCAAAGATAAATAGAAAGTTAACAGATACCATAGTCGAAAACAATCTGTTCAGAAAAAATCTGGATAATTTATATAGCATAAAACTTACCGCAAATGTAATAACTATTCCAACATATATGACAACATAATTGTTGAAGCCAAAATGTTTGAACAGAAAAGCTAATAGATATGGATGCAGGAAGCCTACATTATTATAAATATCCTTATATAATACTGCCCCATTCATCACCCTTAGCGGGACATAGAAGTTCCATGTAAACGTGTCTATAATGATATCGCCCCATTTCAACCAACTAAGACTCAGAAGGTATGCCAAACAGGAAGCTATAGTCAGATAGTATATGTATCTGTATTTTTTCATATGATTACACTGTATTCATAGGCAGAGCATCAAAAATAAGTTCATCGCCAAATTCTCATAGCGGATTCTAACAGCAGGGCGCTCTCGATGTCAAACCTCACGCAAATCCGGCCTCTGACTGCGGCAAATGATGCGTTCCCATCTAAAAGAATTATTTTTACATATTAGAGATTGACAAAACTTACTTCCTTTATGTACTATGAAGACGATGAGTGGTCGCAACGAACGTGTGGTCGCAACGAACGTGTGGTAGCAGCGAACGTGTGGTCGCAGTATGAACTTTAATAAACTGGAGATTTCGGGAAAGAGGATTTTGGGGAAGAAACAGATATGATAAATCCTAAGCATAAGCTCTCTGGCGCCATTGTGTTTGCGTCAGTGTTTGTGGGTAGTTTCATGGGAGCGGCTATAACGCTTGTTACATCGCCGAAAACTATAGTGGGCGGCCTTCAGGACAAGCTAAAAGGCACGATTGACGTATTTGAAGAAAACATGGGAGACCATGTTGATACAGCAACTATAATGGTCATCGAAAATACCACAAAGGTCATAGCCAAAACAAGAAACAGCCTCTCGAAGGCTACATCAATGTTTGGTCTGCTCAAAGACACGTTTCTGCCCATGCTAAAAAAAAAGTAGTGCCGGTTACAGCTTAGTCTGATCAGATACTATCGCTCACCTGGTTTAGGCGCTGTCGTTCATGAGATAACAATCTCTAAAACTCAAGCTCTGCGAGCGTTACCCTGTCGTATTCGTATGAGGCATATTCTGTGCCGGTTTTTGCATCTCTGATTTTTATTACCGGCGATGTGTCTGTTACGGCCTTTTTAGAGCCGAGGTCAGTGATGAATGCCTTTCTTTCTTTCAGGCTCAATTTCTTCCAAGAGTCAGTATCTATCTTTATAGTCAGGATATTGCCTGCCTCCGTATGAGTTTGTACAAACTTTGCGCTAAGCAGGGCGTCAATCTGCTTCTTCGCCGTTTCTATCTCTGCCGCGGTCGCGGTCTTCTTTGGCGCATTAGCCGCAGCCTTCCCAAAACTCCCCGTAAACAGCAATATGGAGTAAACCACAATCACAAGGGCTAAAACCAAAAGCGCACCAAATTTTACAACATTTATGCCGTTGGGGCTACCCTCTTTTGCCATACAGCCTCCCTGCCAGATTTATTGACTTATTATATAACAGTTCCATTTTGAATTAAAAGATATAAGCTATAATTTTCTCTCTGCTTAGTTATGAGCTAACAGGGCAGTGTCTTTTAGCAGAGGTCTTAGCGCCTCGACATAGCTATACCACATTGTTTTTCAAGTCGGCGCTAAGAGACTGCCCTTATGCATCACTAATTTTAGTGGCCGCACCCACACCCGCACGATGATTTTGACCCCGGAGGATACTCCACAAGCGCCTTCATAGATACGCTCTCATCGGCTATAAATAAGTGAGCCGCCTTCATATTTGCCGAATTCACCAATATCGGCGACCTCAAATTTGCAAAAAGCTGATTGTTCTCCACAACGAGAAGTACAAAGACCACGATGTCTTCTATTTCTTTGCAATCAAGATATTCCTCGACGAAGTCCTCTACCTTAAACCCATAGTTTGTGAAAAGCGCAAACGGGTCGCATACTATAAACGCCACGTCAGGGTCATCCACCGCCTGCAGCCACTGTACAGGTTCTTTGAATGGCAGCATGCAAAAACGCGTCAAACTCTTAAAGCCTATGACGCCTCTGGGAAAATGAATAATCTTATCCTCCTCCACTTCCACATCGCCAAACCTTGTAGTATTAATCTTCATAAGTCCCCCGCTAACTATATATTCACCGCAGCAGTGTTAATACACTATGGCGTATTATACAACAATTTTAATAAAAATTATCTGCTTTTCACCGCCGTTTTTTAAAAAGACGCCAGTACCTTAGAGGCCTCCTTGGAGACCGTCGCGCTTGAATCTGACGCTGCCTTTTGCAAAATCCCTTTTGCCCTTGAACCTTTAATAAATATCAGTGCGCTGACTGCGTCCTTTCTTACCTTTTCGTCCTGGCTCATCATCAATGTCTCGATTAACTGGAGCGCCTTGTCAGGCTCCAGTTGTTTTGTCGAGAATATCCTGCCCAAATGCGGGGCTGCGGCAGGGCCAAGATATGGGTTACCAGATACAAGATTTGCAAGGGCGGAGGAGGCATCGCCTGTTGTCATCGCCGCCAATGTGGAAACTACCAGTTTTGCACCGGCCTCATTGCCCTTTACAAACCTTTCATTGCCTAAAAACTCTGTCAGTTGCGGAATCACATCGCCTCCCATATATGACAGCAACACAGACAGCCCCTGTGAATTGACGGGGTCTGCGACCATCTCATCAATCAGATTGGCTACCACAACCTTATCGCTGCGAAGCGAAATCAGACAGCCAATATTCTCAAGGCTCTTAGGCTGAAGCCCTGAGACAACCGCCCTGCCCTTTTTTATAAACACAGCGTAGCTTTCCTTGTATATGTCAATGTTAGACGGGTTGCAGCCTGCCGGGTGCTTGTCCATGAATTTTACCGCGTCATAGACAAGCGCAAAATAATCGTCAGTCTTGACCAAATCCGTAAGCTGCGATGTATTGTACCTTGTCCTCTTCATATTGTACATTAATAAAACCGCTCCAACGCAGGCTACTATTAACACTATTGCGGCAATTACACCTTTCAGCCGCGTAGTCTCGACCTTAATCTTCACCTCGGCGGCAGTTGGTGCTGCCGCTATCTCTTCCTGAATGAGCGGCTGACGCCTGACCGACTTCCTCACAGTACCCTTAGCCACCTGGTTTTTAGTTAACTCAAATGCGCTGCCTGTCATATGGCCTAAGCCCGCCGCTGAGATAATTGTCTTGAGCTTGTCACTATCCTCTGAATTTTCAGAGGCCAGATATTGCGTAATAATCCGCTTTAACGGCTCAGCGGCAGATGAGTTTTCCTCTGCTGTTGGCTCCCATTCAATAAACCACCTCGCCACTGTTGCGTCAAGACATGCAGAGTACAAATAATACCCGTTAGGGCTGAAGGCTAGGGCATTGACGCCGTCCCTATGGCCGGTAAGTCTAAACAAACACTCATCACCTTCAACACTATAAATATATATTGTCCCTTCCATAGTGCCACAGGCAAATAGATACTCGTTGCTCGGGCAGAAGGCTGCAGAGAGGCAATTTAAATCGTCTGTATGAAATTGCCTTATGAGTTTCGACGATTTAATGTTCCAAAGGCCAACCAGGCCATCCTCTGCCGCCGAAAGACCATACTGGCCGCTGCCGCTTAACGCTATAGAAATTACAGCACCAGCGTGGCAGGCGACACTGGCAACGGCCTTGCCAGTCACGCTGTCCCAAAAGACAACAGTGCCGTCTTCCATGCCGGAGATGACAATCCTCTCATCCTTATGAAGGGCAAGTGCCGTTACCGCAGCGGCACACTCTTCAAAACGCCCAAGATAGCCGTCCTGCGTATCCCACACCCTGATTGTCTTTTCCGAGGCCGCTGAAAAGCAATATCTGCCGTCTGCCGCCATAGCCACTGCCTTTACAGGCCCCTTGTGCCTTGAAAATTTATTGACCAAAACAGAGGCAGCAAGATCTATCACTACCACGTTGCCATCCTCTGTGCCGGTACAAATAAGTCTTGACATGAAGTCTGCCGCCATCGAGGCTGCAGAGCTTCCATCTGTCCCTATCTCAGTGACAATTTCCCCTGTTGAGGCGTCTACCTTGCGAACCATGCCGTCGCTGCCAGCCTCGATTAAATACCTGCCGTCACTGGTTATGGAAAGTACGTTCGTTATGGCCCCTGATGATGGGTAGTTGTTTAGCAGCCAGCCGGTTTTAGGATTTGTTCTTTTATAGGCCAGCGGCACGGAGGTCAGAAGCTCAACCGCCTCAGGGTTGTGTTCATATCCGCTTAGGGTGCGCATGGCGCTTATCAAAATTGCCGCCCCTATGAAGTCAGAATGAGTTAATTTTTCTTTTGCCTCGGCAAGCCTTCTTGTAAACTCATAACTTATCTCGCTCTCTCTGATTACAGCAGGCTCTACTAATGTGTATGACAGCGCATAGGCGTTGTCAAAGTTCAGAAGCGTTATGTCGTTGCCAGTACTTACAATAAGCCTGTTATCCAACTGGCTTATTGCGGCGCACTTAGCGCTGCCAGTGAGTTTTATTATCCTGTAAACGAGCCTTGTCTTTAAGTCCCAGATACGGACAACCGTCTCATCAGCCGAAACAATGTAGCGCCCGTCAGCGCTAAACCCCGCATATACGACCGCAGAGCTGTGCCCACGCAGTTTTTCAAGCGGCTTTCCCGTCTCAGCGTCCCACAATATGGCGCAATCTCCGCTGCCCGTGGCGGCAAGTTTGCCGTCTGCACTTACGGCGATGGTTGGCGAGCCGCCTGCATGGTCTGAAAAGTTAAGCGCAAGTTTCCCTGTCTTGGTCTCCCACTTGCGCGGCGGGCTGCCCTTGTGGGATGTATAGACATATTTCAAATCGTGTGAAATCACAAGGGCGGTAATCGGCGTCTTGTCAGTCTTGTAGGCGCCGACCGCCTTTAAATTCTTAACATCCCATACCCTGACTGAACCATCATCGTGGGCAGATATCAGATAAATCGTTCCCGGCAAAAACCTGACCGCCGCAACATTGCCAGTGGCGCTGCCAGAAACGGCGCCAGAAACACCGAATATATGGATAATTTGTCCAGTATTGAAGTCTACAACCGCTATGCCGCCCCCGTTAAGGCCGACGGCTATAAGACGCTTATTGCCTGATATGTCAATTGCCGTAACCGCCGACCTCTGTTCCTTCAGATATATGCCTGACGGTGCGTCCGAGTTTAGGTCATATACATATACGCGCCCATCGTTCATACCGGCACAGGCAGCTAAACCGTCCTTAGACATAGCTAATGACAGAGCCTCTCTGAACTCATCAGAATATCGCCGCTGTTCTGAAAACCCTGGCAGATACTTACACACGGCATCGGAGATAGTCTCTGGAAGCTCTGGAAAACGTCCCCGCCATTTATTATAATCATCCAAATAATCCATGCCAAGTTCTTTAAGGCAATGGCAGTAGCCGACTGCCGTTACGGGGTCTTCTTTGCCGTTGTCCAAAAACCATTTGAAATTAATTGCGGCCTGCTCCAACAAGCCCATATCGCCGGTACTTGCCCGGCTGTTGGCGATGAGCATGGCGCGTATTTTTTTTGCCTCTGGATGGCCGCCTCTATCCTTAGAAAAGTCCTCAATAATATTAGCGGCTGTGTATTCGTCGCCAAGCAGGAGGTGGAGTTTCCCCATCAAAAAGCTGCCCTGCCCTACGCGCTGAAGGCTTTGCAGGTATTGCCCCATTTTAAGGGCAGCCTCATCCTCTTTAAGCGATCCTTTTCTAACGCCAAGCATTGCCCGGTTAAAGGCCGCCTCCACATGTTCAGGGTCGGCCTGAAGCGCCTTAGCCCAGTGCTTCTCGGCGCGGTTAATCTGATTAATGGTGGCATAGGATACGCCCTGGTTATTCAGAGAGTCAGCCTTCAGCTCTGATGGGGCTGCCTCCGGGCGCGGGTATGGCGTCCCCATAGTACGCGAATAAATCTCAATAAGCCTGTCCCTTACTGCGGCGAAACTGCCAGGTCTTTTGCCTCTGTCCTTGTCAAGACACTCAAGCATCAACTGTGACAGCTCGTCGTCAATACCCGGCGCTAAGCTCTGCGGCATTGGCGGCGGCTCTTCGCTATGGAGCTTTTTCCAGAGCATTATCTGGTAAAATATTATACCCTGCCTCTGCTCCTCTGTAAGCAGAAATGGCCTCCTGCCGCAAAACAACTCATACAAAATACAGCCGAATGCGTAAATATCTGCGGGCATTCCTGCCGTATGGGCATCGTTAAACTGCTCGGGGGCCATGTACTGAGGCGTTCCAAACGGCACCCCGCCAATGGTCATAGTCTGCCACGGGCTATCCTTATGCAAGTCGGCCAGGTCTGCAAGCAGGTCAATCATCTGAGCGTTTTCCTCGCCGATTGAGAGTTTCTCGTCCTTACCCCAGCTTCCAAGCCCGACAAGACCGAAGTCGGTTATCAGGGCCATGCCGTATCTGCTCATAAGAATATTGGCTGGTTTTAAATCCCTGTGTACGATTCCAGTCTGGGAAACGCCTTCGTTGTCTGTCCAGAGAAACGTATGAGTCCAGTTCATGCCGGAGGCGATTTGTATGGCCATGTCCAATTTCTCTGTAAATGTGGACAATGTCCCTTCCCTAAGCCATT
>JAKOEO010000009.1:16192-20808 GCA_022321325.1 Candidatus Magnetominusculus sp. LBB02 | reverse complement strand
ATGGCCATGTCCAATTTCTCTGTAAATGTGGACAATGTCCCTTCCCTAAGCCATTTATCCAGCGCGCCGGCGTCAACATATTCGATAAAAAGTCGCGGCAGGCCGTCCAACTCGGCCACATAGTAGGCCGAGCATATGTTGGGATGAGTACCCAGGCTTATCCACGCCTCCGCCTCGCGGTAGAAGCGGTTTAGACCATCATGGTTTTCCATGACAGAAGGCAGGGGGGTTTTAACCGCTACCATCCGGCCTATTTCGCGGTCAAAGACAAAATATACCTCGCCCATGCCTCCACGGGCAAGGCCGCGAACCTCATATCTGTTGTCTATTACCGAGTTCTTCTTCCAAAGGCCGCGCTCAGCGCGAGGTAGGTTTGCTCTCATCTGCCCTCCCCTCTATGGTTACTGCACAGTCTCAATGGTACCCTTAGCTGCGTCATACTTGTAGATTCCCTTGTCTATTGTTACGCCTGCAAATGTCTCCAATTCGGCAAGGTCTTTTGGGTATCTGCCCTCTGCCGCCTTAAAACCGCTGATAGAACGACGAAGACCTTCAATATCTGCCTTTTGCGCCATAGCATTGGCCTTGTCCTTGGCTTGCAGTTTCTGCTCTGCCGTGTCGCTCATCTTTGTGGAGACATCCTCGGCCTTCTTGCACGCCTGCGTTGCCACGACTAAACACAAAATTGCTGCCATGCTGATAATAATTCTCATCCTTCCCTCCGTTTATGATTTGTTTGCGCATAGCCCTCTGACTCCATAACGGCTTCTAATTCATTTATAAACTCTTTGGCGTCCTGAAATCCATAAGCCATATTTTTTGAAACAGCCCTATCCACTATGCCGGCAAGGGGACGGGAAATATCAGGGTTACGGCTAAGTATTGGCACAGGCTTATCCTCCATGACAATATCCAGAGGATGGCGGCTTAGGGCAGATGGCCCTTTGCCCATATTTTCAAAATAATCAGCGGGGACATCCACAGTATATTTACCCGTCAGCATAAAGTAAAGCGTAACGCCGGCGGAGTATAGATCAACAGTGGGTTTGGCGTATTTGAAGTTTGTAATAACCTCTGGCGACATATACATGAACGACCCGGCAATTCCCCCATGAGTCCTTGTTATATCAAACATTGAGCTTGCAGTATTTATAAATGATTTCGCCAGTCCGTAGTCGCAAATCTTTGCCATGCCAACCCTGTCCTGCCCGGGCGGAGTTAAAAGAACATTGGACGGTTTAATGTCCCTGTGGATAAATCCATTTGTATGCAGGGCGTTAAGCCCATTAAGTATATCAATGGCGATAGCACAGGCCGTTATGGGGTCAAGCCTGCCCGCCTGCGTACTACCTATAAGCGCCGCGACACTTCCCCCGGATATGTATTCCATGACGAAATAATTTGTTCGGCTCACCATTGCCTTGTCCATAATACGAATGAGGTTAGGATGGATAACACGTGACTGTACCATCATTTCGCGCTCAAATGTCTTTATATTTTGGGGGTCGTCCAGGGCGGCAGCATTAATTTTCTTTAATGCGCACATCCTGCCTGCATCTTTATGAACGGCCTTATAAACCACTCCCATTCCGCCCCTGCCGATTTCTTTCAATATGAGATAATGATCATCAAGGTCATATGTCTGTGAACTTTTCCTCAGTGCCTTAACGCATTCTGGGCATGTATACATGGAATCTGGAAACTCTGCCGCCAATCCGTCAAAATCAGCGATGTTTGAGACATCAGCGCAACACATTGAACATGAATAAGACTTTCCTTTCAGACCAGTCAATGCTATGGGGTCTCTACATTGTCCCTGTACCACAGTGTCAATTCTCGTCTTCCAGCAGCGCGCACATAAGCGCTGCGCCTCATCGCCGCCAAAGGCAATATCGGCCTCACTCACTGACGCGCCGCAGGAGCTGCATATCGCCTTTTTAACATCTTCAATAATGACCCTCATCAGGGTAGCTCCAACTCTGATTGTGTCCATGTTAGATAATTCCTGAGTGGCTATTTTGATGTCATTGACCAAGGTGCCGTTTCTACTTTTCATGTCGGTAATATAGCACTTGTCATCACGGATTACTAGAATGCAATGGTTTCGCGAGACCAGCCTGTCATGGGTTCCTATCTGCAGATTAGAAGACATGGAGCGGCCAATAACCAACGGCTCGGCATCGGCCATTTCATGTGTCCTGCCCTTATCGTCGCCCTCAAGTATCTCTATTGTCACGCTTATCATGCCGATAGTCTATCACTACCAGCCGCCAAAAGACAATAAAAACCAGCAGCGCCGCGTATATCACGGACTAATGCTCTGCGGACATTATAACGTAACTAATGTTACAGTTATGTTACAAATCAGCTGCATAAATAAAACTTATCAGAATGAAAACTTCGCGGTAGTCATTGACGGCGCGGCTCCAATATATCCTGCCGGACCATGTTAATTATTATCTACTGTCTGTAAATATGGTATTTACATTTTAAGTGTAGTGTAGTAATATTGGTAACATTTTACTACTATTCATGGAGGTATAAATGACCATAGAAGAGGGGTTTTTAGACATTGGCGGCGGTAAGATATTCTATAAGATTTATGGCGCGGAGGTAAAGGCAACGCCACTGGTTGTAGTTCACGGCGGTCCTGGCTTTACGCATGAGTACATGGAACCATTAAATAGTCTTGCGATAGAGCGCCCTGTGATTTTTTATGATCAAACTGACTGCGGTAATTCAACGAAGCATAATGACCCTGCCAGATGGAACATCGAGTATCTTGGCCGCGAATTTGCGGAGGTCTGCGCCATGCTTGGGCTTACGCATTGCCACGCCTTAGGGCATTCCATCGGTTCTTCGATTATCATATCCAGCCTGATTGAGGCCGGTTGCAGTGCGATAAAAAGTTTGATACTTGCCAATCCAACCCTTAACGGCCAGATGCTGCATGACGATATTGGCTGCGCCATTGAGTTGATGCCGGATGAGGCACGCCGGGTGCTCTTGGCAGTCCGCAACAATGACACATCAAAATTTACGCAGGAGCAGTTTGAGCAGGCGCAGATGGTATTCTTAAAACGAGTTTATATTCGGTCAGAACCATGGCCGGAGTGTTTTTACAGAAGTCTCGGCAGACAAAATATTGCCATATATAACCATTCGATAGGCCAAAGTATTTTCCGCATTACAGGCAATTTGAGACATTATGACATAACAGACAAACTTGGCGGCATCACTGTCCCTGTTCTTATAACATGGGGCGCTTATGAGATAGTTAATCCTAAAGTTGATACTGTAGCGTTTATTAACAATAAAATACCGGGGGCGCGCTCTGTAGTCTTCAATGAATCAGGCCACTTCCCTCACCTTGACGAGTCGGAGGCATTTAATAAGGCAGTCAGCGATTTTATAAATGAAAACGAAATGAGGGGGTTGTAAATGAAGAGACTTATAATTTTATTTCTTATGGTAATCGTGCTGTTTGGAGCAGTTGACTGCTATGCGGTTGATCCGTTTGAAAACAATGTGGGTTGTTTATCACAGCCGAATGAGTTATATTTCATTTTGTATCCCGCAATTTATACAGCTCAGAGGCTCAAGGACAGCTCCGGCGCCACATCTATGAACAACATCGGTGCACGGGCCTATGAAACCACGTTAAGGCTAGTGTATTACAATCAATCCCTGCTTGGCAACACAATTATTCTAAGCGGTATGGTTCCAGTAGGTAAGACAGACCTGTTAGGCAGCTCTGACGCAGGCATAGGCGACGCAATGTTCGTAGCCGGATATTGGCTTGTGGATGATAAGGCCTCAGGGACATATGTTGCCGCAGGGTCATATCTTGTTGCCCCAACCGGCTCATATAACAGTAACAGGATTGCAAATTTGGGCGCGAATGTTTGGCAGTTTATGCCTACAGTAGTTGCCGCCAAGCAGATAGGCAAGCTTGATATGGAGCTTACCTTCAAGTACGATATGTTTACAGAAAACAAGGCCACAGGCGTAAGGGCTGGCAACGAGGCCATAATCGAGGGCTACGCAGGTTATTTTGTGAGGCCGGACTTACTGCTTGGGGGGCATCTGAATGCAACCTTCGGGGCAGAGAACTATGTAAACGGCTCAAATGCGTCTGACACCGCCATGCAGAAACTTCAGGCCGGGCCGTCGGCCATGTGGATATCAGGCAGATTTAGCGCACTTGTAGTCGGCCTTGCTGACTTCGCCTCAAGGAACACAGCCCAAGGCTATACAGTTTACGCAAGACTGGGGTATAAACTATTTTGACAATAGTAGATGATGACAAACCTGACATGAATGCTTTATCATTAATGAGTGACACATAAACCTATGTGACAAATGAAGGTGTCTAAATTGCGGTCAGGACTATTGTCTTAGCATCGGAGGTTTATACGCATGTCGTCAGCAGTTCTATCGAAGATAGCAGCGCCAGACCTTGACGGGGTTATAGAGCGTGAGACGTGTTTTCTCACAATTGACAAGTCACTGCAAAGGCGCGTTACATGGATTACCGCACCGGGCGGCTCAGGAAAGACCACATTGGCCGCAAGTTATCTCAAAAACCGCGGCAACCCCTTCATCTGGTATCATAT
>JAKOEO010000009.1:7581-16182 GCA_022321325.1 Candidatus Magnetominusculus sp. LBB02 | reverse complement strand
CATTGGCCGCAAGTTATCTCAAAAACCGCGGCAACCCCTTCATCTGGTATCATATTGATGAGACAGACATTGACGCCGCCACGTTTTTCTATTATATGTCCCTTGCCGTTTCAAACCTGCCCGGCAATAAAATTGAGCTGCCTGCGTTTACCCCTGAATATTTCAATAACGTTCATGGCTTTGCCACACGATATTTTAAGGAGTTATTTGCGGGGCTGAAACATACCGGCTCACGCGCACCTTTTGTTGTCGTCTTTGACAATTATCAGAATTTGCCCGCTGACTCCGTAGTGCATTACATCATTGCCAGAAATCTTTTCCTATTGCCCGACGCCTGTAAGGCTATCATAATCAGCAGGGCTGAGCCTCCTATTGAATATGCCGACCTGAAAAGAAACGACGGTTTAGGCAAAGTTGAATGGAACGATTTACTCTTTACTTTGAGCGATACCTTTAAACTGGTAAAACAATCTGCCAATTCAGATATGCCGGAGGAACAAGTAAGGCAGCTCTACAAAAAGATGGACGGCTGGGCGGTTGGTTTGACGCTGGCAATAGAAAGGACAGGCATCGCCATTCCAAGTTTTGAGACAGTTGGCGACAATGAGGCAGTCTTTGATTATTTTGCAAGCGAAATATTGGAACAAACCGAACAAGTGGAGCGGGAGTGCCTGCTTAAGACCGCCTATCTAAAGGAATTTACCCTGCCTATGGCGGTGCAGTTAACCGGCTGCGACCAGACCCACAAGATACTATCGAGGAAACACCGCCAGTTCTTTCTTACTCAAAAACATACTGACAGCGGTCTGATGTTTCAATATCACGACCTGTTCCATGATTTTCTGCGTACCCATGCCAAAGATTATTTTAATGAGCGGCGCGAGCTCGAAATAGCGCGCCTAGCCGTTGATATCTTAGAAGAGAGCGGGCAGTTTGAGGCCGCTGCCCAGCTTTGCATAGACATGTCTGACATAGAACGCCTCTCATCGCTGATGGTTAAAAATACTGCCGCTATGATTGCAGCGGGAAGAGGGGCAATCTTAAATAAATGGTTTAGCGGCATCCCCGATGATTTTATTGAAAATAAGCCGTGGCTGCTTTATTGGCGGGGCATGTCTATATTGCAATCAAATCCGGCAGAGGCTCGCAAAAGTCTTGAGCCGGCATACACGACGTTCAAATCAAACGATGACCCTGAGGGATTGTTCTCTGCGTTTTGCTCCAATGTGGATACCTATCTTTACCAGTGGAAGGACTTCTCCTTGCTGGACAACTGGATTTATGAATTCCAGGCAATGGCAAAACGCTATAATATTGCGCAGTCGCTTGATGAGACGGCCTCACTCACTCCGGCAGTCAGCGATAAGCTTAGAGACAGGCTCACCATAAGCATATTCTCATCCCTTATATTTCGCCAGCCAAACCATCCAGCTATCTCCTACTGGGAAGGACAGGCATTACAAATACTGCGTAATTCTCAAAACATTGAGCAGCTTATGTCTTTAGGATATACTATCTGTATGTACTATTTATGGTCAGGCAGGACTTATAAGGCCGGCGTTGTCATAGACATACTGTCTCCCGTTGTTGAAAAATCACAGGGACACATTCTGTCAAGAATGATGTTTCTTAGGACAAAAGCGCTATACCTTTGTTATGCCGCTTTATACAAACAGAGCCAACAGCTTATTGACGAGTCGTTAGAGATTGGCGAAAAGTATGATATTCACTTGTTGGATAAAATACTTTACAATCTATCCATTTATAACTCACTCTCTGTGGGCAATATTGACCTTGCCGAGCAGTATCTGAAGAAGATGGAGTATATGATTACCGGTGTTCACAACTATGCCCAATACCTTTACCATCATTTGGCCTCGCTTGTTTTTGTAAGCCGAGAAGATTACTCATCAGCTATAGAGCATATGGAATTAGCTATACAATTAGTATCAGAAAGCGGCTCCTATTGGGTCAGCGGAATTTACACATACATGCTTGCGTATGTATTAATAGAGGCCGCAGAGTATGACAAGGCAAGGCAGATAATTAAAGAGCTTAACAATTTCCAGACTGCCCAAGAACCAAATCTCTTCTTTAGTTATGTCTGCGCAATGGAAGAGGCATTGATTGCCCTTAACGAAAACGACGAAGGGCAATTCATTGAAAAAATTACAAATGGAATCAGCCATTCCAAAACGATGGGGATGAGACTTCTGGCATGGCAGCAAAAAACTGTGAAACGTCTATGCGTTGCGGCTATAGAAAGAAACATTGAACCAGAATTTATTAAAGAGTTTATCAGAGACCACGAGATTACCCCCGGAGACATCAGGCAGGAGAGCTGGCCATATCCAATAAGGGTTTATACGCTTGGGAGATTCGCAATATTAAAGGATGATAAGCCCATAAAATTCTCGGCCAAAACCCAGAAAAAACCGCTTGAACTGCTCAAGGCCGTCATCGCCGCAGGCGGGCGAAACGTCAGCGTTATGCAGTTATCAGACACGCTGTGGCCAGAGGCCGACGGCGACGCGGCGGCTGTATCTTATCGAACAAATCTCCACCGGCTGCGCAAACTGCTCGGCGATGATTATGACACAATTCAATCATCTGACAATAATATTTCTATTAACTCAGACTACTGCTGGGTAGACCTGTGGGCGCTTCAGGAAATTATGGATGAGTTCAGACAGCTATTAGCCGCACCTGACGGCGAAAATCGAATATATGAGTTATTCAGAAAGGCGCAAAGCCTCTATAAGGGCGCCTTCCTTCACGCAGATCAAGACCAGCCGTTGGCAGCTCACCGTGCCGAACAGTTAAAAGACGACTTTGCAAGTTTCTGCTGCAAGGCCGGTACATTCTTTGAGGGTATGAGCAACTGGGAAAAGGGCATAGAGTGTTATAAATCAGCCATCGAGGCAGACAACCTGCGCGAGGAGTGCTACAGGAAAACGATAATGTTTTACATGAGGGCAGGTTTGAAAGCGGATGCCGTCAACCTTTACAATCGGTGCAAGCAGGTGTTTGAGACGCAATTGGGCGTCAGCCCATCACAGGAAATGGAGAAACTCATCAAGCAGCCCTTCAAACCTTAAACTATTTCACTAAAACCAAAGGCAGCGGAGTCTATACCGCTGCCTTTGGTCAAACAAGAATTTAGTCCTCAAGTACAAGCCGAAAACCTATGTCTTGTTCCTGTGAGCCGGAAGGATAGCTGCCCTTTCTGGAACACCTTAGGCTGTCGGCATTAGTGTTAAAATTCCCACCGCGAATCACCCGCCTGCCGTCGCTTGCTATGTTTTCAGTGGTCTTACCATCGGCATAGGCGTCCGGGGCATAGGCGTCTCTTAGCCACACCCATACATTGCCAAGCATATCGTATAGTCCCAGTTCATTGGGATGTTTCTGCCCTACGGCATGTGTTGAGCCTTCAGCATTATCCCTATACCATGCGTAATCAGAGAGTTCCTTTTCGCTGACTGTATACGCCTTTCCCACATCCTTGCCCCCTTCACGACATGCAAACTCCCACTGCGCCTCTGTGGGCAGATTATATTTCTTGCCAGTCATCGCATTGAGCCGCTGAATAAACCTCTGAACATCATTCCAACTTACCGACTCAACTGGATAACTTTCCCCAGTTTGGAGTTTAGATGGATTATCCCCCATCACTTCTTTCCATAGGGACTGAGTTACCTGATACTTTCCCATGTAGAAATCACGTACACATACCTCATGCGCCGGCTTTTCATTTTGATGGACATCCCCAGATGTCTCCCCCATCTGGTAACACCCGCCCTTCACAAATACCATTGGGATGTCGCTTACGCCTTGACCATACACGGATTGTGATAATGTAACCATCATGAACAACATACAAACTATCACTGACTTTTTCATATCGCACTCTCCCCCCGACATAATTTAACCCCGTTATATACGGAGTTTAGACAAACTACCCTGCTGCATAAACCACTTCAAACTCTGTGGGTAGTATAACGTGAGCTACGTTACAGATTTGTTACAGATTTCACTGGTATGAATATATATTTTGAGCGCACTAATCATGAACTGTTATGTTGGGAGGTAGGACAGATTGTCAGGTCTGTAACGAATGAGATGAGCTATCAGGGCAAACGCATTAGAGAATTGCACCATAAATTTTCTCTTAATGTCGTGATTCCGGCTTGTCCGGAATCTGTCCTTTTGCCTCCGAGTTAGGCAAAATCATCGTTTAAAACCCACAGAAGGAAAGATTAGGGAAGATTCCGGACAAGCCGGAATGACTGACTGGGCCAAGATGGTGTAATTGCATAGGTAATTTCAGCTTTATTTTTCTAATGCGTTTGCCCTGTGAGCTATAGACATGTCTAAACGCAATACTGTATAATACCGTATTAGGGCAGCGGGCGGGAGATAAACAATGGAGCAGGATCTTTACGACATGATAGCCGATTATATGGAGAAAGGATATCTTGACAATATCATTGATATGTTCAGGTATGAGCCGGAAGTATATCCGGCCGCTAAACGGCTGATAAGCGACGAGCGTATGCGTGTGCGGCTTGGGGCAATTGCCCTGTTTGAAACGCTGGCCGAGATTAACTTTGTCCATCTTGTGGAGATTGCCGACTCAATCGCTCCGCTTTTAAAATCAGAGACCGCGCTTATCAGAGGCGACGCTGCCTACAGTCTTGGCATAATTGGCGACAAAAGACATATTGCAGAGCTGCAGGGCGCATTAGGCGATGAGCACCCCGATGTAGCCGAGGCAGCCAAGGACTCAATTGAGGCAATACTACAGAGGACCACGGCATGAGGCGCAGATACTTCAATCGTCACAATATAAACAGGGAGCGCAGACTTGAATAAAATACCTGAACCGTTTTTAGTCATTGCGGCACTGATAGTGTTTTCCGCCGCTGCTCTTGTCATATATTTATATCTGAAGAAAAAAGAGAAAAAAGAGGCCCTGGACGAAATAGTCGAAAATGCGCAACGTATGTTTGAACAGTGCAAGTCGCCGCAGACGCTGCAAGAAAATCAAAGTATCCTTGCAAATATAAATAAAAAAAATAACCCGCTCCTCTACGCACAGGCAAACCATCGAATTGGAGTCTGTTACAGAAAACTCGCCGAAGAGAGGGAAAACGAAAAGAACCTTACGCTGGCCATAGAGGCATACGAGGAGGCCCTGTCTGTTTATACGGAGACTGCGGCGCCTGTTGGCGAGAGTCTCGACGAATATGCCATGATCTGGTTTGACATAGGAAACGCGTTATGGGCGCTCTCAGAACTAAAAGATGAGCAGACCAATATAGAAAAAGCTATAAACGCTTATCAACAGGTCTTAAAAATCTACAACATGGAAAACAACCCTGTGAAATACGGCACTGTCCAAAACAGCCTTGGGCTGGCCTACTGGGAGCTTTCCACACTAACCGAAAAAGAGGAAAATCTCTCTAAAGCGGCCACAGCATATGAAGAGGCTATAAGAAGCGGCACGTTTGACAAATACTCCAACGACAGCGCAGAGATTAACCACAACATCGGCCTTGTGCTTTGGGAAACATCCGCCCTCAAAGACAAAGAAGCGAATCTGGCAAAGGCTGCCACTTTTATCAGAACCTCTATCAGACTGATAACATTTGACAAGGACCCTGTCCAGTATGCCGTCCTGCATGACCATCTTGCGGGCATTTATGACGACTTATCTGAGATAACAGGCAAGCCCGATGACCTGATAAAAGCAGCGGTAGCTTATGAAGAGGCGCTAAGAGTGCGCACCCCTGCGGAGTATCCTACTGAATATGCGGCACTAAAGAACAGCATGGGAAATACGCTTGGGGCTTTGGCTGCCGGAAGCGGCAGCGAGGCCCATATGATGAGGGCTATTGCTTCTTTTAAAGATGCCCTTAAAATATACACGCCGGAGGACTTCCCAAAAGAATACGCCACAACAATGAACAACCTCGGCAATGCCTACGTAATTCTGTCTGAAAAACAGGACGCAGAGGGGAATCTGAAGCTGGCCGTTTACGCATTCAAAGAGGCGCTAAAGGTTTACTCCCCGGAGGAATTTCCAACAAACTATTGCCTCACGCAAGGCAACCTCGGAAACGCCTACACCGCATTAGCTGATGTCAGCGATAAAGAGGAAAATCTCATGAAGGCTGTACGTTCATACGAAAGGGCGCTGAGACTTGAGGCCATATGCCAGTTTCCGCTGAAATATGGGCAAACGCTGTACAATCTTGGCGTTGCCTGCCACGCCATGTCGAATTTGCAAAATAAAAAAGAGAACCTAAGTAAGGCCGCTGGCGCCTTTGAAAAGGCGATGGGCGTTTATAGCGCCGAGAACAACTCAGTGAAACACTCAGAAACAAGAAACAAACTTGACGCCGTCCTTCAAAGTCTGACTCTGATGGGATAAGTTGAGCGCTATATCGGCAGTGTTGCCTACTATCCTTCCGCTATACAAAGTTGTGTTGTAATAAGATATCTTCGCGTCTGTCAAAGCCGCCTGCGAGCTGCAATCCAGTTCTTACGCTGATGTTTTAGCGCTTTTCATTAAGCTGCGATATTTGTTATAATGCGGTTTTGTATCAGAGGGGGTGTCTGGACACCGCATAGGGTGCAGTGTCCAGAATATCGCCTGCGCAGGCTATGGGTTGGGAGCTTTATTTGCTTGGATGCGGTGCATCTTTTGAGTCGCCGTCCTTTCCTTCTGAAAGCAGCTTTTCGATAAGCGGCATATTGGCCCCGTCAACAACTGTACCATTGATTACCAGAAGCGGTGTGCCGGCTACTCCGGCGGCGTCGCCTGCGGCCTTGTGCGCCGCAAGCAGCTCATCAATTTTAGGGTCGCTGCAAAGCTCTAATGCGTCGTTGTCATGCTTGCCGGCCATTACATCCTCTAATGCCTTCTTCTTGTCCTCAGCGCAGAGAATGAACTTGGCCTTCTCAGGGGACTTTGGATGAAGCTGGACTATAGGAAATAAAAAGACATATCTGGTAATATCGCTGCGGCCGGCCAGAAACACACCGGCCTTCCTGCAAAACGGGCAGTCCGGGTCTGTGAACTCGATGACGGTGTTTTTGCCGCTTCCAATCTTCAACGCCTTATCAAGGGGCATATCCTTAATCTTTGCCGCCCTGAGCTGCTGCTTCCTCTCTGCTGTCAGGCTCTTCTTATCTTTAGGAGATATAATCTCCCCGAAGATTAAATATCCGGTTACCGGATCAAAATAGACAATCTCACTGCCTTTAATAACCTCATATAATCCCTTAATAGGAGTTTCCTTAACGCTGTCCGGCTTTACATCCGGAAATATCTCCCTTATCTTGTCCTCTACAGGATCCGCCCACGCTGTCTGAACAAACGCCACGCACATCAATACCGCTAATAACATCGAAATCTTTTTTGACATCAGCACTCTCCTGTTAATTTAGTTTAGTATGCCAGTTGCCTTCTTTATCTCCTGAAGCCTGTTAATCATCTCATTCTGAAGCTCTTTCATCTTGTCAAGATTTCTCCACGCCGAAAGGATAAGCCAATTCAGCGAATGGTCTATGGCGTCCTCCGCAACCCCTCTACCCGATAGACGCTGTAAAATATCAAACACAGACGATACATCAATGCAAGGGCCATAGCCCATTGCGTCAAGCCCTGCGGACATCCCCTCTTCAAACCCGTTTGGTACGCCATCGTTGAGGCCAGCTTGCCGCCCATCCCGTCCGTCGGCCCGTCCGTCGGCCTCTTCTTTCCCATCCACTGAGCGGATGTCCATTCCCAACCTCCTTACGAAGAGAGTCTTAGAGAAACAGTGTATTACAACCCTACTTTACGTATGCAATCCTTCTTTACACCTACTTTACAACCCCACTTATCCAGCTTACATTCTTTATTTATTAAAAGTCAAGTATTTTTTCTTGAAATAATTATTTCTTGAAAAAAAACTTGATGTATGCTATAATTAACTATGGCACGACAACGGGACTTGGTGCAGAGGGATACTTTTTCAACAAGGCTGAATCCAGAGCTCTTGAAAAAGCTAAAATACCTATCCATTGAGGAGGGTAAAAAGCTCAACGAGTTGATTGAAGAGGCTGTTACCATGTTACTGGACGATTACAAAAGACGAAAAGGCAGGCTTTTCGATTAAATGCTATAGGCTGCCGGGGCTTTCTTGGTAGAGACATGGCGTCGGCGAGACAAAAACCCAAAGTACAAACGCGCTTATCAAAAAAGTAACTTCAACTTAGGAAAGCGCAAAGGAGAGATCGAAAAATGGCGAAGTTCGACGAACTGATCAACACAGTAGGAAAATTTGTTGACGTGCAGAAAGGCACATGGGACCATCTGGAGTGGGAGAGGCTTGTATCGAAAGTGCAGCGCATGGGTTATGAGATGTCCGGCGATGTAATTTATAACCTCGGCACAACCGTGGAATCTCTCAAGAAGTTATATCTATCCAAGACAAGCAGCGACGACATGCTCAGAGTTGTTACAGGCGTTCCTAAGGCTATTGCCAGCTTTGTTGGCGAGACCAAGGGTATGTGGGAACATGCAGATTGGTTGAGGCTTCTGAAAAATGT
>JAKOEO010000009.1:0-7571 GCA_022321325.1 Candidatus Magnetominusculus sp. LBB02 | reverse complement strand
GCGAGACCAAGGGTATGTGGGAACATGCAGATTGGTTGAGGCTTCTGAAAAATGTCGAAGAAGTCGGCATATCCATCTCTGAAGAGACGCAGAGATATATAGGCGATATGCTTGAGGCGTCTAAACGTCTTTATGGAGCTCCTTACAAAGAGCCGGAAGCGGCAAAGACGGCGGAGTCAGTTGTAGTGAAAACGCCTGTTTCGCCTGTAAAGGTAAAAGAGAAAAAGAAGGTTGAGCCTGAAGCGAAAAAGAAGGAAGAGAAAAAGCCCTATGAAACAGAAATGAAAAAATATATCGCAACCGAGGCAAAAAAGCACGTTACGGCTGATGTAAAAAAGACGCCTGCCTCTGCTAATAACACCGTCCAGAAGGCAGCGCCAAAGGCCGAACCGATTGCAGCGCCTAAAATTACGCCGGCTCCGGTTGCAGCGCCTGCCGCCGCACCCAAAGCTGTTGCCGCACAACCGCAAAAAGGACTTTTCACTCAGGATATGTCTGTTGTTAAAGAGCCAGTCGCACCGGCGGCAGTTAAATCAGTCCCCGTTATGCCAACCATAGCACAGGGGGCGCCAAAGGCCGCAGAGGCGAAGCCGACGGCCACTAGCTCCGATACTAAAGTGAAAAAACCGAAATAAGGCCGGTCTCTAAGAGTTAAAATAAGGCCAGGGCAGGCATTCTGACGGCTGGGCGGGCGCATCCCCGCCACGCGGCGGTAGTTGTGCGATTAGTCTAAAAAGGGGATGTTTACAAACAGGAAGAAGCCATTAATTACCATAAATATCCCCGCAGTGGCAGCGCATATCGAGGCATAAAACACAGGGTATGAGTGCGAAATGATTGCCACAGAGGCCAGGACTATGGATATCTGAAGCAGTACCTCTGCGTACTCGAAGTATGGGTCTTTTTTGCCATTTTTCTCGCGCAGCTCCGACTGTTCTCTGGCCTTGAGCTCTATATCCTGTTTTTCTTTATTGAAGCGCTCTTGTTCCTCTGAAAACATCTTTATCGTAGATTCGTATTTCTCTACAATCTCTGGTTTCATAGAGTCTTTTATCTCCATGAGCCTTACTTGCAGGACTTGCCCCTGGATTTTATATGTATGTTCTCTGATTGCCTTTGACTGGTAATATGCCCACTGATTTGACGCCTCCTGAGACGACACAAGCAGTCCCTTCATCGCATGACTGCCACCTAATGATGCGATAGCAAGAAACACGGCATAAATGGCGGTAACAAGGGCAACCCTTTTTGAGAAGCGGTCGTCTCTCTTTTCTTTGAGTTCTTCCGGGTTTGGGAGTTCTATTTCGTCCATAGCTTTTGGCAGATGTCTACGCGGTGGCGTGCGCTTCCGGTGAGTCCAACGCGGCGCTCAGACCTGCAAAATAGTCCTTTGCCTCTTCTAGTGCCTGCTTGACAGCCCATTTACCGTAAAAGCCGACAGCAGTATGGAAGAAATCGAGCTTTGCCGCATGTTTTGCAATATATTTCCACGAATAAAAACGCCCCATTGCCTTAAATGTCTCCATATGCAGCGTCTGCGGCTTCATAAGCGTGGGTTTAAAATTAACATGATGGGCATCGTACTTGCTCCAGTCGGTATGCAGAAGTCTGCCAGCCTGCTGCATCTCAAAGAAAAACGGCGTTCCCGGAAGCGGCGTAAGAATCATAAACTGAATAGTGTCTATCCCGTGATTTATCGCAAAATCAGCCGTCTTTCTGATAGTGTCCACATTGTCGGTGTCTGCGCCAAGCACAAACATGCCATGAATCTCGATGCCGTGGGCCTGAACGGTCTTAATGCACCGGACGATCTCATCGAGGCTTTGCCCTTTATTGTAGCCTGCGAGCGTTTCCGGACTTATAGATTCAAAACCAATATAGAGCATGTGGCAGCCGGAATCTGAAAACAGCCGCAAAAGCTCCTCGTCTTTTGCCACGTCAGTACGCACCTGCGCTGACCATGACGGTTTTATCTTTTCGGCTATAATTGCCCTGAGCAGTTCCTTTGTGCGTTTCTTATTTGCCGAGAAATTATCGTCAACAAAGAAAATGTTTTCCTTAGAATTGACGCACGCATCTTTTATCTCCCGCAGTGAATGTTCGACAGAGCTGTAGCGGTATTGCCTTCCAAAGACCCTTATAACTGAACAGAACTTGCAGTCAAAAGGGCAGCCTCTGGATGTAGAGATTGGATATATCTTCATGCGGTCCCACTCCTGAACAAGCTTAACGTCAGGTATTGGCAGGGCGTCAAGATCAGTTATGCGGCTGCTGTCAGGATTATGAAGACAGTTTCCTGCCGGGTCCTTATATGACAGCCCTTCTATAGAGTTTATCGCCGGTTTGCCATGCTCAAGATAATCAAACAACTTCACAATCGAATGGTCTGCCTCGCCTCTCAAGACATAATCGGCATACGCGAGGGCCTCATCGGGCATAAACGTGGTATGCGCCCCGCCCATAATAATCGGAATCCCTTTTGCCTTTATCCTCTCGGCTATCTTGTACGCCCGCGGCGCCGTAGAGGTCAGAGTGGAGATACAAACAATGTCCGAGCTTTCGATATACGCCCAATCAGGCCGACCAACATCCTCTATAAACGCCTTTACCTCATAGCCCCTGCCCTTGAGTATTGTCGAAAGCAGTATCGTACCGACCCTTGGTATCGGAAACTTGCTGAATATATGGTTTCCAGGCGACTTAGCCTCTATAAATGAAACGCGTTTAATTTCCACTTGAACTCTCTTCTGTTAAGCATACAAGATTTATAGTAATCAAAGCAAGTTATTTTTTTTCAATATTTTTTTTCGCCCTCTCGATGAATTGTCTAAGTTTGAGATGGTCTTTTTTTCCTTTAGCGGCCTCTACGCCTGAGCTTACATCAACGGCATAAGGGTTGACTTTCCTTACCGCAGCCTCGATATTGTCAGGGTTTAGTCCTCCGGAAAGGATAATCCTGCCAAACTGTCGCGCCTCTATGGCAATTTCCCAGTTGAAAAGTTTACCCGTGCCACCAAATGAATCCTCTGCGTAGGCGTCCAAAAGGAATGCCGATACCTTATATCTTGAAAGCGGCTCAAGGTCTACGAAATCCCTCATCCGAAACGCCTTAATAACATTAGGCCAGACCTCGGCCGCCTCGGGCGGTTCGTTGCCGTGAAGCTGTACCACATCAATGCCCACGACCTCTTTGATTCGATTAATCCCTTCCTCTGTCTCATCAACAAATACCCCTATAGTAGTAACAAAAGGCGGCAGACCCATTTTTATTATTTCGGCAGCAGCGTCAGGGGTTACATGCCGCGGACTTTTATCATAGAACACGAAGCCAAGGGCGTCGGCCCCATAATCCACAGCCGCCACGGCGTCCTTTTTATTTGTTATCCCGCAGATTTTTACCTTTACCATTAGTCTGCCTTATAAAACTGCCACTTTTGCCGCCTGTTTTTTTTATCAGCACAATGCCGGATATCTCCATTTCCTTATCAACGGCTTTGCACATGTCGTAAATAGTCAATAACGCTGTAGAAACAGCGGTAAGGGCCTCCATCTCTACGCCTGTTTGGCCTACGGTCTTTACAGCGGCTACGGCCTCTATCGAATTTCCTTCGCCGTTAATATGAAACTCAATCTTCACTGATGTAATTGCTATTGGATGGCACATGGGAATTAGAACAGATGTCTGTTTTGCCCCCATTATGCCTGCAATACGCGCCGTTGAAAGGACATCTCCTTTTGGCATGCCGCCAGTCTTTACTAAAGATAGAGTCTCAGGCGACATCGTTATTGTCCCTGCCGCTACGGCCTCCCGGCGCGTTGTCAGCTTTTCTGTTACGTCCACCATTGTGGCATTTCCCGAACTATCTATATGGGTAAGGGTCTTAGTCGTCATCCTGAAACATCTGCAGCCTGCCGGTCAATTCTGATTTTAACTCATCTAAGCGCCCATCTCTGACAGCGGTAACTGAGGTGCCGTCTCCGGCCATTTTCAATAGCGCCGCCCTTGCCTGCTTATCTTTTACAGAGGCGATAACCTTATTTCTGAATACTTTGAGAAAAGTCAGATATGATGAGAACTCCCTGCCAAACATCCCGTGCAACTCATCCGCTATAGTTCTTGACAGGGCGGGGCTTATGCCGGCAGTTGATACGGCAATTGAAAGCTGGCCGCGCGTCACAGACGATGGCACAATAAAATCACACATCTGAGGTGCGTCAGCGGCATTGACAAGGCTGCCGTCTGCCACAATTTTATCATTTAGCCCTGAGGCGCCTGTGGCTGAAATTGTCAAAAACGCACCCTTCAAATCACCGTCCTCATAATGTCTGCCGATGTGATTAATATGGCCGCTGCCTCTAAGCGCCAGGAGCTTCGGCGTAAGCGTCGGGCTTACTACGGTAACCGACGCCCCAGCCTTCAGAAGGGATCGTACCTTACGCTCTGCCACCTTCCCACCGCCGATTACAACACACTTCTTTTTTGTAAGGTTAAGGAAAACCGGATAATATCTCAATCCCCTAGTTTTGACAACTCCTTATCTATCTTTTTCAGCAGATCTGCGCTTCTGGTGGTCTCTTTTGCCTTTTCAAAATGCTGGCGCGCCTTTGCACTGTCTTTCATGCCCTTACAGGCAAGCCCCATGTAGTAGTAGACCTTTCCCGTATCGGCATATTCGGGATACTTGCTAAGTATGGTTGAAAACCTGTTCAGCGCGGCGGCAAACGCGGCTTTTTTGTAGTAAAATTCGCCGACATAAAACTCATGCTCGGCAAGGACATTGCGGCTTTTTTCTACCCTTAGCGGGACAATTTCCTTATATGGGTTTCTCGGATATTGCTCGTTCAGTCCCTGAAATTCTTTTATTGCCGAGTAGGCTGCCTTATAACCTCTGTCAGGGCCCTCAATGGTGTTAAATATGAGCGTGGCAATCTGATATTTGGCATAGGATGAGTACTTATTGTCAGGATAATTCCTCAGGAACTTTCGATATTCCTCAAGCGCGACCTCAGGTTCGTCCGCCTTTATATAGGACTCAGCAATCTTCAGCTGCGCAAGCGGTGCATAGTCTGTGGCGGCATCCCTGTTGGTAATCTCAATGAGAAGTTCGCGCGCAGCCTCATAGTCCTTGTCCTCTATAAGCGAAAGGGCCTTTGCATAGGAGTCTTTCGGGCCTTCATAGGGCGGCTTGACTACCTTCTTATCACATGCCACACATAGAGCCAGACAAAACATCATGGAAACCGCTATCTTTACCGCATTTGACATCGTATCTATATTAAATATCTTATTGCGCACATAAGTCAATATTTTTTTATACATTTCTTATGGTAACATAATGCGCTGGATATTTTACCAGTTTTATTCGGTGCAATCTCTGACAAAGGGAGAGTTATACTTGAATATAGAAACAGCGGAAGGGCATTTTCACAAGGAACTGTCTATCTTATACGTAGAAGATGACGATGCGGTAAAGAAGGCATTGACGCGATTTCTGTCTAAGAATGCTCGTGAGGTCTATTTTGCCTCAGACGGCAAGGAAGGGTTGCAGCTCTATAACCTTCACAAGCCGGAGATAGTCATTACCGACATCAGAATGCCGGTAATGGATGGCCTGGCGATGTCAAAGGCAATAAAGGAAATCAACCCCAATTCGTTTATCATCGTCACAACCTCTCATAACGATGTCGAATTCCTGATGTCGGCCATTGATATAGGCGTTGATAAGTACATCGTTAAACCCATAAGATTCGATACCCTGAGAAAGATGCTAGACACATGCTCCCACACCATCTACAGGCAGAGGGAGATAATAAAACTAAACCAGGCCTTGTTGGCCTCGCTTACAGAAAAGGAGGTACTGCTTAGGGAAATCCACCACCGCGTAAAAAATAACATGCAGGTAATATCAAGCCTTCTCAGGCTTCAAGCCAGATATGTCAAGGATAATAAGCTCTCTGCAATGTTCAAAGACAGCGAGTACCGGATTCGCTCAATGGCCCTGATACACGAAAAACTCTATAACTCTAAGGACATGTCGCACATAGACTTTGGCGATTATGTCAAAAATCTATGCTCCGGCCTTTTCAGCTCATACGGAGTAAATAAGAGAGAGATCAGGTTTAACGTAGACACCGCCAATATCTCTCTGGGCATTGACACAGCGATACCATGCGGCCTGGTCATAAACGAATTGATCTCAAATTCGCTTAAATATGCCTTTAAGAAGGGGCAAAAAGGGGAAATAAGCGTACAGTTAAGACAACATCGCGACAATGAATATGAACTGACAGTGGGCGACACAGGGGGCGGGCTGGACGCCTCGATTGACTTTCGGACGACTGAGTCTCTGGGCCTGCAGCTTGTGACAAGCATAGCGGAGTCGCAGCTACACGGCAAAATCACCCTTGACAGGACAAAAGGGACAGTATTCAGGATAAAATTCGATGAGCTGAAATACGCCACCCGCATCTGACATAATGCCCGCTCAGGAGATATTGTATTGTTTTATCTTTGTCAAAAGGGTTTTATAATCAACATCAAGGATTTTAGAAGCAGTGGATTTATTGCCCCTGGAAAGTTTCAAGGCCCTGGCAATAGCCTTGGCCTCGACATCGGCAACCGCCTGTTCTCTCAATTCTCTAAGTGTTTTCATAAGTTTTTCGTTTTAATAAACAGTCATACTGTTAGATGGCCACGCGCCACTGTTGATACAGTATAACAATTAAGCATGTATAAAGTAAACGACTTAAATATAATGTGCGGGCCGCTCTGGCATCAACTTGCAGGGCGTACCGACGTTATGTTATCATAAGCACCGTGCGCCTGTAGCTCAGCAGGATAGAGCAACTGCCTTCTAAGCAGTAGGTTGGGGGTTCGAGTCCCTCCAGGCGTACCATCCTTTGGCTTTTTAACCTTCTTTCTCCGTATTTGGTGGTGACTCTTGGTGGTGGATGACTTCCAGTTGTTTCATGGCTTCGGTCGTCGTCCCCCTGAGCTCTTGAAGGTAGATGTCCGTGGTGGTAGCCCGTTCGTGTCCTAAAAGTTTCTGAATTGTGGTCAGAGTTACTTTTTTGCTGTCGAGCAGCGAAGCGGTAAAATGCCTGATTGAGTGGAAAGTGAAGGGAGTGACCTTGGCGTTCTTGCACAAAGTCTTGAGCAAACACTTCCGGTATACATAGGGCTTTCCAGTTTTTGGGTTTATCAACACATATTCTCCCACCATGGGTATCTGCTTTAGGGTGTCGCGTAATATGTCATTCATAGGGATAATGATCTCTTTGAGATCGGAGTTGCGGGCTTTTCGCGTGTAGAGCGAAATTTGGTTTTCACGTATGTCAACCCAGCGCAATTGGTTGATAGCAGTGACTCTGCCCATGGAATGGGTCAGGCACAGAAGATAAAGCCGATCATGGGGCTTGGCGGCACTTAAGACGGCTATGACATCCTCAATAGGGGGAATGTACTTGCGCTTTTTAGCCACTGGAAACTTCTTTATCCTCTTGGTCGGATCGTTACACAGTAAGCGTCAAGAAATCCCCATCTTTACAAGAACAAAAGGAGCTGTCATAAT
>JAKOEO010000099.1 GCA_022321325.1 Candidatus Magnetominusculus sp. LBB02 | reverse complement strand
CAAACGTAGCGATGTCAGACGGTTACTGTGAGGCGCTTGCGTATATGATTGTTACGCAGGCTCAGGCGCTAAAGGACAAGAACAAGTCTGGGGCGTTTATTTCGTTGTTTTTACAGAGTATTTATAAACAATTTGGAGAGGACGGCCTCAAGCGCGTCATAGAGGAGATTAAAAAGGAACTGTCGCCGCCGGTCTCAGCCCGTAAACAATCCCCATTTGTCCACCGCCTAAGGAGCAGCCTTCAAAAGAGAAAACGCAACGCCGGTATAAACAAAGGCTAACTGCCCTAAAGCCTGCAGCACCCTCCGCCACACACACTCTCTCTCAAGTAGTTTTATGCCAGGACGGGCTAAGGACGGCTCCCATCGCCGGTCACTTAGCCCTTAACTTTACGTAAGCGTAACATCATCCGCGCGCACTATGTATAACAGCTGTTTTTGACCTTGAACTGCTTTTCCCAATCCGCATAGGCCATGTTTTTATAAGCCGTTCTGTCGTATTTACCTGACTTGTCCCATTCAAACCACTTGTTCACAGGGGCTGAAAACCCGCGCTTATCAGTGCGGAGGATTATCTCTTTTGGCACGGTTTTCTTTGCTATCTCCTTCAGCGCCCATTTCGTTACGCCGCCTTTTATCTTATACTTCGACGGCATCGAAAAGCCGTATTGAACAAGCCGGTAATCCAGAAAGGGCGAGCGGTTCTCTATGCTGAATGCCATTGAAAGCCGGTCAGACATCTGCAGGAGCACCTGCATTGTGGAATAAAAATCATTAAGCCCCATCGCGTGGACTATATCGCCGTTTACCTTGTCGAAATAATAGCCAATGCTCTGGCTAAGATAATTATTTACGGCCTTATCGAATTGGTTTTCAGAGCGGTTTACAAGTCTTGCGTATCTCTCTGCCGGGCTGCCGTAGTACCTGTTAATAAGGTATGAGTACTTACTTAACGCCTCAACCTGTTTGATCTGCTCGTCGTGGTAGAGCAGCAGGTACCTGTAATACCCGGCAAACGTTTCGTCCGCCCCGTCGCCGGTCATCACCACCTTAATGTCCTTACAGGCACGCTCAAGCAGCATCCACAGGGAAAAGCTCGTCCACGTGCAAGGTGTATCCAGATGATATGCGATGGTCTCCTTGGTACGCAGGAAGTCCTCCTTGCCCGGAGTGATTATTACAAGTTCTTTTTTGAGCTTGGCGGCAACAAGACGCGCATAGTCAAGCTCATCGAAGTCATCATAGTCATAGTGGACTGTATATAAATAATCAGGCTTGGCTATACACGCAACAATTGCGCTGTCAAGCCCGCCGCTTATGAAACATCCAAACTGGTGCACACAGTTTTTTGTCCTCAGATAAATTGAATCCTCAACCAGCTCGTGTAAATCTTTCAGGATTTTCTTCTTGTCATCGGGGATTTCGATAATATTATTCCACAGCTTCCAGTACTCATGTTTTGTGAAACGCGCTGCGTCCGCCCTTATATATTCCCCCGGCTCAAGGCTCAGGATATTCTTAAACAGCGTTTCACTGCCTACGGTAAACTCATAGGCGTTATAAGAAATCGCAGAGGGGTTAAGCTCGGCAGGCAGCACGCTAAGCAGGCATTTCATCTCGCTTGCAAAGGCAAAGAAGTCCTTCCCGCGGGCGTAGTACATAGGCTTTTCGCCGGTCTTGTCCCTGACGATGCAGAATGTCCTCTCTACGGAGTCGTATATGGCAAAGGCGTACATGCCGTTATAGTCGTCAAATGACCTAACGCCCTTGTCTATGTAGTTATAGAGGGCGGTCTCGGCGTCTGAGTCTGTCCTAAATATATATTTCGATAGCAGCGAGGCCCTTATCGTATCATGATTATATATCTCGCCGTTATATACGCAGTAGTATCTGCCGGCCTCGTCTTTATATGGGATGTCATGGGTCTGTTTGTCTATAATGCTAAGGCGAACCATGCCAATTGCAGCGCCTTCCCATGACTTTATTCCATACTGGTCAGGCCCACGGTATCTCATAACGTCAAGCATAGAGGCGACTATTTTTTTTGCGTCATAGCCCCTGTTTTCAGAGATAAAACCGGCAATGCCGCACATCTTATATCAAACCCCGCCTGCCGTCTCCAACGGCGTGGTATATCGTGGAGTGAGAAAACTCAAATTCCTTAAACAGGGGAACATTATCAATGACAAGGGCGGCATTGAATATCCCAAGACGGCGTATATCATCCTGCGAGATATACTTAAACTTGTTATGGTCTGTCATCACAAAGAGCGCGCTGCTTTTGAGGCCGTCTGTAAGTATATCAGTGCTCTGGCTGAATGGGAAAATACTCGTAAGTGCCGCATCTTTGTAAAACGGGTCGTCCACGAATACCTCAACGCCAAGCCTGTTCAGGTATTCGCCAAGTATTACCGATGGTGAAAGCTCGATATTTTTCTGGTTGCCCCTTGTGGTCAGGCCAAGTATGGTGGCCGACTTACAGCCCTTATTGACTATCGCCTCGGCGTAGTATAAGATCATGCTGAGATTGTTATTATGCACCTCTTTTATCAATGACAGCATGTGAGGATTGGCGCTTCCGTCAAGAATGTTCTTTACTGATGAGAACATCTTATAGCCGCCTGCACCAATGCCGAGGTGCGCTTCGTTTAGTGTTATGTCATCCATGAGATAGCGCGCCATTGTCCTGATATTAACGTCGGGATAGGCAATGGCAAGCTGGTTTGTAAATACAGATGCGGCGTATTGGAGGGCGTTTTTTGCGTTTTCATAGACCTCCGCCTCTTTGATATTTGAAAGAGTTTGATATTTTATCCCAAGTATGTCGTAAGTAAGCCTTGCCTTGTTAAGGGAGAGGTCGTCTTTTGCCGCAATTACCCGTGTCCTGTCATTATAGAAATATTCCTCGACAGTCCAATCATCACGAAATGCCGAGGCAAAGCTGCACTTTACGCCGTGGGCGGCTAATACGCCTGTGAATTGTCTGTCAATCATGCCAGGAGCACCGGCAGACTGGAAGATGACAAGCGCGCCGTTTAATTTTTCCTTATGTTTGATAAATATGTCGGCAACTTCTTTTAACATGTTTCTGCCGTCTCTGTCTGTGGGCGGGAAGGAAAGAAAATGCACCTTTGCCTCAAACATGGCCTCTGCCGGGACGATATGCGCCATCGAGCTGTCTATGGCCGGGACATGGGCATTTAAAGACCATGAATAGAGTTGTTCGCTGTTTGGTATAAAATCCCCCTTTGTCTGAAAACCAGAGTGCGTTATATCAAAGATTGTTACTCTAAAACCCCTCGATTGTAGTTTAAGCGTCTTTGTAAACCCAAGATATCCTATGCCCCAGACCGATATGAGTTTATTGCCAAGGACGGCCTCTTTAAACTTATCCATATCTTCAACTCCCCACAAGTTCGTTTATATTTGTTATAACATAGGCAATGTCCTCATCTGTCATCGAGGGAAACATGGGCAGCGACAATACGCGGGGGAAAACCCTCTCCGCTGCGGGGAATCTCTCTGCCGGGAATCTTCCCTTATAGTGGCTGTGCATGTGAAGCGGCCTGAAGTGAACGCTTGTGCCGATGTTTCTGTCTCTGAGGGCGTCTATCAGCGTATCCCTGTTAATGGATTGAGGAATGAGTATGGGAAACAGGTGATAGGTGTGGAAGTGTTTGCCGGCCTCTGCTGCCGCAATCAATGAAATCCTGTTGCTCAGGCCGTCTTGATATGCCTTGGCAATCGCCCTTCTTCTTTCGTTGCTCGCGTCGAGTTTCCTAAGCTGAACGAGACCAAGAGCGGCATGAATCGAGTCAAGGTTACACTTATAGCCAATGCTTTCGATGTCATAAAACCATGTGCCGCGTTTTTCGTATCTTTTAAATGCCTCTTTATTAATGCCAAAGTAGCTTAACTTTCTGATTTCCTCAATAAGGCGCTCATCGTTGGAGGCCGCAAGGCCGCCTTCGCCCATTGCGAGGTTTTTAGTGGCATAAAAACTAAAGACCGTAACGTCAGAGAAATTTCCGATCTTCTTTCCCTTATACTTGGTGCCTGCCGCGTGGGCAGCGTCTTCTACTACGAACAGGCCAAACTTCTTAGCGAGTGCCTCGATGGCATCCATGTCGCAGGGATATCCGGCGATATGAACCGGCATGATGGCCTTCGTGCGTTTAGTTATCAGGCTTTCTGCCATTTGCACATCTATGTTTAACGTGTCCTCGTTAATGTCGCAAAGTACGGGCGAGGCCCCTGACCACTCTACAACATGCGCGCTTGCGGCAAATGTCCACGTAGGGACAATGACCTCGTCACCAGCGCCTATGCCACGGGCAAGCAGGGCAAGATAAAGCCCCGACGTGCAGGAGTTAAGGGCAACGGTGTATATGCCGCCGTCAGCGTTAAGATATTTGGCAAACTCGCGTTCAAACTCAGCGGTCTTTGGCCCGGTCGTCAGCATGCCGGAGTTCAGCACCTCCGTTACCGCCGCTATCTCATCCGGGCCGATATGAGGTCGCGCAAGCGGCAGGAAGTCGGCCCTTATCATTTCTCTATAACCTCCCCCGTTCCTTGTACGCCCATCTCTGGATACCATGAATCGCAGTTTTTACATACGGGGTCAGTGATATCAAGGCACTCATGCTGCTGCCTTAGACTGTCATACGCCGCGTTAGTCCATACCTCTTTAATCGTGTGCGTCTTTAAATCTCCAAGCGGGTTGCCGTTCCAGTCGTGGTTACACCTGCCTACGCAGCCGTCGTCGTAAATCAGCATTTCATAGCTTGGCATGACGCACGGCCTTCGCTCTGTCCGCGGGTTTTTGATAGCGCCGAATACGCCGTCTTTTGAGTGTTCCTCATAGACGCGCACGCGGTCAACGCGGTCTTTCCATATCTCTTTAAACTCGGCGACATTGCCATCGGGCGTTGCCGCAGTCTTGACCATCGAGGCCTGGGTTTTAACCCTGCCCTTATTAAACGCGAGGAATTTCAGGATATTTCTTTCCACATCCTCGTATTTCGCCGGTACGCGCGTCTCGTTATAGGCGGCGGGGGCATCGAGGCTGAATGAGATAAAGGTAATGGCGCTTGTGATGGCCTCGAATTTTTCCTCTGTCAGCAGGGTTGCGTTAGTGGCGATTTGCACCTCTTTGAATTTGCCTGCGATGAATGATAAAATCTCTGTAAAGCGGCGGTGGAGCAGGCTTTCGCCGCGTCTGTGGAGCACGATGATAGTATCTGGATATTGGCTTGCCTCATCAATGATTTTTTTGAAGAGCGCAACATCCATAAAGCCGCTAAGATCAGAGAGATGGCGGCGCGGGCAGTAGACACAACGCAGGTTGCAGCTGCTGACCAGTTCAATCTCAAGTCGTTTAGGGAATATCAAGTCCATAGTTACTAGTATCGGTTCATTTTCAGTATCTCTTTATTATACAACAAAGCGTCCAATATATCTTGCGATTGAAAACCGTATCCCGCGCCCAAAAGAGCCGAAATCCTGTTACAAATCGCAAGGTCGCCGGGGTAATCCACAGTAAGGGCGAGGCCGCAGAGCTCATCCGGCCTAAGATTAACGTCTAAGAGTTTTATCTTAAATTTATCAGGAGATCGTTTGACATACGGGGTAACGTGTTCAAGGTCATAGTTGTCTGTGGTATTGTCTAATGCCGTTTTCAAAGCGCCGACTCTGACAACCTCAGAATCCAGCCCGGCGATACACATATCCTTGACCGGTGCAGCGTAGTCAATGCCCTCGGTCTGAAGCATTCTAAACATTGTGTCTATTAAGGCGGTATCAGCAAAAGGGGAATCGCCGCAGACGCGGCAGACGCAGTCGGCGCCATAGCAGTCGGCTGCCTGCACATACCGCGAAAGTACATTTGCGAGGCTGCCGCGAAACACAGGGATACCCTCCGCATGGCAATATTCATACAGCCTATCGTCAGACATGTCATTGGATGTGGCAACGGCGACGATGTCGGCCTCTTTGGAGTTCATACAGCGTTCATAGACAAAGCGAACCAGCGGCACGCCGCGCAATTCACTCATCATCTTCCCCGGAAACCGCGACGAAGACATCCGCGACTGAATAATAACGGACTTTCTCATATGCGACTATAACATTTTATGTGGGGTGAGGACAAATACAGGGTTCAGACCCTTGCAGAGTTTCATTTAACTTGCTGATTCATTTCCTTATTGCGCATCTCTTCTACAACTTCATTCGCCTTAGCAAATAATTCGGTAAAGGCTCTATCACTATTCATGAAAGGTTGATTCCAAAAGTCATTTTTTTCAGATACAGAGGAAAATGTAGCTCTGCTAATAAATCTTGCAAGAACCTCTTGGATAATTGCCATACGCATAACTGCAAGTTTTGTATTATCATGATCTTTTGTACCGCTTCTCCACGTTATGTCTTTTAAGTCGTCAAGTTCCTTTTTTGCTTTCTTCCACTCACTTTCGTTCCCATTTTCGTATTCTTGTATTTTTGCTTTAAGTGTTATGATCTCTTCTTTAAGAGAGCCGTTCTCAAACACATAATTTTGGTTTTCGTTAAATAGAGTGTTGTACTGTTCTTTATCAACAGCGTTGACAGAATCAGCTCTTACCCATCCGACTTGTGGTTTTTCATCAACTAACTCATAAAAAGCCGGGTAAAATTTCTTTACCAAATCATTCTCATCAGTCCAGTATTTGACATGACGTTTTGACAATTCATAGCGAAATTCTTTGAGCTTAGGTTTATTGTCAGATTCTCTTAATTCATGACTGAGGTTCTTAATC
The DNA here is from genome assembly GCA_022321325.1 of Candidatus Magnetominusculus sp. LBB02. Taxonomy (GTDB): domain Bacteria; phylum Nitrospirota; class Thermodesulfovibrionia; order Thermodesulfovibrionales; family Magnetobacteriaceae; genus Magnetominusculus; species Magnetominusculus linsii. The sequence continues at coordinate 1,606 of JAKOEO010000099.1, read as the reverse complement.
GCGTCGTCACTTCGTAAGAAAATGATGATTGGTTTTCTTTTTTCAACAGCGTACTTGTATTCTTTTTCAGTAAATCCAACACCATCTTTATCAAGGGTGCCGTATCTATCGGAAAGTACTACTACGTAGTAATCTGATTCGTCAATACGCCTTTTGATTATGCTCCACTGTGATTCGTCGGCTGCATTAAAAAGTTCCATGACTACAGGAATATGGCGTAAGTGTATTATTGCCTCCATTACCGCCCGCCGCTCGTCTTTAAGGTCTTCATATGTGGAGCTTACAAATATTTGATATATTTTATCCATTTTCGACACAACCTCCAATGAGTTTGTCAACGTATATGCTCATAAATATAACATATTTACAAACAAAAAAACAATGTTCTTAATAATTCATGGTAAAGACATTACAGGCATATCGTTCTTATATCAAGCCGCAATCAGATAAGTAGAGTTAATTGATCTGTCATTCCCCGCCTATGAGCGGCAATCTGGGATATTGAGTAAACTGTCGGATTGTTAGTATAATCAATCCTTGGACGGCTGACCGCGGTCAATCTTACAGGGCTTTGGTGATAAAAAAGAAATGTTTCATAAAATAGAAGAACCCGTGAGGCAACTTTCTTTATTCGGTGTTGAACCGCCTCCGAAAAAGAAGATTGTCAACGTTGCTTCTGTAAAACAGCTAAGTCCTTTTCGGTATCCCGGCGGTAAGACTTGGCTTGTGCCGACTGTGCGGCAATGGCTTAAATGCCAAAAGCATAAGCCGTCTGAGTTTATTGAGGTTTTTGCCGGCGGCGGGATTGTCGGACTGTCTGTGGCGAATGAGCGGCTGTCAGGTCATGTTACAATGATCGAGTTAGACCCGGAAATTGCTGCAGTTTGGCATACAATTCTGAGTGATGATGCACAGTGGCTGGCTAAGGAGATTTTGTCCTTTGAACTCAGCATTGACAACGCAAGGAGAGCCTTAGAAAGGACTGCAACGAACACTAGAGAAAAGGCTTTCCAGACCATCCTAAAAAATCGGACATTTCACGGGGGTATTATTGCAGCGGGAAGTGGATTCCTTAAGAGTGGCGAAAATGGCAAAGGCATTGCTTCAAGATGGTATCCACAGACTATAGCTAAGCGAATCCGCTATATAGAGACATTCCGGCAACGTATTACATTCATTGAAGGCGATGGAATTCAATACATGCGCGAAATGGCGCATAGGCAGGATGTTGCTTATTTCATTGACCCACCTTATACAGCACCTGGAAAGCGCGCCGGTAGTCGTCTTTACACCTTTTTTGAGATCGATCACGAGCAGCTCTTTGACATAGCGCTTACTTTGCGAGCTGATTTTATGATGACTTACGACGATGCTGCGTCTGTACGAAAGATGGCCGATAGCCGCAATTTCCATATTGCCACTGTTCCAATGAAGGGAACGCACCATAACGAGGTTGAAGAGCTTTTAGTCACCCCCGTTCCTAAGCATATCTTGTAGCGTTGGGGCATCAGGGCTGTTGTTTAGCCTATTGTCAAGTTTTGATTGAAGGATTGTAAGCGTCAAGAAAACCCCATCTTTACGCGGTAAAGCGAATCTGTCATAATGA
>JAKOEO010000098.1:7397-8697 GCA_022321325.1 Candidatus Magnetominusculus sp. LBB02 | reverse complement strand
TATTGTCCAGCCTCATCTTGTAATCTCAGGTTTGCAGCCTCGAAGAAGGAAGAATCAATTTCAAAGCCTATAAAATGTCTTTTTAAGCGTTTCGCAGCAATGGCAGTTGTTCCTGAGCCAATAAATGGGTCTAAAATTGTCTGATCTTCTTTTGTGGTCAGTTTGATAAGAAACTCCATGAGAGTTAATGGTTTTTGGGCTTCATGTATTCTTTTTTCATTTGCTTTGTAATCAAATTCCAGCAAGTTAGTAGGTGAATTTCCATTGATCAGGCATTCCTCGACATTTATGGCTCCTACTTCGTTATCTAATACATTATCGGCAATTGTCCCTCCGATTTTATAAGGCTTTACAAACCATGCAATAGGTTCAAAAATTGGAGCTAAATTACCAAGCCGCCATCCTTCCCATTTATGAGAGGCATCTTGCAGCCCTCTGCGCTCAAAAACAATGCTTATTCTTTGAGCACGATGATGAGCCGATGGCTTCTTCCAGGCAAGCATATCTTTTAACAAAAAACCAATGTCTTCAAACGCATTAATGACCTGGTGTATGGTACGCCTCCCGCTAAATACAAACAGTGACGAACCTTTTTTCATTTTGGGATAAATCAGTGTACCCCATTCTTTACACCATTGCTTATATTCATTGCCGATGTTTCTATCTGCCTGCGACCATCCATTTATGGGCTTCCCGCGTTTTTTGAATCCAGATTTGCCTATTTGTGCAGGAGATTGGCCGAGCAATGCTGAATTTGTATTTGAATGTAGGACATCCCAGTCGTCAAGACAAATCCCGTATGGTATATCGGATAAGAACAAGTCTATTGATTCATTATCAAGCTCTCCAAGAAAGTTATGGCAATCGCCATGAGTAATTTTATCTAAATAGCTGTTATTCATGGCGCCGTCTCCAATCTTTTTATATATCTTGTGATCGCGGAGATTTTCTCATTGACTTTCATTGCCCATAGCAACTCGTTTATTGCCTGCTCTTTTGAATATTTGTTAATTTGAGTGATTATGCTTTTCCAATACTCAATTTCATTAGTCCCTCGCGAAATGACAATCTGCTTTGAATCATGCAAGAAATCAGTCAAGGTTGTTGGCGTTGACTTTATATGGTTACAGATCATCTCATTGCCAAGAGTATGGAAATTATCGTTCTTAGTGCCTATTGTTATAGTCTTACCAAGTGTGGCTGATAAATTCCAAATGAATGAAAGGTCTAATTTCCTCGATTCTCGGATATTATATTTAAGAAAATAAGCAAAATGTTCCCAACTAAGCAAGCAAACATT
>JAKOEO010000098.1:0-7387 GCA_022321325.1 Candidatus Magnetominusculus sp. LBB02 | reverse complement strand
GGATATTATATTTAAGAAAATAAGCAAAATGTTCCCAACTAAGCAAGCAAACATTGCCGTCAAGTGCCTGTCCATATATTTGACTGTTAGTTTTCGGGTATTGGTAATAATGGCAAGCGATAATAGCATAATTATTTTCCCCTTTCCAGCCAACCATTGATTGAACTTTAAAATCTTTCTGGTTCTTTGCTGTTCTGCTGAGGCGAAACGCCTTTGCATCGCCAACAAGCGTATAGCCATGTATAGGGCTTTGTGCCACAATATCGGCGCAATTTGCCCTTTCTTTGTTTATATCGGCATGAAGCCCTAATTCATGAAGGCATTTGGCAAGGATAATATCACTTGTTTTTGAGTATAATTTCTCTTCTGTTGAGTCATGTCCAATGTTTTCAGGAATTGCCCCTATTTCTTTTACTACCGGCAGCAACTGTTCTTTATTTATCGAAAATAAAGTTTTTTTTATTTTATCTACGGCCTGTTCGAAATCTGCTTCATCTGCATTGGCTTCTGATTTTATTAAGGCTATTAGTTGTGAGTAGAGCATGTATCTCCTTTCTGGCCCACCATCATACTCTATTATAGCAACAACACAGAGGTTTCCTCAATGTCCATGTCAAAGTTGCCAGATACTGCCGCTTTATAGTATATTACTGATATAACGACTAATAATGTTATATATCGCTTAACTAAAACTCGGCAAAGCGACTCTGAACGCCTATTATTAATGACTGATTCTATTGATAAACTGATTGAGACGACCCCGGTGATGAGGCAGCACGGGCAGATAAAGAAGCTGTATCCTGACGCCATACTATTTTTCCGGCTTGGGGATTTCTATGAGATGTTTGGCGAGGACGCTATAATCGCCTCTAAAGTGCTCCAAATTGCCCTCACATCGAGAAATAAGACGAAGAAAGATCCTGTACCGATGTGCGGCATACCATATTTTGCCGCCGATGCCTATCTGAAAAAACTTGTCAACGCCGGATATAAGGTTGCCGTATGTGAACAGACCGAGGACGCTGCCCTTGCAAAAGGCATTGTAAGGCGCGAGGTTACAAGGGTTGCAACACCCGGCACGTATGAACCGGAAAACCCAAAAGAAAACACCTATATCATGAGCTTTTTGCCCGGGGCTGATATCTGCGGAGTAGCCATTGCAGACATATCAACCGGCCAGTTTATTGTCTACGAGACCAAAGAATCCATCGCCGATGAGATTCACCGCTTCGGCGTCAAGGAAATCCTTGCGCCAGAGTCGCTGAAACAGGACATTCACTACTCTGTAATCCTGAAAAACCTATTTACCTCATACTACGACGACTATTGCTTTGACTATAGCGAGGCCTATAGGACGGCGCTTAATTTTTTTAAGGTCTCTACACTTGAGGGCTTTGGCTGCGAGGCTAAACCATCGGCTATACGTGCCGCAGGCGGCCTGCTTTCCTATCTCATAGAGACGCAAAAGACCGGCCTTGAGTTCACTAAAATCAGGACGCTTAATACCGAGGCCTTTATGTTTTTAGATATGGCGGCAATAAGAAATCTTGAGCTTGTAAGCAATCTCAAAGACTCCACATCAGACGGCACGCTGCTTTCTGTGATGGATGAGACTCTTACGCCTATGGGGGCGCGCCTATTGCGAGACAACATTGTCAAACCGCTTATCGGCGTCAACGAGATACGCCAGCGGCTTGACGCCGTTGAGTATCTGTTTACGGATTTTAAACTAAGAGACGAACTCAGAAGCAAGCTCAAAAGCGTTCAGGACATCGAGCGCCTCACTGCAAGGCTTACCAAAGGGACTGCCTCGGCAAGGGACCTGATTGCCATAAAGACCTCGGTTGAGATAATGCCGGCGCTCAAGGCTGTCCTCATGGCCGCCGACAATCTCTATCTTAGTACCGTTTCTGGCTTGATAACCGATTTCACATCCTTGATTCAATTGATAAATGATTCTATCGTTGACTCGCCGCCAAACACAGTCAAAGACGGCTGGATAATAAAAGACGGCTTCAACAAGGAGATAGATGAGCTAAGAAGGCTCTCAAAACACGGCAAGACATTCCTTATTGAACTCGAAGGGAAAGAGCGCGCCGCAACCGGCATAAACTCGCTAAAGATTGCCTATAACAAAGTCTTCGGCTATTACATAGAGATTACGAAGATGAACATCCACCTTGTCCCCGCCCATTATATCAGAAAGCAGACGCTGACAAACGCCGAGCGCTACGTAACGCCGGAGATAAAGGACTACGAGGACAAGATACTTGGCGCTGAGGAAAGACTAAAAAACCTTGAGTACAAGTGCTTTAAAGATTTATTGGACAAGGCGCTCTACTACGCAAACGAGCTTAGGGAGACGGCGGAGGCCATTGCCGCCCTCGACTACATACAGTCTATGTCTGTGGCCGCAAAGAAGAACAGGTACGTCAAACCCGTAGTAACCGACGGCGGCGAAATACGCATATCCGAGGGGCGTCATCCTGTGATCGAGCGCTCGCGCACGGTTGAGCGCTTCATTCCAAACGACACATATCTTGATCTTGACCAAGAGAAACTGCTCATCATCACAGGCCCTAATATGGCGGGGAAATCTACGTTTATGCGGCAGACTGCGTTAATTGTGCTGATGGCGCAGATGGGGTCGTTTGTGCCTGCCGAGGCGGCTGAGGTTGGCATAGCAGACAGGATATTCACCAGAATTGGGGCGTCTGATTACCTGTCTCTGGGGCAGAGCACTTTTATGGTCGAGATGATTGAGACATCGAATATTATTAATAACGCAACGCAAAGAAGCCTCATCATACTGGATGAGGTTGGCAGGGGGACGAGCACCTTTGACGGCATTAGCATAGCCTGGGCGGTTGCCGAACATATTGCAAATGTGGTAGGGGCGCGCACGCTCTTTGCCACCCACTATAACGAGCTAACCGAACTTGCCCTTACCACAAGCGGCGTTAAAAACTACAACGTCTCAGTGAAAGAGTGGGGCGAGGAGATAATCTTTATCAGAAAAATAGCGCGCGGCTCTGCGGACAAGAGCTATGGCATACAGGTGGCAAGACTAGCGGGACTTCCCGACGGCATTATAGGCAGGTCAAAGGAGATACTTGCAGAGCTGGAAAAAAAGGACGGCGCCGATGACAGCCAGTTGCTGCCGCGAAAAAGGCGAAGGCCGGCGGCGCAGCTTGATCTGTTCTCATCATTGATGGTACACCCCGCGCTTCAAAGGCTCGCACAGATAGACGTGGGCAAGACAACGCCGGAACAGGCTATAGAGCTGCTGCGGCAGCTTAAGGAATTGTCATAGAATGCTGCCATGCGGCGGCGTCGGGCAGGATGCGATTTTTGAATTGACAAAGGCCGGCGTCATACGCAAAGGTCAGCCGCTCTTATCAGAAATATCCCTGTCAATCTTTGCCGGTCAGCACACCGCCATTGTCGGCCCTAACGGCGCAGGCAAGACTACTCTTATGAGGCTGCTTACCGGAGATACTTTTGCCTCCTACAAAGACAACGGCTCATCGGTAAAACTCTTTGGCCAAACACGTTACAGCGTTTGGGATGTCAAAAAGCGCATTGGCATAATCACAAACGACCTCGATGAGCAGCATAAAGTCCATGCAGCCCACATGACCGGCATTGAGGTAGCGCTGACCGGCCTGTTTGATTCTATTGGCTATCTGCCATTGGATGGGCTGACGCGGCAGATGAAAGACAAAGCGTATGAGCTGATGAAAAGGCTAAATATCCATTCGCTCTGCGGCCACGCCTTTTGCAATATGAGCAGCGGGGAGGCGCGGCAGTGTCTGATTGCGCGTGCGCTTATCTCAGAGCCGGAGGTTATGATGCTTGATGAGCCGACAACCGGCCTTGACATAGCGGCGCAGTTTAGCTTTTTCGATTTGATGACACGCATAAGCGATAATTACACGGTAATTTTAATTACTCACCACATAGAGGAAATATTGCCGTTTATCAGGAATATTGTAATGATAAAGAACGGTAGAATATTCATGCAGGGGCCGAAGGACCAACTGCTCACAGGCGGCAACCTCTCGGCGCTGTTTGGCGTGCGGCTTGATGTGCATATGGACAGAAATGGAATCTATCACATTCTGCGGGGCAGTCAGCCCATTTAGCCAAATAACTTCTCGGCCAGATAATAAACAATGCCTGAGATAATGCTGCCTCCAGTGGACGACAAAAACATGGCAAGCCCCCTCGTCATCCCGCCTCTTGTGAGAGATACATTAAGCCATATGAATGATATGGCCCAGGCGGCAAAAGATAAAATTATAGCCGTCATAGACATAGTCCTGTTCTCCTTATCGGGATTGACGCAGTTTGTCAAACAGTCGTGCCGCCCGTTTGACGCCTTGCTAATGGCCTGTCTTTACAGCGACAAATACAAGTACGCCTGAAAAAATTAATATTGGAACAAGTAATGTAAGAAGCATTGCCCATGCGCCTTTTGTATTTCCCAGATTGAAAGTCCAACCCAGCGCAGGGTTTCTCTTTGGGACTATCCAACGGGTGTCTTTCTTTGAAAAGTAAAACCCCGGCGATGTCCAATTGTCCTGGTTTTCCCACTCCAACTGATTGATTTTCTCAATGCCGGGCATTGTCTATCCTTTATCAAACAGCTTTTTTTCGATGGCGCAGCGCAGCCGCCCGGCTATCTCCTTATCTAAATAAAAAGTCAGCCGTCTCTATTATACACAACGTATTAACTTTATTGCATCCGCACGGAGGCAGACAGCGTCGAAATGCCTGCCCCTGGCGGCAGGGCTTACCTCAAAATTGCGGCTAATGGTTTCACTCGCTTGCTTATTATTTGTTGCTTTCATTATAATACATGTAATACATATAAGGAGGTAATAATGGCTAAAACATTGAGTGTTCGCGTTTCGGATACCGTATATGACAGGCTTAACAGGCTCTCAAAAAAGACTATGAGGCCAAAGAGTTTTTATTTAAATGAGATGTTGCAAAACTATATTGATGAGTTCGAGGATGCGTATTTGGCATGGGAAACGCTAAACAACGCTAACACTACGTATTATACAACCGCGGAGGCAAGGAAGAAACTTGGTATATAATGTAATCTGGAGCGCTCAGTCATTGGATATGCTTTCAACCTTCGACGTAAAGGCAAAGACAAAGGTGATTGACAAGGTAGAACATTATTTGTCAAGTGATCCAATACGGCTAAGCAAGCAGCTAAAAGGCATGTTTAGCGGCCTCTATAGTTATCGCATAGGAAAAATTCGAGTTATCTTTGCAATCAAAGACAATACCATTGTAGTGGCCCGTATCGGTATGAGAAAGAATGTTTACAATTGAGCTAATTACTAAGGCGTACATTAGTAAGGTGCCATTGCCAAACGCGAAGTCGCAGTGGATTTACCTTAGTCCGTCATTCCGGCTTGTCCGGAATCTTATTTGGATTGAGGATGTGTAGAAACAGATTCAGGACAAGCCGGAATGACAACAAGGCAACCCGGAATGAAAGGCCATTTTGTGAGAGACCATGTCTTCATACTTACGTACTCATTAATAATGTTATGTTTTGACTTGTTTTTAATCCCAGCATACCAAATCAAGACCTATAATATCGCTGATACTAATCATGTATATTACTGTTATATACACTGGGATATTACTGATAACCGCCATAAGGAGCGATTGCCTTATAGCGGTTATGCTTATATGCTTAGACCGCAGTGATGTCTATTTCTATCGATCCGTTTGGATTACCTCCTTTAACTGTAATTTCTCCTTTCGTATCATATAGGGAATCATCGGCCGAATCTCTTGGCGCTTGTTTTGGCGAAAAACTTTCGATACCATTTGTCTGTCTGTTCTTCGCAATAATTATATCGTCAGGACAGGTTAAAATGGTTCCTTTTGTTGTTTTAGCACTAGCTAAAGCTGCAGCATTAAGATCTATGCTACATTCCCCAAGTATTGTAATCTGTTTATAGTCTGTATCAAACATCTTTTTAAGTAACTCATCCATTGTCGTATTTAAAGCGGTTCCAATCAATACATTACTTATGCCGGCAGTAACTCCAGCTAAGATAGATTCTGTCGCAACTTTAACGCCAGCGCCGAAAACGCTATGTAACAGATTCACCACGAACTTTTCCATATCAGTAAGTTCTATTGTTTGCGTAATTTTGAATTTGATTTGGCTATTTCCAGCTATTTCCTCTTTGAAAAGGATCTTACTATCAAATTTGCCATTAGAAAAATCAACAGTCACACCTTCATCTAAAGGAATTGTCTTAACCGTTCCAACCTCACCTCGACCAGCGCTCGGATATAACAATGTTGCCGTTAAAACATTTGTAATCTTCCCCGCAGAGGCTTTTGTTCCCTTATCAATTTTTAATTTACTCATAGTAATTTCAAAAGTTTGTCCCGCCATTTTATTTCTCCCTACAAATATGATTTATGAGGAAAATCCACGTTGCTACACCCGCAATTATCCTGCCAGCAGAATAATATTGCAACCAATTGTTTTAATAGGATATTATTTGGTGAATGATTTTGAGATATGGTAAGGCGCTCCACATTGTATGGAATGGATTCCTAATTGTCTTGCCTGGCTGAATGCCACCTACAAATAAAACACATATTGACCTATAATCACGTTTTCCTTTATAATCAAACCATATGATACCCTGGGGGAGGCTGTAGCGGCTTACAGTCTGAGATACCTTTATGCTGCACATAGGTGACCCCTTGAACCTGAAACGGGTAATGCCGACGGAGGGAACGGGCAATATTCTACCGCATTCCCCCGCTTTTTAATATCCCGTTGATGGCTAAATGCGATTATGAAAATACGGCTTAACGGCGATGACTATGTTACAAGGGCGGCCACAACTGTGGCTGAACTGCTCCTTGAGCTTGACATTCACCCCCTGCGGGTAGCAGTTGAGCTTAACATGCTTATCGTTAAGAAGGCCGACTACGGCGTCACCGCCCTTAAAGAGGGCGACAGCGTTGAGGTGGTGAATTTCGTAGGCGGCGGGTAATATTACTATGGAGGTATAACTAAGATTATGAATGAAAACACATCAGAGGACAAGCTGATTATTGCCGGTGTGGAGTTTAAGTCAAGGCTCTGGGTCGGCACGGGAAAGTACAAGGATTTCGAAGAGACTAAAGCTGCCATTGAGGCATCAGGCTCTGACATGGTAACGGTTGCCGTTAGGCGCGTGAATATCTTCGATAGAAAATCGCCAAATCTGCTTGATTACATTGACCCAAAGGTATATAAAATCTTGCCCAATACCGCCGGCTGCTACAGCGTTGAGGACGCCCTTCGCTATGCGCGTCTGGGGCGCGAGGCCGGTATCTCTGACTTTGTCAA
>JAKOEO010000097.1:5814-9128 GCA_022321325.1 Candidatus Magnetominusculus sp. LBB02 | reverse complement strand
TAAACGCGTTAGTATAACCTATGAAAAACATTTTTGAGGAGTGAGATATGGCAAAAAAGATACCACCGTCAAATGGCACAGCTGCCTCGGCAACTGAGCAAATGGCTATGCAGATAGACGAGCTGTATGGGAAGTTTAAGATATTGGAGGGCTTCGTCGGCGACGTTATGCCGGGCATGGAAAAGGCGATGAAGGAGATTAACTCCACCTTAAACGACTTGAGGATAAAATTTGAGAGGGACGAGACCCTGCAGCTCATGAGAAACATTGGAGATAACATCCCGACCTTTGTCGAGTTGTTAAAGCTAATGAAGATATTCAAGGGATTTGCAGATGACCTTGCCCCAACGCCTGACAAGGTGATGCATGAGCTGACGCCGGCTATAAATGCCTTTAGATACGCCTATGAGAAAGACGAGACGATGGAGTTGCTTCTAAAAACAGGCGACAGTATCCCAATATTTATCAAGTTGTTAGACTTTCTCATACACTTTGACAAGAGCGGCGACCTTGACTTTACCCTCAAGGCGGCATTTGCCAAAGAGACCGAGTACATGATAAGGGGTATGGAAAAGTGCGCTGTTCGCACAATGCAGCAGTTGATGGAAAAACCCCTCAAGCCGGGCCTGAAAAATATATTCTCGGCACTGAAAGACCCGGAAGTGCAGAAGGGATTCGTCCTTATGACCACTTTTGCCAAAAATATGCCCCAGTGCATGTTAGAGACCATCGAAGAAAGCAGCGAAAAACTGAAAAAATCATAAACAGCCTCTGGCTGCCGCCTGTGCGGCAGCCAGGCATATCCTGTCGTCCAGTCTCAACTAATATAGATTTTTACGTACGCTTTATGCTTTACTACTTCCCTTAGTAAATATGATTACATTGGAGGCATGGCTGTAAAGATGCTTATAGTTCAGAAATATGGAGGCACCTCCGTAGGCACTAAAGAGAGGATTATGGCGGTTGCCGCGCGTGCTGTGAAGGCCAAACGCGAAGGCAACAGCGTAGTGCTTGTCGTCTCGGCTATGGCCGGCGAGACAGACAGATTAATTCGTATGGCCAATGAGATGCACGAAACGCCGCCTGAGCGAGAGCTTGACATGCTCCTTTCAAGCGGGGAGAGGATAAGCGCCGCCCTCACGGCAATGGCTATCGAGGCGCTTGGAGAGAGAGCAGTCTCTCTGACAGGCCGACAGGTTGGCATAATAACCGACTCCATGCACACCAAGGCTAAGATAGAACAGGTCAAGGCCGACCGTGTAAGGGCAGCCGCCAACGATGACATGATTGCCGTAATCGCCGGGTTTCAGGGGATAACCGAGGATTTTTCAGATGTTACCACGCTTGGCAGGGGCGGGTCTGACCTCACTGCCGTTGCCGTTGCCGGCGCTCTGAGAGCTGACCTCTGTGAGATATACACAGATGTTGACGGCGTCTATACGGCAGACCCAAATGTGGTGAAAAACGCAAGGAAGCTGGATAAAATATCATATGACGAAATGCTTGAACTGGCCAGCCTCGGCGCGAAGGTGCTTCAGAGCCGCTCTGTGGAGTTTGCAAGCAAGTATGAAGTGCCGCTTGTCGTGCGTTCAAGTTTTAGCGATGAGCCGGGTACGCTGGTTATGAAGGAGGATAAAGATATGGAAAAGGTAGTGGTCTCAGGGATTGCCTGCGATAAGAATCAAGTAAAGCTGACAGCCCTTGGGGTACCGGACAGGCCTGGCATTGCGGCGACAATTTTTAAGGCCGTTGCGTCAAAGGGCATCGTAGTAGATATGATAGTGCAAAACGTAAGCGCTGATGGCAGCGTTGCCGATATATCGTTTACGGTTCCTAAAACCGACTCAAAAAACGCCCTTGAGATAACAAAATCAGTGGCAGACTCACTTGGCGCCAAGACCGTAATTCTGAAGGATGACATAGCCAAAATCTCAATAGTAGGCGTGGGAATGAGGACACACTCAGGGGCCGCCGCCACCATGTTTCAGACCCTTTCGGACAACAATATAAATATCCTGATGATAGGCACATCGGAGATAAAAATCTCCTGCGTTATCGAAGGCAAATACAGCGAACTGGCACAGCGCGAACTCCACGAGGTCTTCGCCCTCGGACATGCCGACTAAAAGGGGGCCAAACAGCCCGGCACTGATGCGGCATGGTTAGCCGCGCTGCGTCAGTCATGGATTAGGATAGCAGGCCTGTGTTTGTTAACATCTCAATAACGTCTGTTTTGCTTATAGGTTTTACCAGATATGCCGTGCAGCCGTCTATGTGGAATGCCTTTGTTATGTTGGTTGGGTCGCCCAAAGCGGTTGTCATAACAATCTTTGCCTCGTGCAAACGCATATCAATCTCCATCTCTTCCTCATATTTACGTATTTTTCTGCAAGCTTCATTGCCGTCCATTACGGGCATCATAATATCCAGACAGATCAGATCATATGGATTGCCCTCTTCATGTGCGAGTACAAACGCCTCAAACGCCTCCTTCCCATTAACAACGATATCGCAATCGCCATACTCTTTCAGTCTAAGCTGTAATACGGAGCAATTCTTTGGGTCATCATCGGCTATCAGTATTCTCATCTGACTTTACCTCCTTGTAACAAATATCATTTTACCTTATAAAGCTATAATTTGTTAAGATATTTCTCTACACTGTCCTATTGAAAATACTGCCACGCATAACGCAGTGCAATGATATAAAATATCGCGGCAAGGATTAGCTTAATCGCCCTCTCAGGCATGTGCTTTTGTGCCCTTGCCCCAAGGTACATGCCGACAAAGCCGCCAATGCCAAAAAGAAGCCCCAGCGGCCAGTCAGGAGGCGCTGCCGCACCATTTACCGGAATGAGCGAGTAGAATAAAACCCCAAAGATTGACGTAATAAATGTCCCCATAAGGGCAGGCCCTGCAACAGTGTAAACAGGGAGATTAAAAAATGTTACGCAAAACGGGGCAATTATAGCCCCTCCGCCAATCCCGTAAGTCCCCCCTATGATGCCTACGACAAAGGCAAGCGTAAACATCGAAACCGTGTTAAAGCCAAGCGTCTCGCCCTTAAAATCATACGTTACCCGACTCAACGACATAGACGCGTTTGATATGACAAACGGGCCGGTTACAACGGCAGCTTTTTTCGTCGCGGCCTTGCCGCCTAATGAACCCAACAACAGCCGCGTCCCGATATAAAACAGCACGGCCGCAATGAACAGTTTGAATTTCCCAGGCTCCGGAAGATACTTCACCCGCAGATAGTAGCCTATGAAGACCCCTGGTATGGTGCCGATTATTATTATCCACGTAAGCGG
>JAKOEO010000097.1:2764-5804 GCA_022321325.1 Candidatus Magnetominusculus sp. LBB02 | reverse complement strand
AGTAGCCTATGAAGACCCCTGGTATGGTGCCGATTATTATTATCCACGTAAGCGGCCAGACCATCTTGCCCTCTTTGATATACCGATAGACGCCGCCGGGGATTCCTACCACATTATAAAGCAGATTTGTCGAGTTTACAGAAGGGGATGTAAACTTTAGGAAACTCACCTGAAAGGGCAGGATTAAAACCGCGCCTGATACACCTCCCATCGAACAAAAAAAAGAAAGGACAAACGCAAAAAGAGGCGGGATTAATACCGAGGTCGTCACACTTGAAGCCGAGAATGTCACATTTAGAAAATCCATGCCACGCCTCCTATGCCTTATCGCTCATCTATGTGACAATAATGACATATATGCTGCTAAAGCGTCAACATTCAGTGCCAATATGTTACAATGGGAACAATATGAATCAGCATGACACCGTCAAGGTAAGTGTTCGATGAGTTTTGCAAGATATAAGGAAAACATACATAATGTAGTAATTGTCTTGCTGGGCGTTTTCGTTGCCTATATCGGCTGGCGCTGTATAGATTACTCATCCGATGTGCTGCTGCCTTCAGATGCAGCCATATTTGCAAACATCGCCCATCATCTGATCCATGGAAAGCTTCTCTACCGTGATGTGTGGGACCACAAGCAGCCAGTTGTCTTTGGCCTAAACGCCCTTGCGCTCAAATTTGGCGATGGCACTTTTAATTCAGTACGGGTTATGGAGCGCTAATTTGCCATTGGCGCGGCGTTTCTTGATTTTTAGCGTAGACGCTGTTGTTCCATTTCTATTGACGATGTGATATATTTTAATCTTGCATTGTCTACCAAAAGTGCGTCTTATCATACTATAAAATAAGCCGCAGCATTCATGTGTTCTCGACCTTCGTCTGGTTTATTAAGACAGTTGATGTATTGTTCACGATGGGTGTTATAGGCATGTTTCAGAAGTCATTCTTACAGAAATATAGATATGTTCCGGCAGTTTTCCCGTTGTGGTTTGCCCTGAGCCTGATGGCGGTAACGATTGAAAATAACAATTTTAATCATTACTATATTCAGGTAATGCCGGGCTTTATAATGACGGCGGTATGCGGTGCGGCATTCATGGCGTTTAATCTGAAGCGCCTGTTAAATCCAGCGTTGTCCTCTGCCGCGGTTGCCATTTTTTTGATATTATCTCTGCTTGGCGGCGATTATATAATGACCAAGGCCGGTTTAAATATGCTTACAATGTATCCATCGTCAACAGTGGCCGAGGAATCGGTTGCACTCTATATAAAGGCGCATACCACAGAAAACGATACAATATTGGTACCCTCTTACAATAAATATATATATACTTACAGTCTGGAAGGGTTTCGCCCACAAAATACTTATTTATATTAGGACACATATTCGATATTAATGATATGGAGACGACGGAGGATAAGATGCTGTCTCTCAAGGCCGTTTGATGAGCAATAAGTCGGCCTTCATATTTCTAAACCGCGAAAACGAGTTTGATGTACTAAGTCCGGTTGGGATAAAAGACTGGATCAGGGCAAATTACTCGCCCGACAGCCAATGGGACGGCGGGCTGCTGCTAAGAAAAAACTAAATCCTCAGCTAAGACCCGCAACATAAATTAATTTACATTGGTTTCTTTACACATTAATATTTAATATGCTATCATTAATGCAGTTGTCGGCGGGTGTCGGCGTCTGTAGGCTGTTTTTGATAAAACTGCGTACGATATAAGCTAAAAAAAGGGGTGATAATGTGTCTCAAACGAAAGAGACTAAGCATTCAATGATTGAGGATTACAAGATTCACGACAAGGATACCGGCTCTCCAGAGGTTCAGATAGCCCTCCTGAGCGATCGGATGAGGTACTTGGCCGACCATTTCAAAATGCACACAAAAGACCATCATTCGCGGCGTGGACTTTTAAAGATAGTTGCGCGGAGGAAAAAACTCCTCGACTATTTAAAAACAACAGACGTCAAACGTCATAAAGCGCTAATTGAGCGGTTAGGAATCAGGAAATAGAGGAGAAAATATTGACATCTACAGAAGTCACAATCAGCGAAAAGAATCTGATATTGGAGACAGGTCTATTGGCCAAGCAGGCGGATGGTTCCGTTGTTGCCAGATATGGCGACACAATGGTGCTGGCAACCGCGGTGGCCTCTAAGGCGACGGTTGAAGGGAAGGATTTCTTTCCTCTGACGATAGATTATATTGAAAAGGCGTACTCTGCCGGTAAAATCCCGGGCGGTTTTCTAAAGCGGGAGGGCAGACTGTCAGAAAAAGAGGTCCTTACCTCGCGCCTTATAGACAGGCCGATAAGGCCGCTTTTCAAAAAAGGGTTTAACTCGGAGACGCAGGGCATTGTCTCAGTGCTTTCCTACGGCGATGAGAATATTGCCGATATACTTGGCATAACGGCAATATCAGCCGCCCTGCTTATTTCAGATATTCCGTATGAGGACGCAGTTGGGGCTGTAAGGGTTGGCAGGCTTGATGGCAAGATTGTCGTCAACCCATGTTTTGAGGACATGGCCTCGCTTGATTTGAGCCTTGTAGTTGCCGGAACGGCTGACGCCGTTACCATGGTAGAGGGCGGCGGGCTTGAAATCCCGGAAGATGTACTTGTGGCGGCCATAGACTGCGCCCACGAGGAGATAAAAAAGATAATAGGCGCTCAGAATCTCTTACGAGAGAAAGTTGGCAAACCAAAGCGCGCCGTTGCGGAGGTCAAAGAAAATGAGGCACTTGCCGCATCAATAAAAGACCTGTGTAAGGCAAAGATGCAGGAATCAATCAGAATACCCGATAAACTGAAAAGGCAAAAGACCCTTGACGGCATTCTCGACGAGACAATCAAACATCTGACTGAAAAAGACCCTGAGGTAAACGTCAGAGAGATTGCTAAATATTTCGAGCACCTTGAGCAGGAACTTGTAAGAAACTCGATTCTAAACGAGGGCATAAGGGCAGACGGCAGAGGCACAGACGATATCAGAAAGATAGACTGCCATCTGAATCTGCTTCCGCGGGCGCATG
>JAKOEO010000097.1:0-2664 GCA_022321325.1 Candidatus Magnetominusculus sp. LBB02 | reverse complement strand
CCATACACGATACGCATTGTGTCGGACATACTGGAGTCAAACGGGTCGTCTTCGATGGCCTCTGTATGCGGGGCAACG
The DNA here is from genome assembly GCA_022321325.1 of Candidatus Magnetominusculus sp. LBB02. Classification (GTDB taxonomy): domain Bacteria; phylum Nitrospirota; class Thermodesulfovibrionia; order Thermodesulfovibrionales; family Magnetobacteriaceae; genus Magnetominusculus; species Magnetominusculus linsii. Next base: position 2,586 of record JAKOEO010000097.1, on the reverse strand, counting down.
CTTGCCCTGATGGATGCCGGAGTGCCGATTAAGGCGCCGGTTGCCGGCATTGCGATGGGTCTTATTAAGGAAGGCGATAAGGTAGTTGTGTTGACAGACATCCTGGGGCTTGAAGACCACTTTGGCGATATGGATTTCAAGGTCTCAGGCACTAAGGAAGGGATAACCGCATTTCAAATGGATGTCAAGATAAAAGGCGTCAGCAGAGAGATAATGGTAGGCGCCCTTGAAAAGGCCAGAAAGGGCAGGCTTCACATCCTGGGTAAGATTAACGAGGCAATTTCGGAGCCGCGTGCGGACTTGTCAAAGAACGCGCCGAGGATATTCCAGATGAAAATTAAGGCCGAGAAGATTAAAGACGTAATCGGCTCAGGCGGTAAGGTAATCAAGGGAATCATCGAGCAGACCGGCGTGAAAATAGACATCAACGACGAGGGTATTGTTACTATCGCCTCAAGCGACGAGGCCTCGCTTGCAAAGGCAAGGGCAATCGTAGAGGGTATTGTCGAGGACGCGCAGATTGGCCGCATATACAAGGGGAAAGTCAAAAAGATTATGGATTTTGGCGCCTTTGTGGAAATTCTGCCTGGGACTGATGGTCTCTTGCACATATCTCAGATCTCAGACAAGCGTGTCAACAAAGTAACCGATGAGCTAAAAGAGGACGATGAGGTAATGGTTAAGGTTATTGACATAGACAGGGCGGGAAAGATAAAGCTAAGCCGCAAAGAGGCAATGAAAGATACGGCTAAAGAATCTGAACCTGCTGAAGGTTAATAATGCCGGGGTTTAACCAAAATCTGTAAGGTATTGAAGTGGTAAAGATAAGGGATAAGTCATTATCCCTTTTTTTATTAGCCGTGTTGTAAAGGCGCAGCTAAAGGGGCAGATAGTGGGCAGCCAGTGTGCAAATAAGGGGCAGCGAAGGGGCAGCTTTTGAGAAAAGGTTTTTTAGATAACGGCGTACCGGTAGTGATGGAGCGGATGACAGGTGTGCGCTCTGTGTCAATGGGCATATGGGTGAAGGTAGGGGCCAGATATGAATGTCTGCAGAAGAATGGGATATCCCATTTTGTTGAGCATATGCTGTTTAAAGGCACAAAAAATCGCACCCAGAAGGACATAGCCATTGAAATAGACTCAATGGGCGGCGACATCAACGCATTCACATCCAGAGAAAACACCACTTTTTACGTAAAACTGCTGAAGGACTTTACCGCACAGGGCATAGATATCCTCTCCGATATATATCTTAATTCTTTGCTTGAGGAAGACGACATAAAAAAAGAGCAGGAGATAATCGCCGAAGAGATAAAGATGGTTGAAGACACCCCTGACGAATATATTCACGATTTGTTTTATGAGGATATCTGGGGCAAAGACGGCCTCGGAATGAATATTCTCGGAACTCAGGACTCTGTCAACCTTCTTACGCGAGGCGACCTTGTCAGACACATGGACAACCACTATGGCGTAGATGATATTGTTATCTCAGCTGCCGGCAATATAGACTATGACCAGATATTGAAGCTGTTTAATGAACGGCTTGGTTTTCAGAAAAATCACTCGGGACAACGTGTTACAACCGACGATGAACATCCAGCGGAGTTTAAAAGCAAACTCAATGTCCACAAGAAAGACCTCTCAGAGGTGCATCTGTGTATAGGGGTCAAGGGAGTTAAGCAGGACAGCATGCTGCGCTATCCATTTTTATTGATAAACACAATTATAGGCTCAGGCGTAAGCTCCAGACTTTTTCAGGAGATAAGGGAAAACCGCGGACTTGCCTATACTGTATACTCATTCTTGTCGTCATATCATGACACAGGGGTGTTTGGCGTATTTGCGGCAACCGGAAAAAAGAAATACGTTGAAGTCATAGAGACAATATTAAACGAAATAAAATCATTGAAAGACACATTGACAGAGAAAGAACTCCAAAGGGCGAAGAGCCAGCTAAAGGGCAACATCCTGTTAAACATGGAGTCATCCTCTGGCAGGATGCAAAACATAGCGAGGCAGGAGATATACTATGGAAGACACTACCCGCCTCAGGCAATAATCAGGGGCATAGATCGTGTGAAGATGGGCGATATATACGACGTAATAGACGGTTTCCTGCATCCTTCGCAGAAGGTGATAACCATACTTGGGCCGGCCTCATCAAGCGCCCTGAAAGGGATTTGTTAAGATTGACGGCCAGCGCGGCATAACAGCAGCCACTATCAGTACTTGGATCGTTTTGGGCTGACCATATCTAACGCACTTTCGCTGCTTCGTCGTATGGGGAAATGCTTTATATCGTCGTCGTTAAAGACAGGGCTACTCCCGTCCCATCTTTTCAGCGTTGCGGTGATGTCATTGTCTTTTTTGCCGGATTTATTTTCAACCTCCACGTATGTGTATAATGCCCCATGGCCATCATCGGAGGAACACCACGAACCGCAGTTTGCGTAAAGGCCCTTTCAGATAACGCCTGTCCTGCCTGATTTCAGCATTGTATGATACTCCCCAATAACTGGACAGAGCATTAAGGTGGATGGTAGTCTGTCGGCAACGAAAGGAGAACGACAGAATGAAGAAAAT
>JAKOEO010000096.1 GCA_022321325.1 Candidatus Magnetominusculus sp. LBB02 | reverse complement strand
CCGCCGCGGGCGATATTCTTTGCCTTGGTGAAACCATTTTTTTCGATAAGCGCCCTGCCTGCGGCCTTATCGCTGTCTTTTAAGGCAACTATAACCTCGTCCACGCTCCACGAGGTCTCCAGTATTTGCAGCACCCGCACCAAAATCGGCCGCCCGCCAATTGGGTGGAAGACCTTGTTCGTCACAGAGCCAAACCTGCTGCCCGTCCCGCCTGCCGGCACTATCGCCGTCGTAAACATCTTATTCTGTGTTTGGCTTGGAGAAGATCATTCTCCCGGCCGTTGTCTGCAGGACGCTGGTTACTATAATCTCGACATTCTTGCCGATGAGTTTGCGGGCATTTTCCACAACCACCATCGTACCGTCATCTGTGTAGGCAACCCCCTGGTTGGACTCCTTGCCTTCCTTAATTATAAACACCTTCATCATCTCGCCGGGCAGGACAACCGGTTTGAGGGCATTTGCCAGCTCATTGATATTGAGCACCGGGACTTCGTGAAGCTGGGCCACCTTGTTCAGGTTGAAATCGTTAGTTATGATTTTAGCGGACATCAACTTACCCAGTGCAACCAGCTTGGAATCCACCTCTTTTATCTTTGGAAAGTCCTCGTCAACGATTTTTACCGTGATGCCGGATAGTTTCTGCACACGGTGCAGCACATCGAGGCCGCGCCTGCCTCTGCTCCTTTTCATAGAGTCTGAGGAATCGGCAATGTGCTGAAGCTCCTGAAGTATAAACTGCGGCACTATAAAGATGCCCTCCACAAAGCCGGTGTCGCAGACGTCTGCAATCCTGCCGTCTATTATGGCGCTGGTATCGAGGATTTTCAGGTTTTCCTCGACGCCCTGACCCCTGAAAAGCCTCACCGTTGAGGCAATAGAAAAGCTGTCACCCCTGGTAAAACCTATCAAGAGGCCGAGATAGGCGGATACTGAGTCTATGACAGTTGTGACGAGCCTATCCCCCCCTATTATTGGCAGAAGTGGATATGTAACAAGTTTGGCTATGACTATTCCTAAAAAAAGCCCTGTAAGCCCGCCCATGATCTTGCCCATGCGCAGCTTCCTGAAAAAAAACTCCGCGCCCACTACCAAAACGCCGGCCATGGCCCCTACGGCAGGGCCTTCAAACGTATAACCGTAAGGATTAATTAAAACGTAACCGCTGATGACAAAAACGCCGAAAACAAACATACGCAATAAATTTGCCACTTAGTATTTCACCCCCCTGTCTATGATAGCCCTTGCGGGCTGCGCCAATGGCGCTATGAACCTGCCGGATATGGCAGCGCTATGAATCTGATTGAGTATCTGCCTCAAAATGGCGGCGAAAATTATTTTGCCGCCGATGGCTGTATTATTTCTCATGGTTTTTATTATAATAGTCGGGTTGGTGTGTTGTAAACTAAATTTATTGATAAATAAAAAAATGTTTAGCCGGGTATGTGGGCCGCATAGCGGGATGTATAACCACACGGTAATATAATTTGGAGGTCTGAGATGTTAAAAAAGTATCTGCTTGCCCCTGGTCCTACGCCTGTGCCGCCTGAGGCCCTGGCTGCTATGTCCATGCCGATGATTCATCATCGCGCCCCTGATTTCATTCCAATATTTGAAGCCGCAAGAGCTGGACTCAAAAACCTGTATCAAACTACAAGCGATGTCCTCATGCTGTGTTCTACCGGAACGGGAGGAATGGTCGCGGCGGTGACGAATTTCTTTAATCACGGCGATAAGGCTATCGTAGTAAACGGCGGGAAGTTCGGCGAGCGCTGGATTAAAATATGCCAGTCATTCAAGCTGGAGGTTATAGAAATTAAAGTTAAATGGGGCTATACCCTAAACCCTTCGCAGCTTGAAGAGGTTCTCAAGAACAACTCCGGCGTTAAGGGCGTATTTGTCCAGGCCACTGAGACCTCAACCGGCGTCAACCACGACATCGAGGCCATTGCCGCCGTTGTGAAAAAACACAGCGACGCGCTGTTGGTTGTTGACGCGATTAGTTCCCTTGTCGCCCATGATCTAAAGACTGACGCGTGGGGCATTGACATCATGGTTGGAGGCTCCCAGAAGGGGCTTATGCTGCCACCGGGGCTAGCCCTTATCAGCGTGTCTGAAAGGGCATGGAAGATGGCCGAGACATCCAAAATCGAGAAATTCTATTTTAATCTCAAAACCGAGAGGAAAAAACAGCAGGACAACCAGACCAACTTCACCTCCGCCGTTACGTTGATAATCGGTCTGAACGAGTCTTTGAAGATTATTCAAAATGAAGGGCTTGACAATGTATTTAAACGCCACGCCCTGCTTGCCCACGCCACAAGGGAGGCGGTAAAGGCAATAGGCATGGGGTTATATGCCAAAGAGATGCCAAGCAACGCCGTTACGGCTATCGAGGCCCCTGCGGGCGTTGACGGCCAGAAGATATACAAGATACTAAGGGAAAGATACGGCGTTACAGCCGCAGGAGGGCAGGACGAGGCCAAAGGGAAGATTTTCCGCATTGCCCACCTTGGCTACTCAGACAGGTTTGACATAATCACGGCCATTGCGGCGATAGAGATGACGCTAAAGACACTTGGAGCGCCTGTTACGCTTGGCAAAGGCGTTGCAGCCTGTGAAGAGATACTGGCATAAATAAAACAAATTTCGGAGGCTATAGATGAGAGTACTTGTAAGCGACAATATCTCTGACAGAGGGGTGGAGATATTAAAAGATGCAAAGTTAGATGTTGACGTAAAGACCGGCATGAAGCCCGACGAACTAAAGGCGTGTATCGGGCAGTATGACGGGATAGTTATAAGAAGCGCTACTAAGCTGACAGCTGACGTTATCGCGTGCGCGGCTAATCTAAAGGTAATAGGGCGTGCAGGGTCAGGGCTTGACAATGTTGACAAGGCCGCCGCAACCAGCAAGGGAATCGTCGTAATGAACACACCAGGCGGCAACACTATTACCACGGCAGAGCATACCATAGCCCTGATAGTATCCCTTGTGCGCAAAATCCCGCAGGCCACGGCCTCGATGAAGGCAGGCAAGTGGGAGAAAAAGAAATTCATGGGCGTTGAGCTGTTTGATAAGACCTTAGGCATTTTGGGGCTTGGCAACATCGGCTCTCAGGTAGCAAAGAGGGCGCTTGGGCTGGGTATGAAGGCCATATGCTATGACCCGTTTTTAAACGAGGAACTTGCCGAAAATCTTGGCATAAAGAAGGTCTCCCGCGATGAGTTATTCACCGGCGCTGACATAATAACTGTCCACACCCCCATTACAAACGAGACGAGAAACATTATAAACAAGGACTCAATCGCTAAGATGAGAGACGGCGTAAGAATAGTCAACTGCGCCCGCGGCGGGATAGTTGACGAGGGCGCGCTTTATGATGCGATAAAGTCGGGTAAGGTTGCCGGTGCGGCCCTTGACGTGTTTGAGAAGGAACCGCCGGAAAACTCGCCTCTTTTGACCCTTGACGAGGTGATTTGTACCCCTCATCTGGGCGCCTCGACCCATGAGGCACAGGAAAACGTTGCGCTGGCAGTGGCTGAGCAGATTGCCGACTATCTGGTAAACGGCACGATTCGCCATGCCGTCAACTTCCCCTCAATACCGGCAGACCAGCTCAACACGCTCAAGCCCTACATAGACCTTGCAGAGAAGATGGGCTGCTTTGCGTCATATTTTACTGATGGACAAGTCAAAGAGATTGACATAGAACTGCGTGGCGAGGCCGCCGAGATAATGGACGAGCCGGTTAAGATAGCCGCCGTAAAAGGGTTTCTGACCCCAGTGCTTGAGCACACAGTGAATTTCGTTAACGCAACGCACATAGCAAAGGAGCGCGGCATAGTGGTTAAGGTTACAAAAAATGCCGACGCCGGCGACTATAACACAAGGGTTGACCTTACAATAAAATCGGCAGAGAAGACATTCAGCGTCTCAGGCACATTGTTCAGCAAGAAAAACCCAAGGATAATCAAGATAGACAATTACGTAATCGAAGTAGTCCCCGAGGGGACAATGTTGTATATAAACAATAACGACAGACCGGGCGTCATAGGCAGCATCGGCATGTTGTTTGGCGAAAGCGGCATAAACATTGCAAGGATGCACTTTGGAAGGGAAACCAAGGGTGGTATGGCCGTATCGGTCGTCAGCGTAGACGGCGGCATTGGCGAGGACATTGTGCAGAAGATAAGAATGCTGCCCAATATATTGGAAGTAACGAAAATAACGATGAACGGATAGCCTTCACGGAGGGGCGATGGGCAATATCATAATAGTTGGCACGCAGTGGGGCGACGAGGGAAAGGGCAAGATTGTTGACTGCCTGACAGAGAAATCCAACGTCGTAGCGCGCTACCAGGGCGGGCATAACGCCGGGCATACGGTGGTCATAGGGGATGAGAAGTTCATCCTTCACCTGATACCGTCCGGCATTTTACATAAAGGCAAGATGTGTATCATTGGAAACGGCGTGGTGGTTGAGCCTAAGGCCCTCATTGATGAGATCGCGGAGTTAGAGAAAAGAGGCGTTAAGGTGACCAGGGACAATCTGCGGGTGAGCAAAAACTCCCATTTGATAATGCCCTACCATATCCTCTTAGACGGCTGGAAGGAGCTTAAAAAAGGGAGCAAGAAGATTGGCACAACAGGGCGCGGCATAGGTCCCTGTTATACCACTAAGGCGGAGCGTTCGGGCATAAGAATGCTCGATTTGTTTTGGCCTGAGCAATTTAAGGAAAAACTCAAGGCAAACATCAGCGATATAAACTGTATGCTGGAACAAATTCCAGGCGTAGAGAAATTGGACGCCGAGTTGATCTACAATGATTATATCGCCTACGGCAAGAAACTTGAAAAATTCGTTGACGATACAGATATAACGATAAACGAGGCGATTAAAAGCGGTAGCAATTGCCTGTTTGAAGGCGCACAGGGGACACTGTTGGATGTTGACCACGGCACGTACCCGTTTGTCACGTCCTCAAGCGCCACCGCGGGCGGGGCTATGACTGGTCTTGGCGTTGGCCCAAAGTGTGTTGACGAGGTGTATGGCGTTGCTAAGGCATACACTACGCGTGTTGGTGAAGGCCCGTTTCCATCTGAACTTTCAGATGACACCGGCCAGTTGCTTAGGGAAAAAGGCGCTGAGTATGGAGCAACCACAGGCAGGGCGCGCCGTTGCGGCTGGCTCGATTTTGTCGTCCTCAGACACGCCGTAAGGGTAAACGGCCTTACGGGGCTTGTCATCACAAAGCTGGACATACTTGACGACATGGAAAAGATAAAGGTCTGCGTCGGTTATAAGTATGGCAATGAAACATTGAGGGACTTCCCAAAGGAACTGCCTAAACTTGAAGGCTGCACCCCGGTTTATGAAGAGGTTGACGGCTGGAAAGGGCAGGCTACCACGGGTGTTCGCTCATATGATAAACTGCCGCAAAAGGCAAGGGACTATATCGCACTGATAGAAAAGACGCTGGATGTCCCAGTTGTTATTATCTCGACGGGGCAGGACAGGGACGATATAATTTACAGGTAGCCGCCCCTAATGAGCCGGATTATAGAGAGGGCGCTTGGGCTGTTCTTCCCATCAGAATGTCCTGTCTGTGGAAAACCCTCGGACAGGTCGGCGACCTCTCCAATATGCGGGGTGTGCTGGGCGAATATGACGCGTCTGCCTGCAAATTGCTGCGGCGTCTGCTCAAAGCCGCTTGAGGTAGAGGGAATATCCAAATGCGGGGATTGTTATGCCACAAGGCCGTATTATTCAACCGTAAGGGTATATGCGGAGTTCTCCGGGGCTATGAAAGAGGCGGTGCATTTGTTTAAATTTTCGGGCGTGAGAAGGCTTGCAAGACCTATTGCAGAGCTATTTAAAGACATTGAGCTGCCTCAGGCCGATTTAATAGTGCCAGTGCCAATGACAAAAAAAAGGCTCACAGAAAGGGGATTTAACCAGAGCCTGCTCATGGCTAAGGCCATATCAGACTTTACAAAGGTACCGCTTTCGTATGACACCCTTATCAAGGTCAGGGAAACTCCCCATCAGACCACACTAAAAGGCTCCGAAAGGGTTAAATCGCTGAAAAACGCCTTTCGCTCTGCCGGCGATATGGAAGGCAAAAGCATAGCCGTAGTGGACGACGTTATGACCACAGGCGCAACGCTGAACGAGTGCGCAAAGGCGCTTGTCAACGCAGGCGCAGCCGAGGTCATCGGCATTGTGGCGGCGCGCACTGTGTTTCAATAACGTTATTAGAAATAAATAAAACGGGTAGGAGGATAACAATGGCATTTTCCACAAACGAACTTGAGCGTTATAAAAGACAGATGATGATGGCGGGCTGGGGACAGGAGACCCAGGAAAAACTAAAAAACTCGACCGTGTTTATAGCCGGTGCCGGAGGGCTTGGCTCGCCGGTGTCAATATATCTGGCCGCAGCCGGCATAGGACACATCATTATCTGCGATTTCGACTCGCCGGACTACTCAAATCTCAACCGGCAAATCCTCCACAACCCATCGCGAATAGGCGTAAATAAGGCGCTGTCTGCTAAAATTACGCTAAGCACAGTCAACTCCGATATTAAAATAACCGCCCATACAGAGAAAATCACGGCTGATAACGTTGACGCACTCGTTGCAAACTCTGACATCATACTTGACTGCATGGACAACTTCGCTACACGCTACATTCTTAACGACGCCGCAATCAGAAAGGCAATTCCACTAGTATATGGAAGCATTTGGGGCATAGACGGCAGGATGTCGTTTATCAAAGTCCCTGAGACGCCGTGCCTCAGGTGCCTGTTTCAGGAGGCACCGCCCTCAGAGGTATTTCCAGTGCTTGGCACAACGCCGGCAGTAATAGGTTCGCTTCAGGCCCTTGAGGCGTTGAAATATCTATCCGGTACCGGCACAAATTTAAAGGGAAAACTGCTCGTCTGGGAGGGGGCAAACGTAGAGTTCAGGAAATTCAAGATATACAAAGACCCAAACTGCCCATCGTGCGGCGGCAAATAGGGGCGGCAGGAACAATCGCCTCTATAAGCGTAATAATACCGACCTTAAATGCCGCAGCAACGCTTGGCGCCATTGTAAAGGCTATCGGGGGGCAGCTCACAGCGGTTGAAGAGATAATCGTAATTGACTCTGCCTCTTCTGACGGCACGGCAGAGTTAGCCGCCTCGCTGGGCTGCCGTGTCATAACAATTGGCAGAGATGAGTTTAACCACGGCACAACGCGTAACACGGCAGTTGCCGCGGCATCCGGCGACGTTATCATATTTATGACTCAGGACGCCGTACCGGCAGATGACCGCCTGACAGAACAGCTGATTATCCCCCTTCAAGACCCAAAAACAGCGGCCTGCTACGCCAGACAAATTGCCGAAGAGGACGCCTCCCCCATCGAGAGATTCTCACGCGAATTCAACTATCATGGCATACCGACGCTAAAAAGTATAGATGCACTAAATGAACTTGGGATAAAGACATTTTTTTTCTCCAACGTATGTTCAGCCATTAAGAAAGCGGTCTTCACAGAACTGGGCGGCTTCAGCCCGGTAATTATGAACGAAGACATGATGTTTTGCTCGCGCCTTATCCTGTCAGGCTATAAAGTGGCATATTGCCCTCTGGCAGTCGTTACTCACTCGCACAATTATTCGTTTACGAAACAGTTCAGGCGAAACTTCGACATAGGCGTCTCGCTCAAAGAGGCCGGCCTACTGAGATACGCCAGCCCGGGCGGCGAGGGGCTTAGGTTCATAAGGGAAGGGGCCTCAAGATTTCTGAGGCAGGGCAAATACTACTGGTTTTCATATTTTATCGTGGAGGCCTGTTTCAGGTATGCGGGGTATTCGGCAGGGATAAGATTTAACCTGCTGCCTAAACCGCTAAGGCGGTGGATGAGCGCTCATCCATTTTATTTCGGGAAATAGCGTTACGCCTAAGAGATAACAGCAGTACCCTTGTCGTAATTGCCGCCAGACATAAAACCGCCATCAGCAATGATACGCCAAGAAACGGCGGGCTGAATACCAGCTTGAGATGAAATCTGCCCTGAGGAACGAGTATAGCCTTATAATTGTCCAATGCCCTGAATATCCTAACCGGCTGCCCCTCTATATAGGCCTTCCAGTAAGGATGGTATGCGTCATCGAGAAATATGACAGCCGCGTTTGTGTGGTTATTTATGCTAATGGATTTGGTGTTATATGTAGTAGAGATGAAAACCGCGTCCGGGTCTAAGTTGTCATCGGGCATCTTTTGAAGCCTATTGCGGCTGGCAGTTATCTCTTGTTCAGTAATGCCGTCCCTGTTTAGAGGGATAGAACTGTTTGCCTCTAGCATGGCCATGTCTGCCGCCGTAACATTATCTGTAATATGATAGGCGCTTGCCATAACAAATTCAGGCAGATGGGATGGGTCAATATTTTTTCTTTCCAACTCCGTGTAAGACTTCAAGGTCATCATAGTAATGGCATACTCATTTGGCGAAGGGTAAAATAAGCCGACCTTATTGTCATTCTGGCTGTCAACATCATAAGTGCGCTTTTGCAGTTGAACGTGATTTTTCATATGCAACTGGACAAACGTGGATACATCGGCAAAAGTTATAAATAGAAGAATGCCTATGAGCATTTTCGTGGCGCCTTGATATCTGATGGACGCAAATATGCAGACGTTAATAAGCAGAAGGATAAAATAAATACCGGTATGAATGCCTATGCGGCCAGGATTAAAATTAAAATAGAGCATTATAGAAACAATGCCTGTAAGCAAATAAAATACAACCATCCAATTATTGGGTCTGTGGATAAACTCTTCAAATCCTATCGCAGCCCCTAACAATACTATTATAAAACCGCCGCATTTATATAATTCAGGGTAGTGGCTGACAGTATGCAAAGGCAATACAACATTCAGGATGAGCTGAAACAGAGGGCTGTATGCAGACAGGCTAAAGACTACTGAAAATAAGACGAACAAAAGCAGGGTCTTATTCTTCCATTTTGAAGGGCTAAAGACAAAACCCCAAAGCATAAACGCAAACGTTATAGTGCCCATATATGTGTATTCCATATGCTGTAAATCCCTGCTGACAATCTTAGAAAGCGTTTGTCGCCAGAGAGTTACTCCAGTCTCAGGAATCATTGAGCTGCCAAAAAATATCAGTGGATTGCCGCCAGTCATACGACCAATGTCATAATAAAAACCGCTACCAATTGTCGTTCTGACGATTTGGCCTCCCTGGCCAAGCGTAATCAGAGGAGGCGCTGCGCATATGGCGCAACACACAAGAAAGATAAGCCAATGCCGACCTTTTACCGCCTTAAAGGCAGATATTGCCGAGGC
>JAKOEO010000095.1:5158-9473 GCA_022321325.1 Candidatus Magnetominusculus sp. LBB02 | reverse complement strand
AAGCCGATCTCCTATTCGCATGATTTTGAAAAAAGGGCGTTTTTGGGCAATTTTTGAAAAAATGCGACAATTTTGTAGGTCAGCGACAATTTTGTAGCTATCGAAAATGATGTAACCTATTGATATTGAGCATTATTATTTTTTATAGCGTTAATTCAACAAAATACTGCATATAATATTTTGCAATCAAGCATAGTCCGAAATCGCAAAGACCGGCATCTGGCCTTGTTCTACGAGGATTTTGTGGCTTTAGTTTTTTTGACGGCTTGCTTAAAGCGGCAGAAAAGGCCGGATTATATCTCATCCCGTCGGCGTTTGCCCTGATATAACCGCCCGTAAGATTGACAAAACTGTCCCAATATTTTACATTAGACATACGCAACAGCGATAACCCTTGAGGAGGATGTATGAACAGCGTCATAGAGGATATTACAGCCACAAAAAAAAGGATAATCATCGAGGCCTCAGCCATTGAGATAGAGGGAGAGATTCAAAAGGCCTTAACCGAGGTTAGGGATAGGACAAGAATCCCCGGCTTCAGGCAGGGCAAGGCCCCCATGTCTTTAGTTGAAAAGCGATTCAGAAAAGATGCGGAGAACAACGTGCTGGAAAAGCTGATACCGCAGTACTATAAGGACGCCGTTAAGGCTGCCGACCTGACCCCGCTCCTGCCGCCTGTCATAGAGTCCCAGGACTATAAGACCAAGGGATCGTTGAGAATGGTCTGCGCCGTTGAGGTTCGCCCAAGGGTCGCTGATTTGGTCTATGAAGGGCTGCCGGTTAACGAGATTAACGTAGAGCTTGCCGATGACGAGGTGCAAAACCAGCTAAACAGGCTTGCCATGTCAAAGGCCGTATATTCCCCGGTCTCTGACAGGCCGGTGGAGATGGATGACCTTGTCGTGCTTGACTATAGCTCATCGGCTGATGACGAGCCAAAGAAAGACCAGTTTATAAAGGTCGGCTCTGAGGCATTTCCTGAGAGTTTTTACACGAATATAATCGGCAAAGGCAAGGGCGACACCGTGGAGGCCAATGCCGAGTTCCCAGCCGAGCACCTGAACGCGCAGTATAGCGGCAAGAGCGTGAATTTTCAGATTACTATAAAGGACATTAAGGCGCTTCAGCTTCCGCCCATTGACGATGAGTTTGCCAAGGATGTGGGGTTTGACGGCCTTGAAGAGTTACGGGAGCATATCAAGAAGACCCTTCTTCAGATGAGAAAAGACAAGGCGCTCAAAGCTGAAAAAGGGGAGATGATAAAGACGCTTGCCGACAAATATCAGTTTGACCTTCCCGAAACCGCCCTGAAGCAAGAGATAGAAAGCATAGTTCACCACGCCAGGGAGCTTGACGCGTATAAAGACACCTCTGAGGATGATATAAAGGCGAAGTTCAAAGAAGATGCAGAGAGAAACGTAAAAATCATGGTGCTTCTCGATATAATAGGAGAGAAAGAGGCGGTAAAGGTTACAGAGGAAGACATGAAAGAACGTCTTATATCAATGGCCTATTCGTCGTCAATGGCGCCTGAGGCACTGCTTCAGTACTATAATACCCAGGAGGGCGCCCTTGAGAGCCTTAGATACTCGCTATTCAGAGAGAAGGTAGTTGATGCAATATACGCTAAGGCGGCTGTAGTGAAAAAGGAGGCCACTCAATGACATTTATCCCCATGGTAATAGAGCAGACTGGAAGGACAGAGCGCGCGTATGACATATATTCAAGGCTGCTGAAAGACAGGATAGTATTTCTGGGCACGGCAGTTGACGACAACGTTGCCAATAGCATTATAGCGCAGATGTTGTTTTTGCAGACCGAAGACCCTGAAAAAGACATTCACCTATATATAAACTCGCCGGGCGGGCTTGTAACCTCCGGGCTTGCCATATATGATACAATGCAGTACGTGCGGTGCGACATAGCGACTTACTGCACGGGGCAGGCCGCTTCGATGGGGGCGCTGCTTCTGTGTGCCGGGGCGCATGGTAAGAGATTTGCTCTTCCTAACTCAAGGATTTTGATTCACCAGCCTATGGGAGGCTTTAGCGGGCAGGCCACTGACGTGGAGATCCACGCACGGGAGATGCTGAAAATGAAGACAACTCTCAATAAGATACTCTCCCGCCATACAGGCCAGGATATGGATAAAATCCATGCAGATACAGACAGAGACTACTTCATGTCCGCAGAAGAGGCTAAAGACTACGGTCTGGTTGACGAGGTTATTGCAACCATAAAGACTGTTGATAAATAACTTAGGCAATCGTGCTATAATATAAGCATGGCTGCTCTATTACAGTCAATCAGTCGGCAACGGGCAGCAACAGGTGGTAAATAGATTAACATGGAGAGATAGATAATGGCGAAAAAGAAAGATGAACAGTTGAAATGTTCATTCTGTGGCAAACAGCAGGGGGAAGTGAAGAAGTTAATAGCCGGCCCCTCGGTGTATATTTGTGACGAGTGCGTAGACTTATGTAACGATATAATCGCAGAGGATATGAAGGTCTCCTTTACGCAGAAAGGTCATGGCGGCGTTGCGGCCCCGGTGAAGATACATGCCTTTCTGAATGATTATGTCATAGGCCAGGACATAGCCAAAAAGATAATCTCTGTCGCTGTGCACAATCACTACAAGCGAATATACAGACAAAGAGAAACAGATGTTGAGCTGCAAAAGAGCAATATACTGCTTGCAGGCCCGACAGGCACCGGTAAGACGCTGCTTGCCCAGACGCTGGCGCGCTATCTTGACGTCCCGTTTACCATTGCCGACGCCACCACCCTGACAGAGGCCGGCTACGTAGGCGAAGACGTAGAGAATATTATATTGAAACTCCTTCAGGCGGCGAATTTTGACATCGAAAGGGCGCAAAAGGGGATAGTCTATATAGACGAGATAGATAAGATAAGCAGGAAGTCCGACAATCCATCCATAACGCGCGACGTATCAGGGGAGGGCGTTCAGCAGGCCCTGTTGAAAATCATAGAGGGCACTATAGCAAACGTACCGCCGCAGGGAGGCAGAAAGCACCCCCATCAGGAATACCTGCAGGTTGATACTACGAACATTTTGTTTATCTGTGGAGGCGCGTTTAACGGCCTCGATGATATAATTGAGCAGCGCATAGGCAAAAAGACCGTAGGTTTTGGGGCGGAGCTGTACAGCAAGAAAAAGAAAGAGAAGATTCTCACGATGGTAAGCCCGGAAGACCTGACCAAGTATGGGCTGATTCCAGAACTGGTAGGCAGGCTGCCAGTGATAGCCACGCTTGAGGCGCTCAACGAAGAGGCCCTTGTGCAGATCCTCGTAGAGCCGAAAAACGCGCTTACCAAGCAGTATGAAAAACTCCTTCATTTCGACAACGTAAGGTTGAAATTTACGGACAACGCCCTGCGCGCGATAGCGAAAAAGGCAATCACAAGAAAGACCGGGGCGCGCGGCCTCAGATCAATACTTGAAGAGGTCATGCTTGACGTGATGTATGAAATTCCATCTCAAAATGGAATCAAAGAGTGCATCATAAGCGAAGAGACTATAGTTAATAATGCAAAACCTCTTCTGATATACGAAAAACAAGTAGAATCGGCATAAGTATAACAATGGGGGCATTGCCAATATGTCCCCATTGTCAATATCACCTCATCTCACAAAACAGGATATAATTGTTAGAATGGCCGCCGCACTCTACGCGCGCATTGGTTTTTTTAATTCGCTTGTATATTTCTTTCTGAGGAGAAATCCATGCAACCAAAAGCTCCTCATAGCATTGCCTTTTCCTATCTACAATTCCCGTTCGCTCAAATATATCTTTTATTTCCCATTCATACTCCGTATCAGGATAAATAGTGGTAAGCAGCTTGTCATTTACGCTAAGCCGAAAGAGAAACCCGTCGTCGAATCCGCATCTTCACATATGAACCCAGAAACGCATATGCAATAATGCCATGAAACTAAGGCGGTTGAATATTGTGTAAACTGGCTTTCAGCCTTGGTTTACAAGAATATTTCAGAGTCAGTGAAGTTGTATGTCGTCAATTACCGCCAGCATGGGCAGCAATGGCGCGCATCCCCATTCTCTTATGGCATCGCATAGTTCCTCATATGGGGGTATGGCTCACTAAATGAGGATAGCATTTCACATCTCGCAATTATCAATGCCTGCAAAGTCAGCCTCTAAACACTGGCACGATGATTGCAGCGATATATAATGACAGGTAAAGCGCTACAGAAAGTGTAACAAATATAAATAATTCTAAAGGAGGTGTAACTTATGAAGAAAATTTTTGCACTGATGTTCTGCTTGGCAAT
>JAKOEO010000095.1:3470-5148 GCA_022321325.1 Candidatus Magnetominusculus sp. LBB02 | reverse complement strand
TAAAGGAGGTGTAACTTATGAAGAAAATTTTTGCACTGATGTTCTGCTTGGCAATGCTGGTATCGTTTAGCGCCGTGTCATTTGCGGCCGACGCCCCTGCAGCCGGCGCCCCTGCGGTTGAAGCCCCTAAGGCTGACGACGCAGCAGCGACGAAGAAGGCCAAAAAGCATAAGAAGAGCAAGAAGCACAAGAAAGCAGCGAAAGTTGCCGAGGAAAAACCAGCTCAGTAATTATACTGACATTAACTAGACTCAACAAAGGAGACCAACATGAAGAAACTGATGACTGTATTAGTAGCAGCACTTTTCGCACTTTCAATGACCAGCGCAGTATTTGCAGAAGACAAGGCCGCCGCTTCCCCTTCCCCTGCCCCTAAGGCCGATGCTAAGAAAGACGCTAAGAAAGACGAGAAGAAAGACGAGAAGAAAGACGAGAAGCACTAAATCTCTCGATATGACACAAGAAAAAGGCAAGGATTTTCGAGTCCTTGCCTTTTTCTATTTTATAAACATTAGCATTTGCGTTATAGCTTGTCATAAGCCAGAGCGCCGGTTGAACTCGCCAATTAAGGCAGTCAGATGTCTTACGGCATTTGCAGGATCAATCCCTATTGCCGTCTCATCGGATAGAATAAAGCCATCCACACCCTGCTCAAGGGCGTTTATGATATCAGTAAGCTCGGCCCTGTAGGGTTTGTGCCTGTTAACAAGCGACAACATAAGCTCTCCGGCAAGCAGCACCGGTCTGCCATATTTTTTTGCTGTCTTTACAATGTCTCTTTGCACGTAGGGGATTTGCGGCAGGTCAACCTCGACACCCAAATCTCCGCGAGCTATGCAGATAGAGTCTGACACAGCGCATATATCGTCAAGATTTCTAACTGCCTCGGCAAGTTCCACCTTTGCCATGACCTCTTCGCTCATCTTGTGCCGACGCAGGGCTTCCTTTAGTATCGCTATGTCCTCTGCCCTTTCGACATACGATAAATAGACAAAGTCAATCGGCAGCTCCGACAGAATTTCGATGTCTGCATAGTCTTTTGCGCTAAGCGGGGGAAGCTCGATAGGAAAGCCAGGCGTGTTTAGACCGCAGCCTGAGGTCAGCACCGCGTCTGTCTCAACGCGGCAGAGGCACTGCCCTTCTTTTGCCTCGATTACGGTAAGCGTTATAGCCCCGTCGTCAAGCAATATTACTGCCCCGGCATTGAGCGTGCGGTTTAGAGGATAATTGACATATGCGCAGCCATGGGCGGCTTTCGCACCGTCTGTCAGGTAAAGCGTGAGGGTCTGACCGGCTTTTAACTCTAACTTATCAAGTGGCAGAGCGCCGATGCGGAGTTTTCTGCCCTTGATGTCAGCGCCGATTTTTACGCGCGGGGCAACCTTCTTTATCAGCGATACTGTGCTGATGATGGTCTCCTTATTTGTATATGACATATTGAGCCTTACTGCGGTAACGCCCTGGTCAATAAGTTCTCTTAGACGCTGCTCATACAAACATGCCGGCCCTACAGTTATTTGGATTTCCATCAACCGGCAGGTTTAATCTTTTGGTTTGCAATATATGTTTCAATGTCCGCAACAGGCAGGGGTTTGGAAAAATGATATCCCTGTGCCTCATCGCAATCAAGGGTGCTGAGAAACTCCAGTTGGCCGTTAGTCTCTACCCCTTCGGCTAT
>JAKOEO010000095.1:1915-3460 GCA_022321325.1 Candidatus Magnetominusculus sp. LBB02 | reverse complement strand
AATCAAGGGTGCTGAGAAACTCCAGTTGGCCGTTAGTCTCTACCCCTTCGGCTATAACCTTCAGCTTCAGGCTGTGAGACATCGCTATAATCGCCGTAGCAATTGCAGCGTCGTCTGAGTCGGTTGTTATATCGCTGACAAATGACCGGTCTATCTTCAGGCAGTCTATCGGAAAGCGTTTTAAATAGCTCAACGAAGAGTAGCCAATGCCGAAATCGTCAATAGCTATGTGAATGCCCATGCTCTTTATTTCTCTTAGTATCTTGATAGCCGCCTCGGCGTCGTCCATGACTACGGTTTCAGTAAGTTCAAGCTCAAGAGATTCCGGCGGCAGGCCTGTCTCCTTTAGAATGTCCTGTATGGACGAGACAAGATTTTTTGACTTAAACTGCCTGGCAGAGAGATTCACCGACATGACAATCCCATTATGCCCTCGTTCCTGCCATTGTTTGGCCAGGGTGCAGGCAGTCCTCAGTACCCATTCGCCAATGGCGATGATAATCCCTGTCTCCTCTGCCAAGGGGATAAATTCCACCGGCGAAATCATACCAAGCTGCGGGTTTAACCACCTTATCAGCGCCTCAACCCCTGAAATCCGCCATGTCTTGAGGTCAATTTTAGGTTGATAGTAAAGAACAAACTCATTCTTTTCGAGGGCCTTGCGCATATTATTTTCGAGCTGCAAACGCCTCAACACGCGGGAATTCATATCAGAGTTATAGAACTGGTAGGTATTGCCCCCTTTGGCCTTTGCCTGATACATGGCAATGTCTGAGTTTTTAAGCAGTGAGTCTATGTCGTCGCCATCGCAGGGATAGACACTTACACCAATGCTAAGCCCCACAAAACATTCGTGTGTGTCAAGATGAAACGGGGTTGAAAACGCCTCCAGTATCTTCTCGGCAACCAGTGAGACCTCCTGCACCTTTTCTAACATAGGAAGGATTATGACAAACTCATCCGCACCGGCGTGGGCTACCGTGTCTGATTCCCTGACGCACTTAGGAAGCCTGGCCGCAACCATCTTTAAAAGCAGGTCGCCCATATCATGCCCCAAAGAATTATTGATAAATTTAAAGCCGTCGAGATCTAAAAACAACAAGGCAAACATCTGGTTATACCTTCTGGAGTGCCCCAGCACATGGCTCAGACGGTCATAGAATAGTGTCCTGTTCGGCAAATCGGTAAGGGAGTCGAAATGAGAGAGATACTGAAGGCGCTGTTCTGTGAGTTTCCTCTCTGTAATGTCAATCCCGGTGGCCACTACATAAGTGACCTCAGACTGTTCGTTTATTAAGGCCGTGTTCGACCAGGCAATCAAGTGTTCGGAGCCATCTTTGCTGTTCCAGAAATTCTCATAGGCGGCAGAGTAATCTCCCTTGATAATTCTTTCAAAATTTACCTTCAGGGATTCCACATCCTCTTCCCTTGTTAGAAAATCCCATAGACACCGCCCCTTGATCTCATCAAAGGCATAGCCTGACGTCTGTTCACAGGTTCGATTGAAGTAAATTACGCGGCCATGTTTATCAAGTATCAGGACAA
>JAKOEO010000095.1:0-1905 GCA_022321325.1 Candidatus Magnetominusculus sp. LBB02 | reverse complement strand
TCACAGGTTCGATTGAAGTAAATTACGCGGCCATGTTTATCAAGTATCAGGACAAGGGCGCCAATGATGTCCAAAATTGCGGTAAGCAGGTCCTGCTGGCCCACAACGCGGCGGACGTTGTTCTGAATCTCGCCAATTGCTTCTGACAACTCAACGGCCTTCTCTGATTCGTCTTTCATCTGCCTATTGTAACAGAAAACCCTGTGTGAAGTCGCTATAATTGTTTTTTTTTGGTTAGACTGTGGCCCGCTTAAAATAACCCTACCGGCCTTGCGGCACAGAGCCAGCGTCCACGCCCGACAAAACGGCATAAGGGGAACTTATTCGCTCCCCTTATGTCAGCGCATGAAATAAGTTATTTGGCGTGATATTTAACTCCGACGCGCTCTTCAGCAAATCCTCAGGCGGTATCTGCCTGACAACATTCCCATTTGCATCCACAATCTTCACTACCACGCTCTGCGTATTATCCGTTTCATTTTTCTCGACGGAATAATAGGCAGAATTGCTAAACAATGCACTCTCGGCTGGAGTGGGCGTGCTAGGCCTATTCTTATCGTTAGCCTCTTTGCCTGACTGAGCCGCCGATTGAGTATGATTGCCCTGAGCCAGGTTTGCTACTTTATTGGGTATGTCCACTCCGGCATCTTTATTAGCATTCTGCTGAGCGCTATTGAGCATGTCCTTTCCCGCGTTTGTAATCATAACCTTCACGGAATTGTTATTGCCAAGGCCGCCCGATGTCTTAGCCGGCGTTTCGGCCGTCTGGTATGATTGTGGCTGGGATGCAGGTTGCGCATAGGTCTGCTGCTTAGCCTGCGCGTTCAAAGAGCCGGCTGTTTGAGCATTAACACCTAATCCTGCGATATCCATTTGTGTATCTCCTTTTCTATAATTGACTCAACTGTGCATCTTGCACAAGCCCGCCGTAAGTCATGGTACGGCTATACAGTCTGTAGCAATGACGACTCGTATGTCTTGGGATTCTTGCTGTTAAGCTCAGTGCCCTTAGTAAGATTCTGAACCGGACTCTGCTGATTCACCTGACCTGCCGCGTTGTTCTGGGTTGCGTTTGCCGCGTCCTTTGCCTCCTGCGAAAGCGTAAGGCTATAGGCCGGCGGTTGTTGTCCCGTTGACCCTGCGCCTGTAACGGCATTGTTGTCGGCAGGGTTCTGGCCGCCGCCCTGCTGCTGAGTCTTGTTGGCCTTATATGTAGCCGTGCCAGTGTTTGGAGACTGTTGCGTATACGTAGTTACATGATGGATAGCCATAACAAATACCTCCTCTTTTTGACTGCTTGTAAAAGTGTTCACTTCTCTTATCGGCAGTATTTGAATAAACTTTAGGCCTATTTTAAAAAATTTTAAAAATATTTTTTGACGGCATTTAAATATTCTATACCAAGCCATCGGGCAATCCGCTATAATACCGAAGGCCTTGTGAAAAAGCGAAGATTAGGACAGCATTTCCTCTATGACGATGCGATTGTCAATGAAATCGTAGCCGCGGCAGACATTTCCCCTTGCGATGTCGTAGTGGAAATAGGCCCTGGCCCCGGCTCTCTTACAAAAAAACTATTAGACAGGGCGGCCAGGGTCATTGCTATAGAGCTGGATGGAAACCTCTATGACAGGCTTAGAGAGCGCTTCATAGGCGCGGCAAACCTTGAGCTTGTCCATGCCGATGCGCTCAAGTTCGATTATAGGTCTGTGGGCATGTTTAAAGTTGTCGCAAATATACCCTACTACATAACAACGCCGCTGATATTTCGGCTGTTTGAGGAAAGACAAACCCTTGGCGGCATGACCCTTATGGTTCAAAAAGAGCTTGCTCTGCGGCTTGCCTCAGCACCCGGCGGCAAATCCTATGGGGCGCTTTCAATTATGGCGCAGCTTATAAGCGTAC
>JAKOEO010000094.1 GCA_022321325.1 Candidatus Magnetominusculus sp. LBB02 | reverse complement strand
GCTATTGATATTTTTAACATTCCAATACCTCCTTGTCTACGTTAGTTGTTTCGCTGTTTTTAAATGGGATTTTATACTGTTCCATTGCCCATGCGGCCAGGTCCGCTGTTTTGCACCTTTGGCAGCAGAATGGCCGATATGGATTCCCCGTGTAACTAGTCTCTTTAGCACATATTGGGCATTTGACAGTCATCTGTTATTCTGTACATTATCAGGCATTTTTTTCAAGTGCTCCATCGTAAAAATAACGGCAAGGCCGTTGAGTACCCCTGTCAGCGTACCGATAAAGAGAATGACGGGGGCTAATATTAAGATTGAATAAAGGTTTTGGATGAAAATAGCATAACCCGCCAGGAGCTGTCCAAGATTGTGAAAAAGCGCCCCTATCAGGCTTAGGCCAAGCGGGCCGAACAGGCGAAGCCGGGTGGCAGCCCACATTGCCGCTATGCTAAAGAGCCCGCCCGCAAGGCTCATCACAAAGGGCGGCCCTAAGAATGTCCCAATTAACATTGACCCTATCAGTATGCGTATCAGCGTTATTGTAAGGGCGGCGTTAAAGCCGTAAAAGCTAAGCGTTATCAGGGTTATAATGTTTGCAAATCCAAATCTCAGCCACGGGATTGGCGCCGGTATCAGGCGCTCAAACCCGTGCAGGGCTATGGCACAGGCAGCTAGCAGCGCCAGCCGGTATTTGTCACGTTGTTGCATCCACGCCCTTAGCCGCCGGGGCGGCTCCCTCAACTGTGATTGCTACCCTGTTCGGCAGGCAGATTATTGCGCCGCTGTCAATCCAGCCCTGTTTAACGCATACCTTGCCGGGGCAGTCTGAATCTGCCACGCGCACCTTCCCGCCCTTTATCTGAACTGTAAGGCCGCCAATTGGAATTATCTTGTCTTCGCTCAGGGAAAGCTTGTATAGGAGCTTATTGTCCACCTCTATCCTGACTTGCCCGCCGTGGGGCAGATAGACCGGCACTAATACGATAGATGCCCCCGTTACACAAAACAGGAACACCAGTAAGACCCTGTCAAACAGGGTGGTATAGCCGATAAGTTCAGTGATCTTCAAGCATCGCCCGTAAATTCTCCGATATAAACGTACTGCCGTCTGAATAAATCAGATAGGCCATAAGATTCGTCTTTTGAAGAAACCTAAGCGCCTTTTCCTTTCCCATTACAAAAACCGCGGTTGACAGGGCGTCTGTAACCTCTCCTTTTGGATTTACCACAGTAACGCTTTGAAAGTCTCTGGCAGGCATACCCGTTGAGGGCACTATCAGATGATGGTACCTTACGCCGTCTTCAATAAAAAAACGTTCGTAATCGCCTGATGTTGAGACGGCCATGTCTTTTAGCGATAAAACGCCGGCAAGGTCATCGTTTGAGCCGCGAGGCGACCGTATGCCTACGCGCCATGGGCTGCCGTCAGGTCTTTGCCCCCATACCCTTATGTCTCCGGCCATCGCCGCAATACCGGCTGTAATGCCAATATTTTTAAGCAGAGCCACCGTCTTATCAGCCGCATATCCCTTTGCTATGCCGCCAAGGTCAAGCAGCATCCCATTGTCCTTCAACATGACAGAGGAGTCGTTGTCGTTAAGTGCGATGTGCGTAAAGTCAAGCAGCGGGAGGACTTCCTTCAACTCTTCGATAGTCGGCCTCTTCTTATTCTTAAAATCCCAAAGTACCATAGCAGGCCCGATAGCTGGGTCAAAAGCCCCGCCAGATAAAGCTGCATATTCTATAGCTTTCTTCGTTAATTCGTAAGTATCACTTGAGACTTTAACCGGTTTGATACCGGCATTCTTATTAATAGCCGAAACCTCGCTTGAAGCATCGAAAAAACTCAACATCTTCTCATACTGCCTCAGGTACTTAAACGCCGTGTCAATTGCCTCGCCCGCCTTTTTCTCAGAGTTTGATACTACAGTCAGCGTTATTACCGTGTCCATGAGGATTTCCGATTTCTTGTATATACGCGGGGTTGCGGTCAATGCCGGTCGTAGTATCAGGACAATGGCCAGGACGGCTATGATAGCGGAGACAGTCAAGAGCTTTGATTTCATAAGCCGGGCAACAGCGCTGCTATTTCTTTTTGAATAGTATCGTCCAGCCAGTTGATACCTCCAAAATACCTGTTAATTACCTTGCCGTCTTTGCCGATTAAAAATGTAGCAGGCTGGGCATTGATACGGTATTGCCTCTTCGATACCTTCATGCCGTGGTCAATAAGCACCGGGAAATCCACATGGCATGTACTAAGGAATCTCTCCACCGCCTTTATGGAATCATCTGTGGAGACGGCAATAATGACAAGGCCCTTGTCCTTATATTTCATATACAGCTTGTTCATCGAGGGCATCTCGTCCCTGCATGGCGTACACCATGTCGCCCAAAAATTAAGCAGTATGACCTTTCCCTTGTAGGAAGACAGGGCTACATCGCTTCCGTCAGTGGATTGCAGCGTAAAGTCCGGGGCTGGCTGCCCAACAAGGTCTGATGCGCCTGCAGGCTGCGCAGTCAGAATTATAGTAAAGACAATCGCAGAGATTAACAGAACCCTCTTTGAACGAAGAACATCTACGTCCATAATATTATATTTATCATACATAAGAGCCATGCTTCCTAAAGTTACACTTTAAGATATTAACCCCTTTATCTTTTGAAAAAATGACAACTGCGTCTCAGCGGCGGCTTCTTTGCCACTGCTGCCATCACGTATATCGTCCCAGAAGACCAACTTGCCAGTCTTCAATCCTGTTACCTTTTCAACAGCCGGGTATAGCTTGTGGAGGACAAACTGTTTAGGTATATCTATCGGCGTGTCAATATAAATATCTGCTTCAAGAATGTAAAGCCCTGTCTTAGTTGCCGCATATGGCATTGACATTGCGCTGTTAAAGCCTGGCAGGTAGTTTTTGAAGTTGTCCCAGTTTATTTTTTTTGCGTATGAGGATACCTCGTTAAAGGCGTCTTCAGTAGGGGTGTCTATGATAAAAATTGCCGAGAAGTAAGTGGTTCGCCCCTCTTTCGGCCTCGATATCTTGCACAGCCCCGGCAAAGTCCCGCTATCCGGAAAGACAAAATCAAAATAGGCAAGCATCTGTTCCTTTTCAAAGGAATCATAAAAGTCCTGCTCTAAGTCAACGGTGCCGTCATCTTTTCTCATCGCGCGATACCTCTTTGCATGGTAACATTAATTGTGGATTTAGTCAAGGTTGAATGCCTTGAGCATTGATTTTAAGCATGACGTAAGTATATATTAGAATATCAAGGTTTAAGGAGGCGCTGCATGAAACATCTGATTGTTTACTCACATCCAAATCCTAAGAGTTTTAATCACGCCATAATGGAGGCACTCGAAGGGCAGTTGAGGGCCCTTGGGCAGGACGTCAAAGTCCGCGACCTGTATGCTATAGGTTTTGACCCCATTCTAAAACCGTCTGATTTTGAGTTTATTCACAAGGGGGGCGCTGCCCCTGATGTTAAAGCCGAGCAGGAACACATCGCGTGGGCGGATGTCATCACGCTCATCCATCCGGTTTGGTGGACGGGGCTTCCCGCAATATTCAAAGGTTACATAGACAGGGTTTTCTCCTTAGGTTTTGCCTATATGATAGACGAGGCAGGCATTACAGGTCTTCTAAAAGGCAAAAAGGTATTGATAATCAATACAACCGGCAGCCCTGAGGATATGTACAATAAAAGCGGGATGTTTAACAGTATACTTCAAACCTCTGACGACGGCATCTACAGATTTTGCGGGCTTGAAGTCCTGAAACACATCTTCTTTACCTCCATTCCATATATCACAGACACAGCGCGCGCCGAAATGCTTAACGAAGTGAAGGCCATCGCTAAGACAATCTGCCAGTAATTATACGCCGGGCTGGGCAGCCATGCCTGCATTGCAGAGGCAGGCATGGAAGATAGTCCTTTGCCATTTCTTAAACCACTTACAAAGAATTGAATGTTTTGTGTATAATGATACGAAGGCAAAAAATATGATTAACACAAAAAAATGTGGATACCTGAAGGAAGATAACTCATGTTCGATGATAAGGTAGTGCTGATAACTGGCGGGACAGGGTCGTTTGGCAGAAGGTTTGCGTCTTATATGTTTGCTAACTATAAGGTAAAGAAATTAATCATATTCAGCCGCGACGAATTTAAGCAGCATGAGATGTCTATACAGCTGCCGCCGTCGCAGTATCCTATCAGATACTTCTTAGGCGATATCAGAGACCGCGAACGTCTTTTCAGGGCATTTAACGGCGTTGACTATGTCGTGCACGCCGCTGCGCTGAAGCATGTGCTTGCCGCCGAGTACAATCCATTTGAAGTCGTAAAGACGAACATCATAGGGGCGCAGAACATCGTTGAGGCGGCCATTGATAACGGCGTAAAGAAGGTCATAGCGCTCTCCACGGACAAGGCCGTAAGTCCGGTTAATCTATACGGGGCTACGAAGCTCGCAATGGAGAAGATATTCATAGCCGCAAGCTCATATGTAGGCACGAAAGAGACAAGGTTTTCTGTGGTCAGGTATGGAAACGTGGCAGGCAGCCGCGGCAGCGTCATCCCTATGTTCATTGATATGTACCGCAGAGGGATTAAAGAACTGCCGGTAACCGACGAGAGAATGACAAGGTTCTGGATGACCATCAATGAGTCTGTGGAGTTCGTAAACAACTCATTTTACTTATCAACCGGCGGGGAGGTATTTGTCCCCAAGATACCAAGCATGAGGGTAGTTGACCTTGTACGGGCGATTGCCGATGACTGCCGCTACAGGATTGTTGGGGTTAGGCCGGGGGAAAAGATACACGAGACCCTAATCTCCAGCGATGAGTCCAGAACGGCCTTCGAGTACAATTCCAACGGCATAGAGTTATTCGTCCTGTTTTCACGCTTGAATTTTGAACCTGTTATAATCCCAAAATGCAAGAAGTGCAGGCGGCTTACCGAGGAATTCACATACAGAAGCGATACCAATACCCACTGGCTCACCGTCAATGAGATGAAAGAGACGCTGAAGGAATTCCAATAGCCGCAAGATGATACCATACGGCAGGCACTATATTGACGAAGAGGATATCGCCGAGGTAGTAAAGACTCTCAGAAGCGGCTGGATAACCCAAGGACCAAAGCCACATGAATTTGAAGAGGCGTTGGCTCAATATTGCGGCGCTTCATATGCGGTGGTCTTCAGCTCCGGCACTGCCGCCCTTCACGGGGCATATTATGCAGCAGGTCTTGGCAGAGGGGATGAGTTTATCACAACCGCGATGACATTTGCCGCTACGGCCAATGCAGGGCTTTATTTAGGGGCCAGGCCGGTCTTTGCCGACATTGAGCCGGACACAGGAAACATAGACTCGCAAGCGGCCTTAAACCTGATTACTCCTAAAACCAGACTCATATCAGCCGTTGACTATGCAGGCCATCCATATGACGGCAAAACGCTCTACGAGGCTGCCTCAAGAGACGGCCTTATCGTTGTCGAAGACGCCTGCCACGCCCTTGGGGCAATGCACATGGCAGATGGGCGATGGGAACGCATTGGCTCCTGCCGCTATAGCCACATGGCCGTATTCAGCACTCATCCAGTTAAATCAATCACCACGGGCGAAGGCGGCGCTGTCTTAACAAACGACAAAGGGTTTTATAAAAAACTCAGGATGTTTAGCCAACACGGCATCACTAAGACAGCCGCAGATTTTCAATACCCGCCTGACGGCCCATGGTATTATGAAATGCAGACGCTGGGATATAATTACAGGATGACAGATTTTCAGGCAGCCCTTGGTCTCTCTCAGCTTTTAAAACTCCCGAACTTCATTAAGAGGCGGCGTGAGATAGCGGCATTTTACGATAACGCCTTCAGAGGCAATCCCCACTTTGACATCCCGGTAGAGAGGGACTACGCCAAAAGCGCCTATCACCTCTATCCCATAAGATTAAAAAACCCAAAGCAGAAAAACTTGCTGTTTAGCCGGCTAAAAGACCAGGGCATTGGCCTTCAGTGCCACTATATCCCGGTAACCCGCCACCCGTTCTATCGCCAGATGGGTATACCGCCCTGCCCTACCGCGGAGGATTTCTACCAAAGGCAGGTAAGCATTCCAATCTATCCCGCTATGACAGAGGACGATATGAAGACCGTATGCCGCAAACTCCCTGAGGCGTTCGATGACGCAAAATAATCTCGACAGAACCGTGGCCTTCATACCTGTGCGCCTCACCTCGACAAGGCTGCCGGAGAAACACCTGAGGGCAGTTGGGCCGAAATCCATCATCTCATGGGTTATTTACCGCCTGAAACAGGCAAAAGAGATAGACGAAATTGTCATATGCGCCCCAAACGAACCTGAGACAGAGAGACTTCGCCCTGTTGCACTGGCAGAGGGCGTTGAGCTATTCATTTATAACGGCGGCGTGGACGATGTCGTTGGAAGGCTCACACGGGCGGCGGAGGAGTTTAATGCCGTTATCTGCGTACTGGCAAGCGGCGACTGCCCGCTGCTCTCTACAAAGACAATAGATTCGATGGTCGGTCTGCTTAAAGCAAACCCCAGCGCAGGTCACATTGCCTTTACGCCGGTCAACGGGACAATGCCCATTCACGAGGGCATTGTAATATCGCGCCTGTGGCTTTGGCAGAGAGCAGAGCAATGTTCAGACACGCCGCCGCTTCGCGAACACCATTTCCCTGCATTTCTCAGAGGCGTATATCCAGAGAAATTTGCAGACGTGCAAACAATTCCATTCATAGACGACGAATGTTTTTATAGCCTCAGGCACAGGATTTCAGTGGACACCCCGCTTGACCTTGAGTTTATGAATACCCTCTATGAGCGGCTGAAACTGGCCTCTTTAGAGTTCACTCTTGTAAACGCGATAGCCCTGATTAAAAGTGATACGGACATTGGAAAGATTAATAGCGGCGTGTACCAGAAGGGCTTCGATGAGGCGTCATACCGCGTCTTATTTGCGGTTTCACAGAACACAGCCGGCCTCTCCATGCTCCTCGATATAGCCGACGCCTTAGTGCATTACCACGGCATTGGGGCCGCATTTTTGACCTCTGATAAACGGACAGCGACGATTATCAGCCAACGCGGCCATAACGCAATTGAAGGAACGCATCTTGATTTGTTAAAGTTATCTATGAGATATACGTCGTTAATAGTTGATATAACGCAATTTAACGATAAAGACTTAGAGACCCTCAGAGAGGCCGCAGGCCAAACGCCAATGCGCCTGATACTCCTTGCCGACAATGAAGACGGCGCCCTTGCAGCTGCCAAAAACATAGCCCGCGAGACTTCTAAGCACTGATGGCCGACTGCCCAAAGATCTCCATAATCACCCCATCCTTAAACAAGGCTAAATACCTCGCCGAGGCGATAGAGAGCGTCATAAAGCAGGACTACCCGAACTTCGAGCATATCATAGTTGACGGCGGCTCAACAGACGCTACCATTGAAATACTTAACAGCTACCCGCACCTTATATGGAAATCAGAGCAAGACAAAGGGCAGTCAGACGCCATGAACAAGGGGTTTAGCATGTCAAGCGGGCAGATTATAACATATCTGAACGCCGATGATTATTTCATGCCGGGGGCATTTAATACCGTCCTGCGATATTTTAAAGAAGGGGAGAGTTTTATAGTAGGCCGCGTGGAGGTAATAAACGACGACGGCAGTACTTGGATAAACGACCCCTCGGTGGCGTTTTCCGAGATGATTCAGTGGTGGCGGCCTGCTATTTTCTGTTTTAACCCGACGGGATATTTTTATCTGCGGCAGGTGCAGGAGACTATCGGGCCATTTGATGTTGAAAATCACTACACTATGGACTATGACTTTCTATTAAAGAGCGCCCTGAAATACAAACTCAGAAAGATTGACACAGTTCTGGGCGGCTACCGCCACATCAGAGACACAAAATCCAGGGACTACCCGCTTAGCAAAGACTGGAAAAATCCCTTTATCTTTTCAAAAAAATACTGGAAATACCTTCCACTGCGGGAAATTCCTTACGTTTGCGCCATGTATTATTATATAATACACGTCAAAGAAAACAGGGGGCTGCGCGCACTGGAAAAATCCATAGACGGCGCAAAACACAGGATATCCGCATTATACAAGGAGGCGCTGATGTATGTCAGGCTAAGGCGCGCACGGCGCGTCGTCATATTCGGCGCGTCAAAAAGCGGCGAGAATTATTATAATATGTGCAGCCGTATGGGTATCAAGGTAGACTTGTTTATTGATAACAATGCTGCCCTTGCGGGCAAAGAGTTTATGGGCGTGCCGGTCTGTTTCCCATCCCATCTGCCTGACGCCACAGACCGCCGGACAACGGTGCTGATAGCGTCGCTTGGCAGGAAAGAAGAGATGCGCCGCTATCTTAGACAGATTAACTTCACTGGTGAGATTATATGATATCAATTGACCCGGAACTCTGGAAAAAAGACAGATACCTCTCTGCCCTCAGAGACGACCATGCCTGTGTAGAGCTTCTCTCCATTGACATATTTGATACGCTTATACTAAGGACATGCCTAGGCCCGACAGATGTATTTTATGAAACCGGCAAGCGGGCAGAGATGCTGCTTAGGGCAGGCATGAATCCAAAGGAGTTTCAATACGTAAGGCAGCAGTGCGGGCATAGGATATTTCAGGAAAAAAGGGCACAGACCCCGCCCTCTGAGGAAAACATCGCAGATATATACAACACTATGCCTCAGGACATTGGCGGCATGAAAGAGATTCTTGACATAGAGGTACAGGTGGAAGAGGACTTCGCCTTCGTGAATCCTGTGATGCTGTCTCTGACCGCGTATTTTAAGGCAATGGGCAAACCGGTGGCACTTCTTACAGATATGTATCTTAGTAAGGCGCATATAGAGAGAATATTGCAAAACGCGGGATTTCCTCTGCAATGGATAGACCTTCTGCTTATATCCAACGAGACTGGGGCAAATAAAGGTTCAGGGGCAATGTTTGAGCTATTGATGTCCAGCTTCCCGCACATACAAAAGGCAGAGGTTATACATATCGGCGACAATCCCTATTCTGATGGCGGCGGGGCAGACCGTGCCGGCATAAGGCACATACTCTATGGATATGACAAGAATTTGGATATGATCTTAAATTGGGAAAGTGTGCGCTATATAGAAGTGCTGCCCGAGATATCACAGGTAAGAAAACTTGCCACAAGACTGAACGCCGGCGATAACATGGATTATACACCGTGGTTTACCTTAGGGGCGGCGGTATTAGGCCCGTTTTTCAGCGCCTTTTCCGACTGGGTCGTTGATGTTTGCATAAAGGAGGACAGACACAGGGTATTTCCTCTGATGCGCGGAGGCACGTTGCTTGCGCAAATGATTGAAAATGCGGCGCGGCACAGAGGCTATGACTTAACCGCAACACCGCTTTACGTATCGAGACAGACGACGGCCTTTGCAGCCATAGAGGATTTCAATGAATGGGAGGCCGAGTTTCTCTTTATCAGAAGAAATATCACCGTAGGGCGGCTCTTTGAACTCCTTGAACTTCCTGAAGGTTTAGAGAAGTTTTCAGGCTTTGGCGGTACCTTAATTCAGGATACGGGAAGTGCGGCCATGTGCTGGTCTCTAAAACGTAAACTGCTTGACTATCTTACGCGCCACGACATACAAGAGAAACTCAATGCGATGGTAAAAAGACACAGGGCGCTCCTGCTGGCTTATCTTAGACAGACCTGCGGTCTGCTTGACGGCATTGTTACGGCCGATTTTGGATTTCAGGGCACGATACAAAACAATATCCAGAGTGCGCTGAAATGTGCCGGTATCGAGGCGTCAATGACGCACCTTGTCGCTATGGGCGAAGAAAACACAAAGACGCTAATACTTAACGGGGTTGACATCAGAGGCTTTGCTGGCGGCGGCGGGGAAAACCTTGACATGATCAGAAAGATAAACCGCTCTCCAGCCGTCCTTGAGGACATTATCATAGAGGGGGTTGGGACAACTATCGGCTATCGGGAAATAGACGGGCGTATTGCCCCTGTGCTTGAAGATACCCTCATCCAGGAAGATGAGATAGAGAAAAAGCAAACCGCTGTCAAAGGCATCTTAGAGTTTCAACAGATGTGGTTTCATTTCAAAAAACTCAAGCCCGTCCTGGCCTCGGGCATTACAAAGAGAATACGCCAAATTACTGCCCTTGTACATCGCCTTGTTGATATGCCTGCCCCGCTGGAGGCACAGATGCTAAGTACGCTTAAACACGAGGACAACTACGGCAGCAACACTA
>JAKOEO010000093.1:4802-10427 GCA_022321325.1 Candidatus Magnetominusculus sp. LBB02 | reverse complement strand
AGCCCCATAAAGACAGCCTCTATCTCCTTCGCCGTGAAATCGCCCTCGGCTATGGCGCTAAGCCGCTCTATCAACGCCCCGATATAGGGCTTCGTCTCAGTTGTCAAGAACTTCTTTGCCGCCTTTTCGTCAATTACGACATCTTCCTCGATATAATAGCGCATGGAATTAGCCAGTTCTACGAGAGATCGAGAGCGCTCCTGAAGCGTGGCAATTGCCTTTTGCAGCCAATGGACATCAAAATCTGTCGGCAGAGAAATGGCCTTGAGAAACGGCGCTAATAGCGCGACCAACTCAGCCGGAGATTTGGCCTTTATATATTCGGCGTTCATCCACAGTAGTTTCTCCGGATTAAACACGGCGGCTGATGAGCCGACATGCTCAAGCGAAAACTTCTCTGTCAATTCAGCCTTCGTAAATATTTCCTGGTCTGCATGAGACCAGCCCAGCCGCACAAGGTAATTCAGCAGCGCCTCAGGCAGATAGCCCATTTCGCGATAAGCCTGTACAGAAGTCGCCCCGTGGCGCTTACTAAGGCGCGTCTTATCAGCCCCTAAGATCATCGGCAGATGGGCAAACTTAGGCGGCGTCTTCCCAAACGCCTCATATATGTGCATCTGCTTAGGCGTGTTATTTAAATGGTCGTCGCCTCTGATGATGTGCGTAATGCCCATCTCGATGTCATCCACTACGACAACGAAATTGTATGTCGGCGTGTCGTCTGAGCGCATGATAATGAAATCGTCAAAGACGGTGTTTTCATAGGTAATCTTGCCCTTGATTAAATCGTCAACCGTGGTGCTGCCAAACTGGGGCATCTTAAACCTGACAGTGGGTTTAATCTCTGCAACAGGGTTTTTTAAGTCCCTGCATGTGCCGTCATATCTTGGCGGCTTGCCTGAGGCGGTGGCAAGCTTTCTCTTTGATTCCAGTTCCTCGGACGAGCAGTAACAGTAGTATGCCCTGCCCTCATCAAGCAGACGGTTTACATACTGACGGTATAGCTCCGTGCGGTCTGTCTGCCTGAACGGCCCTTCGTCATGGTCAAGATTAAGCCAGTTCATGCCGTCTATAATGGCCCCGATATATTCGTCAGTGGAGCGGCTTCTGTCAGTGTCTTCAATGCGCAGGATAAATTTGCCGTTATAGCGTCTTGCAAATAAGTAATTAAACAGCGCAGTTCTCGCCCCTCCAATATGGAGAAACCCTGTAGGGCTTGGGGCAAAGCGAACTCTCACATCATCAGACACGGCCTGCTCTGAAACCTCCTATTGCGCAACTTGCGGTATTCTAACATATATGATTGCTAAAAATCGCACCCCCCCACTATAATAAGTCTGCTATGCCAGAGAACGTTAAAATAGGCAATCAGACCGCCTTCCCGGCAGAGCCGTCCGAGCTGCCGTTTCAATTTGCTATAGATAACGGTTTTGACGCCTTTGAGTGGTTTTCTGACAGAAAACCATGGGGGCAGGGCTGGCATATAGACGACGCAGGCAAAGAAGACAGGCTGCGTATCAGGCAACAGGCGCACAGGCATGGCATTGCGCTTTCTGTACACTGCCCGGCAGAGGCCAACCCATTGTCAGACGGCTTTCAGGATTTGTTTAACAGGCATGTGGAGTTTGCCTGCGACGTTGGGGCATCCAACATTAATACTCATCTTTTTACAGAGCATGGGATTGAAAACTATTTGAAGTCTTTGACTGCGGCTATTGAAATCACCGCAAGGGCAAAGGTCAGGCTGTCCATCGAAAACACTACAATAACAGGCCCGGACGATTTTAACTATTTATTTTCACTGATTAAACCCCTTGCGGCTAAACACGTGGGCATGTGCCTCGATATTGGCCACGCCAACATCTTCCATGAGACGAGAAACGACTTTATAAGATATATTGACAGATTATCTAACGCTGTTCCGATAATTCATATCCACGCCCACGAAAACTATGGCGACTGCGACAGCCACCTCACGCTGTTTACCGGGCCTTCGCAAACCAACAGTCTGGGCATTAGGGGGTTTGTAAAAAGGATGAAAGAGCGCCGTTTCAAAGGTATGATAATCATGGAGCAGTGGCCGTCGCCGCCAGAGCTGCTTATTAACGCGCGGCATGGGCTTTCAGACTTTTTTAAAGACTGATTTTGTCGGGAGCGCCGTTTTTTTTCGGCAGCTGGCTATATATGGGATATTGAGGGGATTGTAAACTTACTCAAATAATTTTTGGTTGTCAATACCATCATCTTTCTCTTCAGCAGTCTTAAATGTTGATGTTTGTGTCTGTGGGATTCTAATGTTTTCGCCATTTAGTAAGGCTTCAACTGTTAATATCTGAATTTTATCAAACTTATCGCGCCAGTCATCTTTATGATAATACCCTTCCTCTTTCGCGGCTAAAAGCATAGGCTTAGTTACTTGTTTGGCAAAGCAGACAAATACGCCTAAATCAGCCTTTTGTTTGCTCACCACATGGATAAATTCACGCATATTGTTAACATTTACTTTCCCACTTTTTACTTCGATTAAAGCTATTTCTTTTTTACCGCCGTAGTCAAAGGTTATATAACCATCCCATCCCCCATCGGCAGTTTTCTTTGGATTATGTATGCCGCCTATCATCGTTTCGATTACCCAATCTTGAAATTTCAATCTGCCAAATTCTACTCCTTGTGCAAGTTGTATAGCAGAGGCTAAATCTTTTGGAAGGCCGTCAATCTCATATTTTTTCCGTACTTCGTCCCCATATCCATCCTTTAGGCGTCTTTCAATTAACCCGATTGCTAAATGTGAAATATCAACTCCAATCCATTTTCTTTTGAGTTGTTCAGCTGCTGTTACCGTCGTACCGCACCCACAAAAAAAGTCAGCGACTAAGTCACCCTCATTCGTACTTGCTCTTATAATTCGAGACAATAAAGCTTCAGGTTTTTGAGTAGGAAATAGTTGTTTAACGGGTGGTACTCTTCCAATGTCCCAAGTATCATCTCTGGCAACTCCTTCTGAGGTCTCATCTTTCATTTCGGATGGAAGTCTGTTTCCAAATTCATCATAGCCGGAAACAATCTTCTGATTGCCAAATCTTTTTAATGTTGAGGCTGTCCTGTCCATCAAATCCACTTTATTAAATACTCTATCATTGCTTCCCGTTTTAGAAAAGAAAAGAATGCAGTCATGGTTCCTTTGAAATTGCCTGTTTCCTGACGGCCATTTCCTATAACGCCATATTATTTCATTCCTGAAATTCTTATTGTCAAAAATAAGGTCACAGACGATTTTAAGATAATGGCTCATCGTTGGGTCACAATGCAGATAAAAGCTGCCAGTATCCTTTAGAACCTTGTGAATATAGTAAATTCGTATCGCCATTGTCGTCAGATAGGCAACAGCGCTCTTTGATATACGAATAATATCTAAATTTTCAAGAAATCTGAACAGGTCAAGGTCCAGGTCTTTTAACTCATCGAGAGTATCCTTATAAGAAATATTACTCCACGTATCGGCAAATGCCTCTTTCTGTGCCTTTGTATCTTTCAGGTCAGCAGATTCAAAAAGGATGTTGTAATTCCGTTTAGAGTTGAAGGGCGGGTCAATATAGACAAGGTCAATAAAACCTTGCGGGTAGTCATTATGAAGTTTTTTCAGAACATCAAGACAATCCCCGAAGTATAATTTATTCATACAATATTATAGTATTCACATGCCAGATTACACAATGTATTTTTTAAACGGAACAAAATATACGATTGCGCATAGTTATTATAAAAAAACCAAACTGAGACACTACCGTTTTTCTGGCGTTTTTTCTGACAACAGCGGGCACGAGTGCCGCACCTGTAAGCTCAGCCGCGCTAAATCGTCAGAATCTTCAATGCCCGCAGCCTGCTTGGGTGCTTGAGCTTTCTTAGCGCCTTTGCCTCAATCTGCCTGACGCGCTCGCGCGTGATAGACAGGTGCCTGCCAACCTCTTCAAGTGTATGGTCTCTGTCAACCCCTATGCCAAAGCGCATCCTGATGACCTTTTCCTCTTTGGCCGACAATGTGCGCAGTACCTTTTGCACGTATTCTGAGGCCTCGCTCTTCTCAGCATCAGAAAACGGCGACGGGCTGTTCTTGTCGCCTATAAAATCCTCAAGCTCGGTGTCTTCGTCTCCAACGGGCGTTTGCAGGGCTATCGGGTCCTGAATTGCCCTGAAGACCTCCTCAACCTTTCTTAGGGGCACTTCGAGCTTCTGCGCAATTTCCTCGTTAGTCGGCTCTCTGCCCAAAAGCTGCGTTATCTCCCTTGAGGTCTTCGTAACGCGATTATAAAACTCCATCATATGAACAGGGACGCGGATTGTCTTTGTCTGGTCAATCAGCGCGCGCGTGATTGCCTGTCTTATCCACCATGTGGCATATGTACTAAACTTAAAGCCTTTTTCATACTTAAACTTGTCAACCGCCTTCATAAGGCCGATATTGCCTTCCTGAATTAAATCCAGAAGGGGAAGGCCCCTGCCGACATAGTTTTTTGCGATGTTTACTACAAGGCGCAGATTCCTTGTAATCAGTTCGTTCTTTGCCTTGCTGACCAGTTCTTTTGCCTTAGAGACACGCTCCCATTTGGCCTTGAGGGCATCTATTTTAATGCCTATTTCGGATTCAATGCGTCTGGATTCAAGTTTAACCTCTTTATAAAGGCTCTCCAGATATGCAGGGTCTATAACATTGTGATATTTTTTCGCCGCAACAATTGCCGCCACGTCTTCAAATGTACCGTATGGCCTCAACTTGTTGTCGTAAATCGTTATCTGGTCAAACAGCTCATCCAGCCGCTCAAGGGTAAGTTTCAGCGCCTCCTCAGCCCGTTCATCCTCCATAAGGGTGTCATCGCTGAGGTCAAGGCCGGCCTCAAACCGTCCGTAAATCGAAAACGATGTGACGATATTTTTAATAATGTCCCGGCCCTCTTCAAGGCTCTTGGCAAGTTCCGTCTCTTCGTCTTTGCTGAGAATAGAAATGTCGCCCATCGAATGAAAATACGCCTGAACAAGGTCTTCTGTTTTTTCATATCCTTCTATCTCATCGTCTGTTTCAACTGCCGGGGCGGCGTGGTCATGGTCAACTACTTTAACTCCCATGTCCTGAAGGAGGTCCATGAGGTCTTCTATCTCATCCGGCGAGAAAAACTCTGACGGCAGGGCGTCGTTTATTTCGTCATAGGTCAACGAGCCGCGCTTTTTCCCTATGCTTATTATCTCTTCAAATATGTCCTTCTCTTTCATCGCCAAATCTCCCGCATACTATATACTTTATCGGCACATTATTTGTCAGCTTAAATATTCACAAGGCACAATCGGGCATTATATCAGAAATTAACGGTAAAATCAAGTCATCCAAAAAAACATTCCTCCGCAGTGTGCAAAATAATGGCAACTCCATTGGAATTCGTGAATTATTTTAGCGCCCTATCAGCAATGTCTGTCCTGTAGTGCATGTCCTCGAAGTGGATTTTTTCGACTGCCCTATAGGCGTTTTCCTTTGCTTTGGCGATATCTTGCCCAAGGGCCGCAACAGTGAGCGCCCTTCCCGATGAGGTGGCAATTTCGCCTCCTTCAAAGGTCGTCCCGCTGTGAAAGCAATAC
>JAKOEO010000093.1:0-4702 GCA_022321325.1 Candidatus Magnetominusculus sp. LBB02 | reverse complement strand
CGATGAGGTGGCAATTTCGCCTCCTTCAAAGGTCGTCCCGCTGTGAAAGCAATACACATCGTCAGACATCTGAAGCGTTTCAAGGCCGGTAATCTTCTTTCCACGCTGGAAACTGCCAGGATAACCGCCGGAAGCAATAACCACGGCAACTGACGCCTCAGCCTTCCATTGAATCGAGTCAGCCTCAAGCGTCTCATCGAAAACGCTAAGGCAGAGGTCAACAATGTCAGAACCAAGCCTCATCAGAACTGCCTGAGCCTCGGGGTCTCCAAACCGGCAGTTATACTCAAGCACATAGGGCCTGCCCTCATGTATCATCAATCCCGCATAGAGTACGCCCTTATATTTAATGCCCTCTTTTGCAAGATGCGCTATAGTTGGGCGCATGACGGTCTCCATAATAAGCGCTTGCAGGGCATTATCTACCAGAGGGGCAGGACTATAGGCACCCATGCCGCCGGTATTCGGCCCTTTATCGCCGTCAAAGACCCGTTTGTGGTCTTGAGATGTTGGAACGGGGACAATGGTCTTGCCATCGGTAACGGCCATAAAAGATACCTCTTCGCCGGTCAGACACTGCTCTACGATGACTTTATTTCCGGCATCGCCAAAAACCCTGTCTTTCATAATCATTTTCAGAGCGCCCTCTGCCTCGTCGTATGTCTGTGCAACTACGACCCCCTTGCCGGCTGCAAGCCCATCGGCCTTAATAACTATGGGGGCGCCCATCAGACGGATATAGGCCTCTGCCTCCGGGTATGATGAGAACACCTTATAGCGAGCGGTGGCAATCCCGTGCCTTCTCATAAAATCTTTTGCAAATACCTTGCTGGTCTCAAGCTGGGCGGCCTTTTGATTAGGTCCGAATATCTTCAGGCCCTCGCGTTCAAATAAATCCACTATCCCTAGTCCAAGCGCTGCCTCAGGGCCTACGATGGTAAGGTCTATCCATTCGCATTTAACAAGGTCAACAAGCGCTTTGATATTGTTCGGGTCTATGTTGTCTATACATTCGGCCAGCCCGGCAATCCCTGCATTGCCCGGACAACAATAAATCTTATCTACGCGTTTACATTTAGAAAGTGACCAGACAATGGCATGTTCCCTGCCGCCGCCTCCTACTACAAGAACCTTCATTCGATTCCCCTTACCCCTTTACTCTTATAATTGAGATAGTATAGAATATCTGCAGGTGTTTTTCCAATATTTTTTTTGGGGTATGACAAGAAAATACTTGATTTGTGAGAGTCAGATGTAATATAGTACGAAAGGCATGAGGAATTTACAGGCGGAAATGAGTAACCGTTTTATCAAAACGGAATATAGCAACAAGAAGGAGGTTTAGACATGAGGGTATTTGCCGTATTGTTTCTGTCCCTATCACTGTTAGCGTTTGGGTGCGAGGCCGAGCTGAAGAAGGAAGATAAGGCTCTGTTGCAGAACTCGTTGAAGGCAGCTGAGGACGCAAAGGCATCGTGTGAGAAGGCCGCATCAAGCGCCATGGACTCCGCCAAGAAGGCAAGCGCAGCGGCAGACAGGGCAGAGGACGCCGCCAAAAAAGCGGAAAGAGCCGCATCGGTATGCGCAAAGTGCTTCGACAAGTCATTAGAGAAGACCAGCGGACACCACAAAGCTCACAAAAAGATGGCAAAAAAGGCTGGCAAGAAGGTTCACAAGAAGGGAAAGAAAGGAAAGAAAGCAGCTAAGGCAGCTAAGGCAGCAGCCCCAAAGGCTGAGCCAAAGAAAGCAGAGCCTGAGAAAAAGGCCGAATAGGGTTTATTCTTTAGAGATTGGAGTGGGAAGGCCTGTTGGATTGTCGGTTGCCGCTTTAAGCAGTTTTGGGCTGACATACTTAAGCAGGTCCTTCCCGCTCAACTGTTTGACGGCCATAGACATCAACTCCACTGCGCTTAGTCCATCGGCATGAACCTCTATATATACCTTGCCTTCGTGCAGAGTTGTCTTTACAGGTTCTCTTAGTATCTTTACAGGGGTGTTGACCTTCACGTAGCTGAAGAGGTCTTCTATATCGTCCGGGTAGAGTCTTATGCAGCCTGAACTTATCCTCCTGCCCACGCTATATGGTTTATTAGTACCATGAATCCCGTAACTTGGAATGGAAAGTTGAAGCCAATAATCCCCAAGCGGGTTGTCGGGGCCTGGGAGGACGAGGGTCTCAAGGTCAGGGTCTTCATTGAGCATACGCTCTGTTGGCCGCCATGTGGGATTAGCGACCTTGTTTGTTACGCGAAACACGCCCTCAGGGGAGTCAAAACCCGCTCTTCCAATGCCTATAGGGTATGTCTTGACGTATCTCTGCCCACTTGACGTGAAGAAATAATACAATCTCATCTCTGATAGGTTTATCAGTATGGCGTTGTCCATAACAAAAGGGACGATCCATTGAGTTGGTATAGTTATCGTTATCCCTTCTGTGGGCACCCAGGGGTCAACATCTTTGTTTGCCTCGGTTACGGCGTTATATCCTACGCCAAAGTGGAGCGCCACATCCAGAAGCGTATCGTTATCGGTTATCTTATACTGCCCTACCATGCCTAATAAAAGTTTAGACGGGTCGTTTACATTATAAGCAGGGGTTGCCCCCTCGGCGCCGCATATCGCCGTGGCTATTAATAAAATGCAAATTAACCAGATTAAATTGACGTTTCTTTTCATTGTTATCACCGCTCTCCTTTTATTTTTTCTTCTATTGCCGTACAGATGCCGTACAGCATATTTAATTCCCACTGTGTCAGGCCGACACGCCCAATGAGGCGCCTGATATTGCGCATTATCCCGCCTGCGAGGTCCTCAGAGCCTCTATAGGCATATCCCAATAGCGGCAGTATAGCTGCTACCCGCTCGTACAGTCGCTCTAACGCCCCGCCGCTTAGCAATTCGTGCGAAGCCGCGCTTTGACCATTGTCGTAAAGGCGGGCTAATTCATACGCCACGACCATCACGGCCTGTGCCAGATTAAGAGATGGCTGGGCCAAAGAGGCCGGTATGTACAATAACAGGCCGCAGGCACCAATCTCCTCGTTTAAGAGGCCGTTGTCTTCGCGTCCAAAGACAATGGCAACCTTATTTTGCGCTGCCGTCTCGAAGGCGTACTTAGCCCCGTCGGCAAGAGGCAGCCGAACTCCGCGCTTATTGCCAAAACGCCGCGATATCCCTACGACAAATGTCTTGTCATAAAGGGCATCGCTGAAGCTGTCATAGACGCTGCAGCCTTCCAGCACATCCAACGCCCCGTACGCAAGGCGTCGGCTTTCCTCTGTCATATAGCCGCACGGCCTTACGAGGACAAGATTGCTAAAACCCATGTTTTTTATAGCCCTTGCCGCAGCCCCAATGTTGCCGCCTTCTTTCGGCTCGACCAGAACATAGTAGATGTTGTCCTTAGACATATATCAGACCTGACATCGTCGCCTATATTAATATAATGAATAAAAAAAATTCAAATTATGTTACAATTGCAATTCAACAGATTCTTATGGAAGAGAGACTACAGAAGATAATTGCGTCTTCAGGGATTACATCGAGGCGGAAGGCTGAGGAGATGATTCTTGAAGGACGCGTTACCGTAAACGGTAAGGCTGCCGTCATTGGGATGAAGGCGGACATTGAACGCGACCATATCAAAGTAGACGGCAAACTAATAAACCCTAAGGCGGCCAACCAAAGGCGTGTCTATATCAAATTCAACAAGCCTGACGAGGTCGTCACAACGCTTACCGACCCTGAGGGCCGGGCAACCGTGGCAGATTATCTTGCCGGCATAGGAGAGCGCGTTTATCCGGTGGGCAGGCTTGACTATCACACAGAGGGGCTGCTGCTTCTGACAAACGACGGCGACCTTGCCTTTGCCATTTTACATCCCGCAAAGAAAATCCCCAAGACATATCATGTCAAAGTAAAAGGGGAGATTACAGAGGCCAGCCTTGACAAACTTCGCCGCGGCGTCAGGCTTGAAGACGGCATGACAATGCCTGCCGAGATAAAAAGATTGAAAAGCAAGGATACCGTCTCAAACACATGGCTTGAGATAATTATATATGAAGGACGAAAGCGGCAGATTCGCCGCATGTTTACCTATGTCAAGCACCCTGTGGCAAAACTAAAGCGGGTAGCGATAAACGGCATAACGCTGGGAAACCTGAAACCCGGCCAATGGGCATACATGACACAGGATGAGCTTCATACAATATTCAAAGAGGTTGGCGTAAAACCAGACAGGAGGACACATGTACCGTGATATAGGCTGTGGGCAGATAGATGTAACACACACAGGCAAAGAAGTAACAATGAGCGGCTGGGTATTTCGAGCCCGCGACCACGGCGGCCTGATATTTTGCGACTTGAGAGATAGAACGGGAGTTTCGCAGATAGTGTTCAGCCCCGATTATGGCGGCCAAGTTCATAAGACGGCGCATCAGCTTAGGGCCGAGTATGTCATCACGATAAAGGGCGATGTGCGCGTGAGACCGGAAGGCACTGAAAACCCCGACATATCGTCCGGCGGCGTTGAGGTCTATGTCAAGGCGCTTGAGATATTAAATAAAGCCGAACCGCTGCCATTTCAGCTTACCGAGGACATAGAGATTGCCGAGAGTAACCGTCTGAAATACCGCTATCTTGATCTGCGCAGGCCGCAGATGTTAAATAATATTGCCACGCGTCACAAGACATGCAAGGCCGT
>JAKOEO010000092.1 GCA_022321325.1 Candidatus Magnetominusculus sp. LBB02 | reverse complement strand
ACATGGCGGCACTCCTGGCGAAATACATATGATTATAACCGATGGCGTACTGCCCATGCCTTCATTCGGCAAGATTCTTACAGACAAGGATATTTGGAAACTGGAACTAGTAGTTCGAGGTTTTAAAAAAGGAGGACATTCGTGCAAAAACCATTAGTGACTGCTATGCAGGAATAAATGAGGACATTATTGCGGTGAACGCTTCAAGAATTTTGATAATTGAGGACGAAAAGAAGATCTCTGACGTCGTAGCCGCGTATTTAGAAAAAGATGGATTTATTGTAGATACTGCCCAAACTGGATGCGATGGGTTGAGAATGATAGTGAACTGCCCTGACCTTGTTATTCTTGACCTGATGCTTCCCGATATGGACGGCGAGGATATTTGCAGAATGATAAGAGGCAGTTCTGATGTGCCGGTTATCATGTTGACGGCAAAAAATAGGGAATATGATAAACTAGGCGGGTTTCAGGCAGGCGCCGATGACTATGTTGTTAAACCCTTCAGCCCTAAGGAACTCGTTGCGCGCGTCAGGGCGCGTCTTCGCAAAACTCTGACCGATAATTCCCGCACAGTGAGTTTTAACAATGGAATGCTGTTGATAGATACGCAAAAACGGGAGGTTGTCTTAGAACAAAAGCCACTTGTGCTCACGCCCACGGAGTTTAAACTCCTGATGGCCTTTATTAATAATATCCAAAGGCCGCTAAACAGGGAACAACTCATAGGGATTGTGCAGGGTTATGACTTTGACGGTATGGACAGGATAATTGATGCACATATAAAGAACCTGCGCCAGAAGATAGAAAAAGATACCCGCCGCCCAGAGCTTATCAAAACAGTATATGGAGTTGGTTATGTTTTTACCGGTACGCCGGATGAGAAATAAGATTGAGAGAATAGGATGAGAAATAAAATCTATCTTGCCTTTGTGGTGGTGATTATGACCGCACTGGTCTCCGGCTATATCTTCAAGTGGCTTGTGTTCATGGATTTCACGGACTATGTTGATACAATGCAAAAACAAAATATCTACTGGGTCGTGGCATCTTTTGAGGATAGTTTTAGAGACGGCAAGTGGGACGATAAGGTCACGTTTGAGGCGGTTCACTGGGCAACCATGCTGGGGTTTGACATACAGGTGCTTGATGCGCCTGGAAGTGTAATCATGGACTCCGGGCGGGTTTATGATATGCTCCCTCATTCGATGAGGCACAGGATGATGGACACGCTGGAGCATAACAAAGCCACAGGGCAGTATTTGTCATATCCTCTTACAGCAGGGGGAGTAACTTTTGGCATGATTAAGATACGCCCTGCACAGGGGTATGTCGCAATTAAGGAGGAGTTGTTCAAAAAGCATGGCGCATATTTTATGCTTGTCTCACTTTCAGTTGCCGGCGGTGGGTCAGTGCTCCTGGCCTTCTTATTCACAAGGCTGCTCATAAATCCCCTTAAACGGCTTAAATATGCCTCAGATAAAATTGCTAAAGGCGCTCTAAATGTTCGGTGCGATATAGAGTCTAAAGATGAGGTCGGCGCTCTTGCCGCTTCTTTTAATCAAATGGCCGCCGCCTTAGAGCGCGAGGATTCATTAAGAAAGCACATGATGGCCAACATCACCCATGAACTCAGAACCCCGCTTACAATAATGAAGGCAAATGTCGAGGCCGTCATAGATGACATTGTCAACAGCCCCGCAGAGGCTCTTGGAAACGTGAATCAAGGCATAGACAGGCTTACTGGTCTTGTGAAAGGCATAGAGGACATGGTAAAGGCAGAGGAG
The DNA here is from genome assembly GCA_022321325.1 of Candidatus Magnetominusculus sp. LBB02. Taxonomy (GTDB): domain Bacteria; phylum Nitrospirota; class Thermodesulfovibrionia; order Thermodesulfovibrionales; family Magnetobacteriaceae; genus Magnetominusculus; species Magnetominusculus linsii. The sequence continues at coordinate 8,827 of JAKOEO010000092.1, read as the reverse complement.
AATGTACTGAAAAAGTGTAACTGTGAAGCAGTAGAATTGAGCGGTTTAATCCAGAGCGTGTCGGCGCCGTTTATGCAGACAGCGGCACAAAAGGGCATTGCCCTGTCTGTTGACGTACCAGATACGCTAAACATAACAACCGACAGGGAGAAACTCTCAACGATACTAATAAATCTGATATCTAATGCCGTTAAGTTCACAACCTCTGGTGGAATTATTATATCAGGCGCACAGATAGGCGATGGCTACAGTGTTTCAGTAGAAGACAGCGGCATTGGGATAATGCAGGAGGAGCAAGAGTTGATATTTAGCCGGTTCTATAAAAAGGGAACTGCCTCTGGCATGGGAATAGGACTTTCCATAGTAAAAGAATTAACCGGCATGTTAAACGGTACAATAACGGTTGAAAGCAAAACGGGCAAGGGAAGTGTCTTTACGGTAAGCTTTCCTGCCGCTTCACAACGGCACAATAGTTAAATCCAAAAGTATTATAATCTTCATTGTCTCTTCACATTGTTATCATAAAATGGTAGAGTAGAATATGATGAACAGCACAATGGAGGGTTTATAAGGATGCCGGTATTGACATTGGTTATTTTATTAATGGCAGGACAGAAATTAGCAGACGTGATAGGAATGAGGCGCCCCTGATGAGACCACTGCCAATCTCGGCTTCGCCGTCAACAGAAAACATACACAGAAAGCTGATAGTGCGCCTGCTGATAGGCTGGATTGTCCTGTCTATTGTGCTTGGTACGGTGGTGTTTTTTGTCAAGCTGGAAGACATTGATGATTTCGTCAAAGAACTTGCCATAGCCGAGTCTAAACCGCTGATTCAGGATAAACAGTATTTTTCACATATTACAACGGAACAAGAGCGTAAGTCCATAATTGAGAAACTATACCATCACATTGAACTGGCTCATTTTGTCAATGTAGAACTCTACAACGCCAAACGTGAAGAACTATATAAAGTTTCCTCTAAAGACGCCGGCTTAATAGAAATAGAAAGGAAAGAGGTCGAATCTAAATATCGGACCTATCTGTTTTCTGATAGTGTGGCTTATAAAAAGTTTTTTATAGACGGCAGGGTATATTTATGTTTAGTTGTACCGCTGTTTGACGATGATAACAAAAAGTATGGTTATTTCGAAGCCGTCTATCGCGCGGACGACAAGACAATGAAGGCCATCAGAGACCTGATATTCGGGGCTTTACTCATAGTAGTGGCAGCAGTTTTTGCAACGGCAGTCATCTTTTATCCAATAGTCATGGCTATGAACAGGAATTTAATAAAACTCAATAAGAATTTAATGAAGTTCACTATTGACCTGACCAACGCCAACATTGGGATACTTGAGTCACTGGGCAGCGCAATTGCTAAAAGGGACAGCGACACAAACAGCCATAACTATCGGGTGACTATCTATGCCGTGACGCTTGGAACAGCGTTGGACTTAAAAGACGCCCAGATGCAAAGCCTGATTAAAGGCTCATTTCTCCACGATATAGGAAAAATCGCCATATCGGACAACATCCTGCTCAAACCAGGCAAGCTGACCGAAGAGGAATTTGCGCATATGAAGACACACGTCACTCACGGCCTGGATATTGTTGGAAAATACTCGTGGCTAAAAGACGCCGGTGATGTGGTGGCTTGTCATCATGAGAAATACGATGGAAACGGCTATTTGAGGCAGCTCAAGGGTGAGGAGATCCCATTTAATGCGAGGGTGTTTGCGATAGCCGATGTTTTTGATGCCCTCACTTCCAAGCGTCCTTATAAGGAACCATTCTCTTATAAAAAAACTGTACAGATAATGAAAGAAAACTCAGGGAAGCACTTCGACCCTAAACTATTAGAAGTCTTCCTGCCCCTGTCAGTCGAACTGCACGACAAGATAAGCGAAGCTGAAGACGACACGCTTCAGAAGATCATGAACGATATGGTGCGTAAGTATTTCGTGTATTAGGGTTAGTGGACGGGGGTCGTTGACTATGCCAAAGATTTAGATTTTTTCACAATAGATTTAATCCAGATACGCTTCATAATTTCTTCACAATCTTTGTTTATTATGATTAGGAGATAACGAAATTAGTATTGCTTGTAGGAATATAATCAGATAGAGTATAGTATGCGTATGAATATATCATCATAAGGCGGCCGCTATGCGTGGACCGTGAAAGTGGTGAGTGCTAAATTATTTACAGGAGGTAAGGTATGAGAAAAAGGGTATTTGTCGTATTGGCGGTAGTGTTTTTATTAACGGCTGGTGTCGTTTACGCAAAGGAACTAAAGATGGCCAAGAAGGCGGGGGAATATACCGTTCAAATGAAATTTGACAAGGCAAGCCCCGTTGTCGGCGATAACTCCGTCCAAATCGAAGTCACTGACTCTATGGGCAGACTTGTTACAGACGCCAAAGTAAAACTCGATTACTCCATGCCCGCTATGCCCGGTATGCCCGCTATGAACTACACTGCCGACATCTCGCAGACCGGCGAGGTCTATAACGCCGTGCTAAACCTCTCTATGGCTGGTTCGTGGAATATTGACGTCAAAGTTAAGCACGATAAAAAGACCGTCTCGGCAAAGTTCACTATTGATGCGAAATAGCGCTGTCTCAATATTGATAGCAGGGCTGATTGCCCTTGGGATTACTGACGCCATCGCCGGGGACTTAGACCTTGATAAGTTAATCGAAGAGGCGCTTACGGCAAATCACGATATAATCACCGCCGCTGCTAAGGCCGAAACGTCGAGCTTTCGAGTTCCTCAGGCCGCCTCGCCCCCTGACCCTATGTTCTCTTTCGGTTACCAGAATGAGGGTTTCCAGCGCTATACGCTTGGCGAGGAGTCGGGGGCACAGTGGATGTTTACACTCTCGCAGACATTTCCATTTCCAGGGAAACTATCGCTTAGAGAGAAGGCCGCAGCCAAAGAGACTGACTCCCTAAAACTGGCGGCTGAGGATGTCCGCCTGCAGGCGGTTCTAAGGGTGAAGGAACTATATTATGACCTCCTGCTTTCGTATAAGACGATTGAGATAATAAAGGAGCGCGCCGCCTTGTTTGACGCCTTTACGGACGCCGCCACTGCCCGTTACTCCGCCGGCATGGGGCAGCAGGAGGATGTCCTTATGGCTCAAAAAGAAAAATACATGCTCATGGAAAAAGAACAGATGGAGCAGCAGAAGATTCAGACAATCTCAGGCGATTTAAACACCGCGCTTGGGCGCGACGTAAACGCGCCTCTTGGCAGACCAGCTATTCGCCCTAAAACCGCCTACACGATGACGCTCGAAGGTAGTATCAGGCGCGCCCATGAGGCCTCACCCGCAATAAGGGCTAAAGAGGAACTGCTTGCACAGTCCAAGATAAAGATTGATTCGGCCAGAAAGGATTTCTATCCCGATGTTACAGTCATGGCCGGGTATTCTAAGAGGAGCGGGGATTTTAAGGACATGTGGAGCCTCACTGCCTCATTTCCTATCCCTATATTTTATAAGAACAAGCAAAACATGGCAGTCAGCGAGGCCGCCTCTATGTCCACCGAGGCCGCACACGAGCTTGATAATCTGAAGGCAATGCGCGCCGCCTCTGTACGTGAAAACTACAAGATGATTCAATCGTCGGAAAAACTGATGGGCCTATATAAAGACGCGCTGATTCCTAAGACATGGCAGGACTATGAGCTTGCCGTCTCAGGGTATGTAAACGGCAGGGTTGACGCCCTCACCGTTGTCACCAGACTGAAGTCTCTGCTTGACTATGAGCTTGATTACTGGAGCCAATATACCGTAAGAGAAAAGGCCGCGGCACGTCTTGAGGCGTTGACAGCCCCAAGCGTCAAGGGGGACTGATGATAAGAAAATGTTATATTGCTATAGTGGTGTTGATGTGTCTGTTTAGTGCAAACGCGGCACTGGCCGATGAGCCTAAGACAGTCGAGATCCCCGTTGATAAGCAGAGGCAAATTGGTCTGAAAACGGTGGCCGTTGAACTAAAACCCATGCTCAGGCAAATCAGAACCGTCGGGCGGGTCGAACTTGACGAAAAGCGCCAGGCCACAGTCAACACCAAAGTTGACGGCTGGATAGAACGCCTCTACGTTGATTACACCGGCAGATATGTCAAAAAAGGAGAGCCTATTGCGGAGCTATACAGCCCGGAGCTTATGGCAACGCAGCAGGAATATTTAAATTTAATTAAATGGACAAAGCGCTATAACGCCTCAAATTCCACAGACGAAATAGACGGTACGCTTAACGCGGCACTTTCTAAGGATGCCCTCGCCATCGTCGAAGCCGCTCGCACTCGTCTAAAACGCTGGGACATTACAGACAAAGAGATAAATAAAATTGAAACCACAGGAAAGCCAGTTAGAACCCTCACGCTATTTAGCCCGGCAAGCGGTTACGTGACAGAGAAAAAGGTTGTTCAGGGGCAGCGCGTCTCAGCCGGCGAGAAACTCTTCGATGTCGCCGACCTGTCAACCCTGTGGGTCATCGCCGATATTTATGAAAACGAGCTGCCTATGATTAAACTTGGCCAAAGTGCCGACATCACGCTTAGTTACTATCCCGGCATGAAGTTAACGGCGAAGATTGACTACATCTACCCGGGCATAGCGGCAGATACGAGGACAGTAAGGGTGCGTTTTGTCGTGCCGAACTCTAATGGCCGTCTGCTTCCTCAGATGTTTACAAACGTTGAGCTGACGGTAAATCTTGGTAACAGGCTTGTTATCCCGCGCGATGCTATAATTGACACCGGCAGGAGTAAGGTTGTTTATGTGGCGGCGGATGAGGAAGGGTTTTTTGAGCCGCGATATATCAGCGCCGGTTTGAATATGGGCGATATGGTCGAGGTTACACAGGGCCTGAAGGTAAACGATAAAGTGGTGGCTGCTGCCTCGTTTCTCATAGATTCAGAGGCCAAACTCAAGGGCATTGCCCCTGCCTCGCAACAGAAGTAAAATCATATGATAGCGAAGCTGATAGCCTCAAGCGCGCGTAATAAGTTTATCGTCGTTCTTTTTGTCGCGTTTTTATTTCTCTGGGGCTTGTGGGCGCTGAAAAAGACCCCGCTTGACGCCATTCCAGACCTAAGCGATACCCAGGTAATAATTTATACAGAGTGGAATGGCCGCTCACCTGACCTAATCGAAGACCAGATAACATATCCAATCACATCCACCCTGCTTGCCGCCCCAAAGGTAAAGACTGTCAGGGGATTTTCGTTTTTCGGCACATCGTTTATCTATGTGATATTTGATGAGGGTACAGATATATACTGGGCAAGGTCGCGTGTACTTGAATATTTGCAGTCAGTAAAGGGGAAGATTCCACAAGACGTAAATCCCGTACTTGGCCCTGACGCAACCGGCCTCGGCTGGGGATTTGAATATGCCGTCGTGGATGAGACGGGCGGGCATGACTTGTCAGAGACCCGGACGCTTCAGGATTATAACCTGAAACTTGCGTTAGAGAGCGTTCCCGGCGTCTCAGAGGTGGCAAGCGTCGGCGGCTTTGTAAAACAATACCAGATAACAATTGACCCAAACCGCCTTGCCGCATATAACTTGCCGATTACAAAGGTGCTTGAGGCGGTCAAAAAGAGTAACCGCGACGTGGAGGGGCGCGTCATTGAGTTTTCCGGCACTGAGTACATGGTGCGCGGCAGGGGATATATCAAAAATGTGGGAGACATTGAAGACATCCCCGTTGGGACAAGCGGCGGCGGTACGCCCATTTATATTAAAGATATTGCAGAGGTGCGCCTGGGGCCAGAGATAAGGCGCGGCATCGCCGACCTCGACGGAAGAGGGGAGGTGGCTGGCGGCATTGTAGTAGTGCGATTTGGCGAAAATGTCCTCGATGTCATTGAAAGGGTTAAGGACAAGATAAAAAACGAGATTGAACCAAGCCTTCCCAAAGGCGTAAAGATTGTTACTACATACGACAGGTCCGACCTGATAGGCAAGGCCATTGACACATTAAAAGACGAGATAATAAAACTCTCCATCGCCGTCAGCGTGGTATGTCTGGTATTTCTATTTCACCTGCCCAGCGCGCTGGTAGTGGTGCTGACCCTGCCGATAGCTATAGTAATGTCATTTATATGTATGTACTATCTGGGCGTGACGTCTAATATAATGAGCCTAAGCGGTATAGCCATCGCAATTGGGGCGATGGTTGACGCGTCAATTATAATGGTGGAACAGGCGCATACGAAACTTGAAGAGTGGGAACGTGGCGGTAGACATGGAAGCAGGACTGACGTGATTATAGAGGCGGCACAGCAGGTAGGGCCGTCGCTGTTCTTTTCCCTGCTTGTGATAACCGTGGGCTTTCTGCCGGTCTTTACGCTTCAGGAACAGGCAGGCAGGCTCTTTAAGCCGCTGGCCTATACGAAGACATTTGCCATGCTCTTTTCCTCTTTCCTTGCCGTAACGATAACGCCGGTGCTGATGACGCTGTTTATCAGGGGGAAAATCAGGCCGGAGCAGAGTAATCCTGTAAGCAGGGCGCTGCATTTTCTCTATGAGCCTGTTGCGAGGCTGGCGCTTCGTTTTAAGTGGATTGTCATCATACTGGCGATTATTGTAATGGCCTTAACGGTGTATCCATATAAGAAACTTGGGACTGAATTTATGCCGCCGCTCTATGAGGGGACGCTGTTTTATATGCCTGTAACGGTGCCCGGCGCCTCAATATCCGAGGCCGCAAAATTGCTGCAAATGCAGGATAAGATACTAAGGACAATCCCCGAGGTGACGCAGGTATTTGGCAAGGCGGGCAGGGCTGAGACCGCCACAGACCCGGCGCCTATTGAGATGTTTGAGACGATTGTGAATTTGAAACCTGAGACACAGTGGCGAAAGGGGCTGACTGTGGAGGCCCTGAAAAACGAGATGAACGACGCGCTGACTATCCCCGGCGTTGCCAACTCCTTTACGATGCCTATAAAGGCGCGCATAGATATGCTCTCAACGGGGATAAGGACGCCTGTTGGCATTAAAGTCATGGGCGCAAATCTTGAGGAGATTGAACGCATTGGGCTTGAGATAGAAAACGCGGTAAAGACCATTCCCGGCACAAGGAGCGCCTATGCGGAGCGCGTGATGACGGGATACTTCCTCGATTTTGAGGTCAAACGTAAAGAGGCAGCCCGCTACGCCCTGACGGTAGATGATGTTCAGGAGGTAATACAGTCTGCCGTTGGCGGCATGAACCTGACGACTACCGTGGAGGGAAGGCAGAGATTTCCCGTGAATGTCAGATATATGAGGGATTTAAGGGGCAATATAGACGACCTGAAAAGGGTGCTTGTGCCGCTGATGCCGGGAAGTTCAAAAGATATAAGTCCATCTGCTTCTTCGATGTCGTCATCAACAAAGGTTGCCCAAATACCAATGGGCGAGATAGCCGACATTCACATTACCCAAGGCCCTACTGCGATAAAGAGCGAAGAGGGGCTGTTAACGGCATATGTCTATATTGATTTTTCAGGCAGGGACGTTGGAAGTTACGTAGAGGAGGCAAAGCAGCGGGTGGCAGCGCAGATTAAAGTTCCCTCCGGCTATCGCCTGAAATGGAGCGGCGAGTATGAGTACATAGTAGAGATGCACAAGCGGCTCAAGCTGGTAGTGCCGCTTACGGCGTTTCTGATTTTCGTGCTGGTATATATCAACACCAAGTCGGCGGTAAAGACGGCGATAGTGCTCTTGGCCGTGCCTTTTTCGCTGGTCGGGTCATTCTGGTTTTTGTATTTATTGAATTATAATATGAGCATAGCGGTGTGGGTGGGCATGATAGCGTTGGCGGGGCTGGATGCGGAGACGGGTGTGGTCATGCTGCTATATCTTGAGCTGTCCTATGAAAAATACAAACAAGAGGGAAGGCTAAGCACCTACGCCGAGTTGAAAGAGGCGGTGATGCACGGTGCGGTCAAGCGAATCAGGCCAAAGATAATGACTGTAAGCGTGATACTGGCCGGACTAATCCCGGTGATGTTTTCAACGGGGGCGGGGTCAGACGTGATGAAACGCATAGCGGCACCGATGGTAGGCGGTGTAGTAACCTCCACAATACTTGAGTTGATAATCTATCCCGCAATCTACATAATCTGGAAGGGCCGGGCACTAAAGCGGTAACAGGCCGTGCGCCTCTGAGATGCAAAGAAGCGCCAATAGGACGTCCTCTGGTTTATCGTTCCGTAGTAATTCTGAGCAGGTTAAGGCAATATCTTCTTGATAAAGTCGGCGGCGGCTTTCATTTCCTCTTTGACTGCCGGTACTCGATAAAGCAATCCCCTATAATATCCGGCAATATGAATGGACTCATAAAGGCTGTCAAATTCCCTTACGAGCTTGCCATTATTGACCGACAAATGCTTTTTTATGGCCGCCATATACCCGTCAACAGACTTAGGAAGTTCTTTACGTGTAAGCCCCTTTATTATCAGGGCTTCATTAATGGCCTCAAGTATGGCAAGATAGGCCGTACCAAACGCTTCACGCACTGGCTTCTTATCGAGATAGATATTGTCCTCAATGGCGGCGGCTTTTAATAACTCCCTTGCGTTTTCCATATAACGCTGAGCCTCGCCTGCTGTGTGTGTTGGCTTAGGTATTCTCATAATTAATGCTAATACTTTTAGTGCGTCGGCGTCAAGAGCCAGATTTCAGACATTTAGGACAAGGAAAAAAAGCGTCGGCAAAAAAATACTTGACATGCAGTAGCTGCCTCTACCATTTTGGAGATGGTCATCTATCCCGCAATCTACATAATCTGGAAGGGCCGGGCACTAAAGCGGTAACAGG
>JAKOEO010000091.1 GCA_022321325.1 Candidatus Magnetominusculus sp. LBB02 | reverse complement strand
TCTATAGCCCATAGGCCATTAATAGAAAGCTCCACAAGCTCGCGGTATTTCTGTTCGCTTGCCGCAAGTGTCCGCTCCAGCTTCTTACGCTCGGTAATATTTGTTATTGTGGCAAAAAAAGCTGTGTGATTACCATCGTCATCAAGAATGACTGAAGCGGATACGAGTACAGATACTACACTGCCATTCTTATGCAGGTAGTTAATTTCAAGTTGATTCCTCTCCCCTGTCCTCACCTGTTTCTCTACGGCTTTTATCGCCAACGCCTTTGAGTCATCATCCATAAAATTAAGGAAATTAACTCCTAACATCTCATCAACCGAAAACCCAAGCATATCGGTAAGCGACTTGTTAACGAATGTGGTAGCGCCGTCTTTATCAGCCAGCCATATGCCATCCATGGAAAGCTCCACAAGCTCACGGTATTTCTTTTCGCTTTCCTGAATCGTGCGGCCCAATGCCGACATCTGCTCTATCGTTGCGCGTAATTCATTGGTCTTCTTTTCTACCTCATTCTCTATTATCGCCCTCCGCAATAGCATTTTAATAAAAATGGTGCCTGTCAAACCAAAAATTATAAATGTCCCCAACGAGATGAAACCCGGCAACCAGCCGCGCCTCTCGCTGAAAAAAAATGGGAGCGGCGAGGCGGTCAACAGCAAGTGCAGCTCTGACACTTCAATGGGCTTGGTATAACTGTATTTCGTCAACGCCGCGGCATAGGCGTGCCGGTAAAGCAGACCCTGTTCAGCGGGCAGACCGGCAACGGCTATATAGTATGCTGCATATTTATCGAAAAACTCCCTTGCGACCAAATTCGCATCAAGGATATGCTTAGGCAGAAATGAACCAAACGCTACTCCCCTTAGTTGAGTGCGTCTTTCTTCCACTGTCTTAGGGCGGCCGTTATAAACCGGCATATATATCTGGATTACTGTGGAATTGTCGTTTATAAGTTTAATCGGCTCAGAGGCGGTCATCTTTCCTGTGTCCCGAGCTGTTTCGATGGCCTTTCGTCTCTTTGGGTCAGATGCGAAATCGAAACCTTTAACCCTGCCGATACTATTTCCTACCGCAACTCTGAACAAATATGGAAAATACTCGTCCCGTACTTTGACAGAAATTGCTTTGCCCTCTGACCGCTCAAAGATGTAGTAGTCCGGCAGTACACCCTGCTTTCGGACTGCAAGTTCAAATTCTGTTTTTTGAGAATACGGCACGCGAGGCAGCCACCCAAAGTTAAAAGTCGTGACATGTCTTTGAAAATCCTCACCTGTTATATAGGCATTGAACATTTCGCTGGTTATATTATCTACCACAGTAAAAAAGCTTGCTATATCAGATATCTGTTCAAACTGAAAGGTGATATCTCTTTCGATGATCCATGCCTGCTCATCCACTTTGCTTTTGAACTTCAGGAGACTTTCCTTATCCAGGCTGTAAACAGACATGTGATAGGCCGCAAGAGCCGCCCCGACGCATATCAGCGCTATCAACAAGTAAATCATTTTATAATTTTTCATATCACATTCATATCGTCAGTCAGCAGCATCCTTTTATGATTTGTTTGCGCCGTGTTCGCACTTCATAGTCAACAATACATAGAGGGCATTTACCGCCCCAAGTAAATCCCTGATTATGTGGTCTGCCCCGTCTACTGTCAGGTCAAAGCCGTGTCCCTTGATTTTATCAAGCAGCCCTCTCCAGTCGTCTTGTTTCCACACGCCTTCTTTTTCGATGATGAGTCCTAATATTTCACGGCATATCGAGGGAATGAGTATCTCGACATTGACAGTAACGGGAAGCTGTAATACGTATATCTTCTTTATGGTCTCAAGCAAGACGCCCACATATTGTATAATTTCGTTTGAATGCTGGACTCCGTGCTGTTTTATGTCAATGACAAGATCCAGCCAGCCGTCATTGTCCCAAATCCCCTTGCGAGCTATGAGAAAGCCGCACGCCTTATTGACAAAGAAGTCAATATCATTCTTGTTCATATCCTCACATGTCTCATTAAAAAACCTGATTTGGTTTTTCCCGGCCTCTTTCGCCCTGTACATAGCCACATCGGCCTCTTTTATAAGCGTCCTGAAAGAATCGCCGTCCATTGGGTACAAGGATATGCCGATACACACGCCTAAAGAACAGTTAGTATCGTTTACAAAGAATGGATTGCCGACAGACAGAACCACCTTTGTGGCTGCCTCGCAGGCATCGAGAGCGTTTTCAATATCTGTAAGCAGTATTATAAACTCGTCCTCCCCCAGCCGCGCTACCGTATCTGTGTCTTTGACACACGCCGACAGCCTGCCGGCCACATCAGCGAGCAGCTTATCTCCAACCTCACGGCCCATCGCCTCGTTAATGCCGCCGAAATCTCTTAAGTCTATTATTAACACGGCCATAGACAGCCCGCCTCGTTTTGCATATTTCAACGCCTGTTCAAACCGGTCAAAAAACAAGTCGCGGTTGGGAAGGCCAGTCGTTGGATCAACAAATACCGACCCTTTCATGATACGTTCTGCATGGTGCTTATAGAGCGCCATCTCGATGTTGGACTGTAACTCTTTACTATTAAACGGTTTCAGCACGTAACCATATGGCTGCGATACCTTGGCTCGCTCAAGAATTGCCTTGTCTGAATGAGCGGTAAGATAGACTATGGGAACTGACATTCGTTTGCGTATCTCATGAGACGCCTCTATGCCGTCCATTCTGCCCTGCAGCTTGATATCCATAAGAATTAGGTCAGGAGCATGTTTTACTGCCGACTCTACCGCATCCTCGCCCGAATACTCATGCGCGACTACCACATAGCCTAACCCCTCGACAATATCCTGAATATAGGCCGCCGTAAGTCCCTCGTCCTCTACTATCATTACCTTATTCCTGGCCACCTTGCACCTCCTTAGTATGCTGTGTATTATATCCTAACTAAAATGACCTTTTAAATACTAATTCCAACGGGGGGCGCTATTGGAAGCAAAACCATGATTGTCGTGCCTTGGCCCTCTGTGCTGACTATCTCAAGCCTGCCCTTATGGCTTTTTATTATACCATAACTAATAGAAAGGCCGAGGCCGGTTCCCTCGCCAACCTCTTTTGTCGTAAAGAAAGGCTCAAGCACCTTTGCCCTTACGCCCTGCGGTATACCCAAACCGTTATCGCCTACGGTGACAATTACAGAACTGCCGTCGTTCTTAACAGTTATCGTCAGGCGTCTGTCGTAATTTGCATCGTCATGGCTTGCCGCCTTAAGCCGTTTTGCCTTTTCGTTCATCGCGTCTCTGGCATTGGTGATGAGGTTTATCCAAACCTGCTCAAGCTGAAACGGCTCGCCAATAATCTTAGGGAGGGATGAGCTGAATTCCTTTAAGACCTCTATCTCATGCAGCCTAAGCTGTTCGTCCAAAAGGCTGAAGGCGGCCTCAATCGTGTCGGAGACATTGACTTCAGTGAATTTCAGCGTGTCCTGCTTGGCAAATGTCCTGATGTGCTGGATTATTCTCGACATTCTCTTGACTGACGCCTCGATGTCGTTGAGGCCGGACTCTATCTCTGTCCGCGTTAATCTATCCATATCCATAAGTTTGCGAAATGTCTTGGCAACAAGCGCTATGCCGCCCAAGGGCTGGTTCATCTCATGGGCAATGCCTGCGGACATCTCCCCAAGCGTAGCCAGCTTCGAGGTCTGAAAGAGCTGCACCTGCATTTGGTTAAGCTCTGAGGAGCGCTCCTGAATCCTCTTCTCAAGCGCCTCATTCATCCTCGCTATGATCTCCTGGGATATTTTGAGTTCCCTGTTTCTGTAGAGGCGGGTTCTGTTGAGGTTTATCCTTTCTATCGCCTTCCTTACTGAAATAAGCAGCTCGTCAAGATTAACCGGCTTGGTAATGTAGTCAGCCGCCCCGGTGCGAAGTGATTTTACCGCATATTCATTGTCTCTTATGCCGGTTACCATAATACACTCAATGTCCTTGTAGAAGCTCTTTGCAGCCTTTAATACCTCTATGCCGTCCATGTCAGACATTCTTATATCAGTAATTACAACGTCAACCTTATTGAACTCGATAATCTCCAGGCCGCCCCTGCCACTTGTGGCGGTGAAGACTTCAAAGCCCTCCTTTTTGAAAAAAACTCCTAACCTTCTGACAACCAGCTCATCGTCGTCTATTATCAATATGGAATTTCTGTCTATTAGCAGGTCTTTTTCGGTGAGCCTTTCCTGCGCCCTGCCCAGGGCGGCTTGAAACTCGTCCATATTGAGGGGTTTTTCTATGTAGTCAATGGCGCCGTTTCTAAGCGATTGAATAGCCAGCTCAATGTTGCCAAAGCCTGTGATTACGATAAGCTCTGAGTCCGGTTTTATTTCCTTTATCTTTTTGAGCAGCTCTATACCGTCAATGTCGGGCAGGTTGATATCGAGAAGAATAATGCTGACGTCGGCATGCCCTACCATCTCAATGGCAGACTTGCCGTCCTCTGCCACCTCGACGTTATAAAATCCCCGCGAAATCTCCGCCTGCAGGCGCTCCCTTATTATCCTGTCGTCATCAACGACAAGTACGGTTGTTTTATTTGAAGTCACACTGTCCTTTCGCCGCGAATGGCAACAAGTACGTAGCTATCCCTTGCGTCGCCCACAACCGTTATAAGCGTAAGCGTCAGAGACGAGTGTTCGCCGGTCTTTATTACCTCAATAGTGCCGGGTATGTCGTAAATTTTGGTCATCGTCTCTTGAAGCTGCGCCAGCGTGAGTTCCTTTATACCCATCGCTTTCATGTTCTCTAACATGGCGTCATCCACCTTGTCGCAGCGGCTGCCGACTATTGACGTCAGAGACTTGTTGATATAAACGATAGTGAGATCCCGCCTCATCACAAAGATTGATGTAGGGATGGCGTCAAGCAGCCTCTGGGCGAAATCAGTCGCCTGTTTTATGACAGAGTTATGCAGGTTGATTATGACTTCCTGTTCAGCCGTTACCTGTGCAATTACCTGTTTGGCAAGTTCAAGCTCGCGCAAACGATATTTCAAGGCCCTGTCAATGCGCAGTTTATCAAGCGCCTTTTCCACTGACAGAATCAACTGGTCAATATCAACCGGCTTTTTTATAAAATTTATTGCCCCGTCGCGAAGCGCCTGTATTGCGCTTTCCTCATCGCCGTATCCTGTGAAGACTATCGCCTCGAAATCTGTGCTTATCTGCCTCATTTTATGCAGCGCCACCAGGCCGGTCATTACAGGCATCGTAATGTCGGTTATAACGAGGTCAATTTTAGCAAGATTAAATGTCTTCACAGCCTCTTGCCCGTTTTCAGCCTCTATGACCATCCAGCCTTCTTTGGCCATGACGCGGGCCAGCCGTTTGCGCGGCAATTCCTCGTCATCAACAAGCAGTATGACCGGCTGAACAAGGTTGTCCTGCCGCGCTACAACCCTCTCCCTTGCCCTTCCAAGCGAGGAGCTAAGGGCGTCGAGGTCTATCGGTTTCTTTAAATAGTCAAGAACCCCTTCTCGCAGCGCCATTACGGCCGTATCAGTCTCTCCATACCCTGTTATCATAATTACATCGGTATCCGGCGATAAACTTTTTATCTTCGCGGTTAGTTGCAGCCCGTCCATATCAGGCATCTTTAAATCCACTATGACTATGTCAGGTCTCTCCGCACGAAACATCTCAAGGGCGGTACGTCCATTTGAAGCCTCAGTTACCTGAAATCTGTCCTTTTGGATGAATTTCGATAGTTGATCTCTGGTTAGGTCATCGTCATCCACTAATAAAACCTTATGCAGTATCATCTCTATGTCCTCCTATCAGCCGTCATTGCGGCGCTTTCTACTTAATTGCTGTCGGCAGAGTTACCGTGAAAGTTGTCCCTATGCCTGCTTTACTTTCTACGGTGATTGTGCCGCCATGTTCTTCTATTATTTTACTTGAGACCGAAAGGCCAAGCCCCGTCCCTTTTCCTGGTTCATTTGTCGTAAAAAACGGCTGGAATATCTTTTCTTTAATGGCATCGGCAATGCCTGAACCGCTATCCTCTACCAATATGGAAACTCCGGCCTCACCCGCGGGCATTGTAGTTATTTTAAGCTGTTTGTCTGGCTTTGGGTCGTCTCTCATCGCGTTTCTTGCGTTTGTTATCAGGTTAACAAGCACCTGCTCAAGCCTGATAGAATCCCCCCTTATCTGCGGCAGAGACGGCGACAAATTTTTTGTTATGATAATCCCAATGTTTCTCAACTGCTGGTCTAATAGTTTAAAAGGCCCCTCCACTATTGGGTTTATATCTATCAGTTCGGTGGTCATGGCCTCGGTTCGGCGCGTGAAAACCCTCATGTGATCTATGATTGCCGCCATTTTATCAACCTGCTTTACTACGTCAGAAAGATCTGTCTCAAGTTCGCCGGGATCATACCGGTTCTTCTGTATATCTTTCAATATTGATTGGCAGACTATCTTAATGCCATTAAGCGGCTGATTCAGCTCATGGGCAACGCCGGCTGTAAGCTCTCCTAAGGCCGCCAGTTTCGCCGACTGGATAAGCTGTGCTGTGGCGTCCTTTAACTCCGCATTGAGCTTCTCAAGCTCAGAGGCCCGGCTCTCAAGCAGTGATTTTGACTCTATTATCTTATCGAACAGGACGTGAAACCTCTGCTCCAAAACCATCAATTGGTCTCCCGCAAGCGCGCTTGGCGGCTCTATCCCAAGGCGCTCCATCGAGACAGCGGACACATACTTATCAAGCATTCTGATACGCATAGTAATATAGAACATTATCACAATGAAGGCTAGGACAAGGGAGGCCACACTGATAATACTAAAACGCACATTTGAAGATTGTACCTTTTCTCTTATTATATTTACCTCGGCAATAGGCACTAACGTGGCAAACATCAACTTGAGTTCGTTCTCGCCATAATCTAAAAAAGACTTCCCCGCGAATATGAAATTACTGTTAAGCTCATCGAGGGTCTTTTCATGTTTCAGGAGCTCCGGCCTGTTGATGGCCATTATGTTATGGTCTGTTGAGCCGGCAAGGACAACGGTGTGTCTGCTTGAGAGAGGCCCCATAGCGGCCATCAGAAAATCATTATTCAGACGATGGGCAATTACAAGGACGGCGGCCTTATTGTCGGCTGCGTCTTTAATCTCCCTTGCGGCAAGAATATAATTTATACCGTTAATGGCGTTTATGTGGGACTGTCCTATGGGAAGGCGCAGATTCTCCAGCTTATTAAATACTTCAGGCAGGGCGGCGTCTGTTTCATTATATGCCTCTTTAAGCCTTCCATCGCTGCCATATAAAAGCGCGTATTCAATCGCAGGGTAATATCTTAGCACTGACGCCCTTGGAAGCCATGGCGGGATATCCTGTTCCTCATCCTTATTGATTGGCTTATCCTCATTCCATGCCGCGGAGTTTACATAGGCGGCTGCGTCATGATTTGATGCGAGGGCGCCTGCGGCACGTTCGTAACTCAAAAAATAATTGTCAAATGTCTGCCTGTCCTCTGCTATTTGCCCGTCCAATCTTTCCTTAAGCTGGGCGTTAAACTGCTCCTTCAGCATCTTTCCATGCAAGTAATTTAACACGATGCCAAGCACCGCAGAAAGTACAATCATAATGGCCGCTATCTTCAGCGTGAGCGAAATATTTGTAAATAGCCCGCCTTTAATGGTGCCTGATTCGCTCATACCCGCCCTATCGCGCCCCCTTCTGCCTTTAACTTCTTAAAGGCTATCTTATAGACGGTACCTGAGGCCGTGTCTATTTCAATAGTGCCCCTGAGCTTTTTCCGTGCAAGGTCATGCACCAGGCGCATACCGAGCGATTTAGATTTGGCGATGTCGAAATCGCCGGGAATTCCCCTGCCGTTGTCGCCGACTGTCAGGAGATAGCTGCCTTCTGCATCCCTATTAAATGTTATAACTATCTGCCCGTCTTCCCTTCCCTCAAAGGCGTATTTCATCGAGTTGGAGACAATCTCGTTGATTATCAACCCGCAGGGAATCGCTATATCAATCGTAACATCGGTGACATTCATATCTACCTTCAAGGCGGGCATTCTGGGGGTAAGTTCATATGAGTTTATAAGTTCTGTGCAAAGTTCATTGACATACTCATTAAAATCAAGGGAGGATAAGTCCGCCGACTGGTAGAGCTTTGTATGAATGGAGGCCATTGCCCTTATGCGGTTATAGCTGTCTCTGAAGACATTGAGCATCGCCTTGTCGGTTATGTTTTCAGACTCAAGGCTTAGCAGGCTGCTGATTATCTGGAAATTGTTTTTTACCCTGTGGTGAATTTCCCGCAGCAGGGTTTCCTTGTACTCTGCGGACTTTCGCCATTCGTTCATCTTGTGTTTGTAGAGGGCCATCTTTATTGTTATATATATTTCTTTATCGGAAGATGGTTTTACGATATAGCCGTAGGGTTCTGTTATCTTTGCGCGTTCAAGCAGGGCCTCGTCAGCATAGGCGGTCATGAATACTATGGGGATGTCAAATCGTTTCAAAATTTCGGCGGCTGTATCTATGCCGTCCATGCCGCCCTGAATCTCTATATCCATCAGTATTAAATCAGGTCTGTCCTGTTCAGCCCTGCTGATTGCGGCCTCTGACGATGGTAGTATAGCGGTGACAGTATAGCCCATCTTCTGAAGTTTACGCTGCAGGCTCAGCGCAATTATTCCCTCATCCTCTACTACCTGAATCCTAGCATTGTCCATAGACAGTGCCTCTCCTTGTTTGGTGTTCTTGAGACGTTAGATGCGTTTCCTGTACTGCAATTCCTTAAACGACAGCTTAAACTCCATTCCATCGTCACCGTTTATCTCTATCTTCCCGCCAAGTTGATACTCGCCAAGCGTCTTTATCAGCGTTAGTCCAAGCGAGGATGATTTGCTTATATCAAAACCTTCGGGGATACCGCCGCCGTTATCCCTGACAATAAGCTCGTATGACTGATGCCCTGTTGCTTTCATGGATATATAGAGCCTGCCTTCTTTAGTCTTTTTGAAGGCGTGCTTAATGGAGTTTGTTATAAGCTCGTTTATTATCAGGCAGCACGGCATGGCGGTATCCATCCCAATGTAAACATCGTCGTTAATATCTATGGTAACAGACACTGCCGACGGCTCAACGCTGTATGAATTAAGAATGTCCGCCGTAAGGTCCTTTGTGTAATCCCTGAAATTAATATGCGAAAGATTGTCGTTTTGATATAATGATTGATGCACAAGGGACATTGACCTTATCCTGTTTTTCATCTCGTTTGACATGTCTATTACTTTCTGGTCGTCTGCAGTATCAATATTAAGTTCTATGAGGTTTGAGATTATCTCCATGTTGTTTTTGACACGGTGATGGATTTCCCTCAGAAGCAGGGTCTTTTCCTCAAGCGATGCCTTAATTTTCTCTTCGTTGAGTTTCCTGGCGGTGATATCCTTAAATGAATGGACGGAGCCTTTAAATTCACCATCTTTAGTGAATATAGGAGAGACGGTAATCTCGAAATATTTGTTAAGCCCCTGATGATACATCTCTTTTACACAGGTCACCCTGCTTTCGCGGCTCCTGATATTAAGGCACTGCGAGACGTCAGACTCAATACAGCCAAACAGCTCGTAACAGGGTTTTACGTTCAGTTCTTTTTCAGAAAAGCCGAAGGTCTCTATGAATGCCTTATTAGTCTTGATTATATTGAAATCCTCGTCGTGAATGGAAAGACAGTCTTTTACGCAGTTAAATGTTATCTCCCATTCATCAACGCTCCTTTGGAGTTCCCTGACGTATGCGTCAAGCTTACCCTGCATAGTTTGCCGCTCTATTGCCTTGTCAATTTCTATCTTTAGCTCATCGTACTCTACAGGCTTTTGGATATAGCCAAACGCCCCTTCTTTCATTGCTTCGATGGCGGTATCAACCCCGCCGTGGCCGGTTATGAAGATTACCTCGGCGTTTTTATTCATTGCCTTGACGCGCCTTAAGACCTCTATGCCGTCCATCTTAGGCATCTTGATGTCGGCTACAATAACATCCGGGGCCTCGGCCTCAAATATTTTAATGCCCTCCACACCGTTTTCAGCGCTGTAGGCGTCAAAATCATCGAGCATCAGGAGGCTTTTCAGCCTGTCTCTGATGATTGCCTCGTCGTCTATAACTAATATCTTTGCCACAGCGGCTATTTTTTCTCTACCTCTACTGCCATAGATTTTTTTGGTGCGTCTTTTAACGCCTCATCAAAATTGCCCTTGAGCAGCTCGGCCTCTGCCGGTTTGTCCGCTTCTTTTTTGACGCGAAACAAGGTCATGCCACAGTACTGCTCGCTGCCGCCTGGGAATGCGCTGCCCGGTGCGCTAAAGCTCGTATCCCTCGGCGATGTGGCGTTACAATCTGAATACCATGCATACGCACTCTGAACAGACAACGCCAACAACGACATTACAATGATTTTTTTCATTAGGCCACCTCCGTTTATATATTCTACACTATCCCACAAAATATTGCAGGAAAAAACAGATCAGCTCAGGGCAAACGCATTTGAAAAATAAAGCTGAAACTACCTATGCAATTACACCATCTTGTCCCACTCCGTCATTCCGGCTTGTCCGGAATCATCCCTAATCTTCCCTTCTGAGGGTTTTAAACGATGATTTTGCCTAACTCGGAGGCATAAGGACAGAT
>JAKOEO010000090.1 GCA_022321325.1 Candidatus Magnetominusculus sp. LBB02 | reverse complement strand
AATGACGACATTAAGAGAAAATTTATGGTGCAATTCTCTAATGCGTTTGCCCTAGTCAATCTCCAAAGACCTCATAAGCCTGACGGTCTCATCCTTTGCCTTGTTAAAATCGAGGTCTGTGACGTGCCTCTCTATGGATGATAACATCTCATGGTTCATGCCCTCTTTCAACATCTCAATGAGCGGCTCGACATCGTCCGGGTTGTATTGGCTGTAAGCGGCGATGAGTTTTGTAAAGATTTCTGATAGCTCCTCTTTGCTCAACTCCCGCACTGCCGCTTTTGGCTCCGGCGTCGGTTTGGCGATGCCCTCTATAAACACTGCCGCACGGGCCACCGCCCCTTCAAGGTCATCAAGTAACGCCGCGGCGCCCTCTGTATTGGCGCCTCTAAGCATGTCGTCAACATCTGAAACTATCCTGTAAACCTCGGTCATCGAGAGATTTCCTGAAAGTCCCCTGACTGCGTGAGATATTTGTTTTGCCGCCGCGATGTCGCTATCTTTGAGCAATGAGGCGATATCGTCTGCGGTATGTCGGTATTTTTCTATGAAACTGGCCAGTGCATTGACATAAATATTCCAGTCGCCCCATGTGTCCAGCGCCTTGTCTGTGTCTATGACGGGGGAGTGTTGGGGGTGAGTCTGTGGGACTGACTCTGTGAAAGTCTTAACTGCCTTTCCCGCATGAGCAGGCATAAGTCTTTCCATAGTGCAAAATAGCTCTTTAAAATCAATTGGCTTTGCCACGACCTCATCCACATTTTTTGCAATATATACTCGCCGCTCATCTGATGTGACGCTTG
Organism: Candidatus Magnetominusculus sp. LBB02; assembly: GCA_022321325.1. Classification (GTDB taxonomy): domain Bacteria; phylum Nitrospirota; class Thermodesulfovibrionia; order Thermodesulfovibrionales; family Magnetobacteriaceae; genus Magnetominusculus; species Magnetominusculus linsii. Next base: position 9,934 of record JAKOEO010000090.1, on the reverse strand, counting down.
CCGTGAGGGCTATTATGGGGATATGTGTGCCTGTCTCATTTTCTATGCCGCGAATCCTTTGTGTGGCCTCAAGGCCGTCCATTACCGGCATCTGCATGTCCATCAGGATGATGTCAAAGCCGCCTTTCTTATATAATTCAACGGCTTCATAGCCGTTTCTGGCCGCCTCAACCGTGTGGCCCTGCTGCTTGAGCCGGGCCGTAAGAAGCAATATGTTTTCCTCTATGTCCTCGGCTGCCAATATGTGCAGTGACTTTTGAGGCCTGCATTCCTCTATGTCGGAACTGACATCGGGGGCGTCTTCTGTAGGCGTTAATTTAACGGTAAATGAAAACACGCTTCCCCTGCCAGCTTCGCTCTCAAGCCACATACGCCCGCCCATCAGCTCCACTAACTGCCTCGATATCGTAGTCCCCAGCCCCGTTCCCCCAAAACAGCGCGTGGTTGAGCTGTCTGCCTGCGTAAATGCCTCAAATATCTTGTCCTTCCTGTCATCGGGTATGCCCAAGCCGGTGTCGGCTATTGAAAACTGGAGCGTGCCGGTCTCATCCGGCCTGCTTACTGTTACGGTGATGCCGCCCTGTTCAGTGAATTTTACGGCGTTGCCTATGAGATTTATGAGTATCTGCGCTAAGCGAACAGGGTCGCCGACATAATATTCGTGGGAAATTCCATGGTCAAATACCTCATTCAAATAAAGGCCCTTCTGCCGAACTTGATAATCAAAGGAGCCTTTTACGCCTTCGATTAACTTATGAAGACTGAAGGTCTGGCTTTCTATCTCTACCTTGCCGCTTTCAAGTTTGCTAATATCAAGAATATCGTTTATCAGGCGCAGCAGAGATTTGGCTGATTGGACGGCGATTTCGATATATTCACGGTTTTTATCTTGTATTGACAAGTCCTCTGCCACCAGCTCTATAAAGCCTACGATTGAGTTCATTGGGGTTCTGATTTCGTGGCTCATATTTGCAACGAATGCAGACTTAGCCACTGAGGCGGCCTCGGCGGCCTCTTTTGCAATGCGCAGTTCTTCTGTGCGCTCTGCCACTCTTGCCTCAAGCGTATCATAGGCGGCCTTGAGTTCTTGCTCTGCGGCAAGGCGTATGCTCATCTCCATCGTAAGCTCTATGTTTTTTGTACGCAGGCTGTCTGTCCTGCTATCGAAATCCCTTGCAAGGACCTCCAGCTCGTCGCCCGTTCCTGTGGGGCTGCATCTGATTGTGTCGTCATGAGTGGATTTGTTTATTTTATCGCACAACTCCATGATAGGATTGGCAATGTTGCTGCCAATTCTCATTGTAATATAGGCGGCTATGATAAGAAATATAAGCCCGACAATGGCCAGTTTTGTTATGGCGCTAAAGACGATTGTACGATATGATGACTTGGCCTCGCCTGTCTCAAGCGTTATTTTCAGTCTGTTGAGTATGGCGTTTTCCTTGCCTGCCTCCCTTTTTGCCGCGATGTAGGAGTCATTTTTATTGTAATTAATCTGTCCTATCTCTTTATCGCCGGCATACAGCCTGTAGAAATAACCCGGTACTGTCTCGCAGGAGGCGGCAAATACGCTCATCACGTCAGATTCGATAACAACCGCCCCCTGCGGGCTGTTGTAATAATTTACCGGAACAATGATAATAATCGTACCGTTGTTATACAGAAATATGTTTGCCTCTGCGCTTGCAAGCGATATTCTTGTCTGGGGAAGTATGGAGTAGTCGGGCAAGTCCTTCATAGTGGAGAAAATCGTATATCCTTCATAATCTATGACGCTGATATCGCCTTTTACCATTGGGACAAGGTCCTCTGTTTTCGGCAGCAGGGTTGAGCGCATATCGGGATTTATCAGGGCGTTAATTATGGCGGGGAATTTGCTGAAATCTTTTGCCGTATTATACATTGTGCCCACGTAGCGCTCAAAACCACTCATACACCGTTCATTATATGAGATAATCTTGCTGTTCCTTTCCTGATGCAGAATGTTGGCTAACAGAAGGGTAACCGTAGTTATCGTTGCGGCAATTAAAAGCGTGACAAACAATAGATATTTCATTAAAAGCCTGGACTTTATGCTGCTGCCAAATAGCTGTTTAATCATTTCTTGCCCTCTTCGATAGGAATTATAGCGCCGCTGCCGTCAAATTTGGCCATAAAATATCCAGTTTCATCGAGGGCGTCATGGCGGTCTTTTGTAAATGGCGGCGTGTGGGTCTTTGTGAGGCCGTCGTAGCGCTGGATTTTTTCCATTTCGTCTCTTACCGCCTCTGTGTCAATTGTACCGGACTGCCTCACAGCCTCAGCCAATAGCATTACGAGGTCATAGGCGTTGGCTGTGGCCTCAGGAGACGGTATCTCCCTCGCCGATTTAACGCCATAATCGGTCATATATCTATTTACGAATTCCTTAGTTTTTGAGCTTGCAGCGGTTATAAAAGAGTATGTCTGCATAAACGATAAGTCAACCGCACTAAGCGCCGTCTTTATATCGTTAAATATATTTCCCCCTATCAGGCTCCTGTGCGCAATCACAGGGATTTTCTTCTTGCTGTAGAATAAGGCATTTATTATATTTGCCCCGTCACTGCCTGTTGCTATCAGTATTATTGCCTCTGCGCCGGAGCGGGAAGTTCGCTCAATTTGCGCGTAAAAATCCTTGTCATTTTCATTGTAAATCTCTATTGTCGTGAATTTCAGGCCGTGCCCTTTCAGATAGTGAACCATGATTTCTTCATTTTTAGCGCCCCAAACGGAGTTAACGCGAACAAGGGCAATCTTACGCGTCTTTTTTAGAGCCTCTTTCACTAAAAACGGGCCCGTAAAGGCGTCGTTGGCAGAGAGCCTGAAGACAAAATTTGGCGTGTAGTTGTTTTTGACTATCTCAGGATGGGCCGCCCACGGGATAAGATATATTATCTTATTAAGATGTATGGATTTTAAGTTTGACAGCGCAATTTGGCTTTGAAGGCCGCCCATTACGGCAACGAGACCTTCCATCTTGCTGAATAAAGTTATATTTGCCACACTTCGCAGAGCGTTGCCACTGTGGTCCATCGTAACAACGACAAGTCTTCTACCCAGCAGGCCGCCACGTTCATTTATTTCGTTAGCGGCAAGTTTCATTCCCCTTTCTATTGCAGTGCCCGTCTGAGCCGTTGCAAGCATCATATCTGCGTTTAACCCGATGAGTATCTGGTCTACCGCCACGCGATGGTACTTCTGTTTGAGATAATCCAGTGTCGCCTCTATTATTTCATTGCCGATGACAGGGGTGTATTTATAAAGGATTCCATTTACGGCAAGTCTGAATTTTTCTGTCTCATCGTCGGTAAGATACGCTACTTTTACGCCAGATGCCTCAATTTTCTTTAACATATCAGATTCCTGGTTTTCAATCAGCTCCCGTTCATATCCTGTCAGCTCTTTTGCCGTTGTCATAAGCGCCTGCTGAATATCCGGCGGCAGCTTGTCAAAGTTCCTCTTGCTGAAACACAGGACATAGGCAAGATAGGCGTGGCTGCTAATTGTAATATTAGATTGAACCTCGTGAAACTTCATGTCATATATGACTGATATGGGATTTTCCTGCGCCTTTACGCCCCCGTCTTTCAGCGCCTTGTAGGTCTCATGGAAATCTATGGCGATGGGATTGGCGTTGAAGGCCCTGAACTGGTCCATTATCAGAGGGCTACTCATTACCCTTACGCTCATGCCCTTGAAATCTTTTGGGGAGTGTATCTCCTTGTTCGCAGTGAACTGCTTAAAGCCGTTTCCCCAAAACGCCGCCCCCACAAGGCCAAACTGGCCGAGCTGCTCAAGCAGCATTTTACCCGTGGCGCCGTCTAACATCGCATAGACGTCGTCTTTATGTGGAAATAGAAATGGAATATCGGAATATTGCATGGCGGGCGCCACGGCGGACATCTTCGCGGTTGGCGAAAGCAGTATATCCAGCTCTCCATCAATCGCCATCTCTATCATCTTGTAGTCGTTGGCAAGTGTTTGGTTGGGATGGACTGTTATCACAACGCTGCCGTTGGTCTTTTGTTGTACGACCTCGGCAAACCTTTTGGCCGCTATGTCCATAGCGCTTCCCTGCGGCATATTATGGCCAAAGCCGAGCTGATAGACCTTTTTCTCTGTCACAGCGGCAGGTGTCTTAGGCTTACATGAGAACAAAGATAAGGCCGCCACGGCTGCTACGGCGATTAATGCCGCTTTCAGAAGCGCGTTCTTTGCCATCATCAGCTATCAGCGCGCCGCTTTTCTAATATCGCGCTTAGCGCGCCCTCAAAATCGCTGCCAAAAGGTTTTGGTATAAAATAGTCGCACCCGGCCTCGATGGACTTGTTCTTGTCAGACGCCATGGCCGAGGCCGTGAGGGCAACTATTATTCCAGTGAATCCTTTGGCGCGCAGCGTGCGGCTTGCCTCATAGCCGTCCATTACGGGCATGTGCATATCCATCAGCGTTAGGGCAGGCGCTATTGACAGTGCCGTTTCCACTCCAACCTTGCCGTTTTCGGCTGTGTGAACCTCGTGCCCGGCCTTTTTTAAGCGCCGTACAAGCATCTTTGTTATGTCAACATCGTCATCCACTATTAATATTTTAGCCATTGTCTCCTCTGTAAACAGGTATTGTAAATGTAAAGACGCTTCCCTTCCGATACTCGCTCTTTACATGTATGGTGCCGCCGTGAAGCTCTACCAACTGCTTTGTAATGGCAAGCCCTAGCCCGGTGCCGCCTGCCGCCCTTGTGGCGCTGCCATCCACCTGTCGAAATTTATCGAAGATAAAAGGTATGTCCTCTTTTTTCATGCCTATGCCCATGTCAGTTACAGAAATGTGGGCAAATTCATTATCAGAGGCGGCAGTCACCGTTATCTTGCCGCTGTCTGTAAATTTAATCGCATTGCCTATGAGATTATACATTATCTGCTTAATGCGTATTATGTCGCCGTATATGGCGGCCTCTGAGACATGGGTTTCAATTAGAAGAGACTTCTTTGCCGCCATTGGGGCTATCGCGGCTATTGCCTCTCTTATTACGTCAGATAGGGCGAGGCTCTCCATGTTCAAGGTCATCTGCCCCGCCTCTATCTTAGAGAAATCCAGAAGATCGTTAATCAACGTCAGAAGATGCCTGCCCGAGCCTTCAATATCCCCGGCAATCTCTGCAATCTCATCTGCGGGCGGCATATCGTTAACATCCGTTAGCAGCGGCAGATTGCCAAGCATTACCGTCAAGGGCGTTCTTAGTTCGTGGCTCATCATGTTAAGGAACTCGGACTTCAGCCTGTTTGCCTTTTCAGCCTCTTCTTTTGCCTCTATGAGTTTTTGCTCAGATTGTTTGTTTTTAATAGCAACCGACAGATTATTAGCGACGGAGGCAATTGTATCTATCGCCGTGTCAGTCAAAGTTTCCTTTGAAAACATCGCCACAACGCCAATCACCTCATCCTCGGCGACTAATGGATAGCCTGCAAACGCCACCATCCCTTCGCGTTTAGCCCATTCAGGGTTACTGACTAATGGGTCGGTTTGAACGGAGTTGGTAAGGTGGGGCCTGACCTCTTGTGCAATCAGGCCAATCTTAAACTTGCCTACCGGTATCAGGGCGTGGCCGCCGTCAATATGCGTGTAAAGCCCGGAGCTTGCCTGGAGCTTTAGGACGCTGCCATTAACTATCCAGACGCGCGCAAACGATACCCCTAAGTATGCCACAATATGCTCTGTAAATTGGCGCAGCATAACCTGTAAAGACGCGCTCGATGCCAAAATAACTCCAACATCAGCCCTGAACTTTGCTAACTTTAACTGTTCGGACAATCTCTTCTCTTTTTCTTTTCGTTCGCTTATATCTGTTATCACGCCGACAAAGCTAACAGTCCCCTCATCGTGTATAGCGTTTACGGCAAGCTCCATAGGGAATATTGAACCGTCCTTACGCCTGCCCTTTACCTCTCTGCCTATTCCAATAATCTTTGTTACGCCGGTGGTTAAGTAATTATTTAAATACATGTCGTGTGCGCTATGAAATGGCTCCGGCATGAGAGTATTAACGTTTTTGCCTGTTATATCGGCGGCCTGATAGCCAAAGATGGTCTCGGCTGCCTTGTTGAAACTCTCCACAATGCCTTGCCCGTTTATAGAAATAATGGCGTTGACGGTGGAGTTTAATATTGCTCTCATACGCGCCTCGCGCTCTATGATGGCCTTTTCTTTGAGCTTGCGCACTTTTATATCGTGGGCGATTTTAGAGGCGCCGATTACACGGCCTTGCGCGTCGAAGACTGGCGATATGGTGGCTGAAATATCTATGAGGCTGCCGTCCTTGTGCATTCGCACCGTTTCAAAGGGGTCAACCCTCTCGCCGCGGCAGATGCGCAACAGGATTTCAGACTCCTCCGACCTACGCTCCTTTGGAATTAATATCAGCATCGGTCTGCCTATGACCTCTCTGGCAGTGTAACCAAAAATCCTCTCTGCCCCATGATTCCAGCTTTGAATAATGCCCGTAAGCGTCTTGCTTATAATCGCGTCTTCTGAGGATTCAACGATTGACTTGAACATTTGAAGTTCAAAATTTATCTGAGGCTCAGCGCTATGTTTATCAGGCATGTCTGTATTATACTCATTGAGGGGATTTAGCGCAATTAGTAAGCCGCTAGCATAGGGACGCTAACCGTCCGCAGCATTTTCCTTGTCATCCCATGCCTGCTTAATCTGTATTATCGAATCTATACTCTTAAAAAAGCGCTCAACTATATAAGGGCTGAAATGAGTGCCTGCCCCTTTTCTTATCTCCTCTATTGCCCGGTCAACTGGCCAGGGCTCTTTATATGGGCGCACCATCGTCAGGGCGTCAAAGACATCGGCAACTGCGACAATCGCCGCACTTTCGGGGATTTCATCCCCTTTCAGACCTTTCGGGTAGCCCGTGCCGTTGCATTTCTCATGATGGTAAAGAGCCACAGTGGCCGCCATCTCAAACAGCGGCGTATTGCTCTTAGAAAGAATACTGTACCCTATGGTAGTATGAGTCTCCATTGTTTTCCATTCTTCTGGGTCAAGCTTGCCGGGCTTTCTTAGAATGCTGCCCGGAATTCCTATCTTTCCAACATCGTGCATTACGGAGGCCAGCTCCATTGCCTCAAGCTTGTCGGCAGGCCACGCACATGCCCTTGCTATCTCGGCACAGTAAGAGGCCATGCGCCATACATGGCTTCCCGTGTCTGTGTCATTATAATGGCCGGCCTCGCCAAGCATAACCACGGCAGATTTCTGACTCTCCTGCAGCTCTTTTGTGCGCTTTTTAACGGTCTGCTCGGCAAGCAGCCTGTTATGATAAATCTCTAAGTGGGCTGACCCTGTGCAATACTATCGGTTCAGACACCGGCTTTGTGATGTAATCCACGCAGCCTATCTCAAAGCCGCGTGCCTCGTCCCCGACCTCTGATAAGGAGGTAATAAATATTACGGGAATGCCATGCGTCTCAGAGACGGCCTTCAGGCGGCGGCAGGTCTCATAGCCGTCCATCTGCGGCATCATAATATCAAGCAGCACTAAATCGGGGCAGCTCTGTGCGGCAAGCTCTAAGGCCGTCATGCCCTCAGCGGCAAAGAACAGCCTATATTTATCTTTCAATATCTGTCTCAGGATTTGCCTGTTACCGGCCTCGTCGTCAACTATTAATACCTTGTATTTTTGCTCTGTCATGTACCTGCCTCAACATCTTATATAGTCGAGTATAGCTCATTTTGCTTTGTTTTTGCCACCGACGTATTTTGGGATAAGCGGCCTTGTCTAATTCAGACGAAACGCTATAGGCACTTCTACCCATTGCTCTACGGCGGCATCTGCCTGACGTGCAGGAATAAAACGCCACTTTATTACAGCCTCATATGCGGCACTGTCTAATATTTCGTGGCCTGATGATCTGGCAGTCTCAATTTTAAGGGCAGTCCCTTCACGGCTTACAAGCACCTTTAGCAGCACTGTTCCTGTCATTGACATTCTTTTTGCACTGGCGGGGTACGCAGGTTTTGGATTATCTAAGTATGCGGCGCCATAGCTGGGCGGGGTGATGGGAAGTTTTGAAGGCTCGCCGATAGCGTCTGCGACAACCCCATGAATTGCTTTGCCATCGGCAGAGTCATTACGATTATCAGCGGCGGCAATAATGGCTGGTGCGTCAGAGTGTGAATCAGTTACCGGCAACGGAGCCACCGGAGAGTGCGGCACTGAAACTTGCGATATATGATCATGTTTCAGTATATGTTTCGTCTGATGTTTCAAAAGGATTTTTGGTTTCTCAACCGGCTTAATAACGGCAGGGGGCGGGGTTGGAATAGGTGGCGGCGGTTTGAGTTCAACTAATTGTGCATGTATGGTTTTTTGTATAGGATGTTGAAGTGTTGGCATTCTTTCCAGCATGAAGCCAAACCCCAATATCAAAGCTGCCCATATTATCAGTGATATTGCGGTAACTATAGACAGACGCTGCCATGAAACATCCATACAGCAATATTTGTCCGGCAAGGATGTCTTACTCATCGTTCTTAATCGCAATCATAAAGTGTTCTGCCCCAGCGCGGCGTGCCTGAAGCATTGCCTGCACTACCACGCCTTGGGGGGTAGCGTTATCAGCGGCAACAATTACATTATCTTCTTTGCCCTTTATCAGAGGACGTAGGTTATCACTCAGGTTTTCAAGTGTTATGGGAGTGCCATTCAAGAGGATTGCACTGTCTTTATCAATGGTAAGAGTTACATTGGTGGTTGTCTGCACTGGCGAAGTCTTGCCTTGTGGCAGGTTAATCGCCAGCGAATGCAGGTTTTGCATGGACAATGAAGCAAGCATGAAAGTGGCCAAAAGAAAGAACATCACATCAATCATTGGAATAATTTCTATACGCCCGCGCTTCGAGTGTCTGCTTTTACGGAATTTCATGTCGGCTGCCTCTTCCTTCTTCCTCATCCATACGTAGATGATCTATTAAACGCGTGCCAAGCCGTTGCATCTTATCCATGGTATTGGCATGTAAGTGGGAAAAATAGTTATATGAAAACAACGCGATAAGCGCGATGACAAGTCCAAGTGTCGTTGCAATCAGCGCCTGAGCCACACCGCCTGTGATGCCTGTAGGGTTTACAAGTCCACTCGAACCAATCAATCTAAACGACTCCATCATACCTATTATTGTCCCCACCAGACCCAAAAGAGGCGCTGCGGTAACGATAGTTTCCAACATCCATAAGCCTCTGTTAAGAGACATTTCTATTAACTGCGCCTCATCAGATGCCCGCGACTCCACCCACCACGCAGGGTGAGCACGGTTGTCAAGGATTACCTGAAAGAACCGCTTATAATGACTTCCAGATGAAAGAGAAGCTATACGTTCCTCCAATTTTATCCACTTAAAGCTATAAGTCTCCACAAGTTCTATTGTCTGATTCGGCAGCCTTGTGCAGCGTATGTATACAATTGTCCTGTCCAACAGGATAGCTAAAACCAATACCCCCAGCACAACCAGAGGGTACACCATCAAACCGCCCAATTGCAGCGCTTGTAACGAAGTCGTGAGATATTGCATTGTTACACTCCTTTACCATAAGATTTAGTAATAGTAATCATTCTAAAAGTAGTATGCAGCGCTAAGGCGAAGCGTAAACGGCTCTGCCGGGTGAAAGTGAACGTCATTAACTCCGGCAGCCGACTCACCCTGAAGCCTTGACGTATAGTAGTAGGCGATGTCGTAAGTCTTGGCGTTGAAAATATTGAATGCCTCAAGCGTTACAACAAAGTTTTTGCCAAATTTATAGCCTAGTTCACCGTTCAATATGGTAGAAGCAGGGCTGCGAACGCTGTTGTCTTCAACCCAGATTGTCCATTAGAGATGAGAAGCGAACTGAATCGGGAGGTCAAAAGAC
>JAKOEO010000008.1:64908-69033 GCA_022321325.1 Candidatus Magnetominusculus sp. LBB02 | reverse complement strand
AAGCAAGTAGAGGCAGGAGAAAGTCCAGAGGTAGTGATAAAGGCAATAGGATTTAGGCGTGGTATTATTTATAATTGGCTGTCTAAATATCGGGCAGGTGGAGTAGAGGCATTAAAGGCAAAGCGGCTTTTTGGCAGACCATCGAAATTAAGCGGTTGGCAATTGAAGTGGATATATGAAACGATAGTAGATAAAAATCCTATGCAGTTGAAATTTCAATTTGCATTATGGACGAGGTGGATGATAAAGGTACTGATAAAAGATGAGTTTAAGGTAAATCTAAGTGAAGTGTCGGTAGGAAGGCTGCTAGGGAACCTTGGTCTAAGTCCTCAGCGGCCATTGAGGAGGGCATATCAGCAGGACAAGGATAAAGTAAAGAAATGGCTTGAAGAGGATTATCCTGAGATAAAGAGACTGGCAAAGGCAGCGGATGCAGAGATATACTTTGGGGATGAGGCGCATGTTCGTTCAGATTATCATTCAGGGGCGACATGGGCACCTGTGGGCAATACCCCTGAGATAGAAACAACAGGAGCCAGATATAGCATTAATATGTTGTCCGCTATAAGTTCCAGGGGCAGTATGCGTTTCATGGTGACGAAAGACAAGTGCAACGGGGATACATTCATTAATTTTCTGAAACGGCTTATTCATAGCGCTGACAGAAAAATATTCTTGATAGTTGACGGACACCCAGTACACCGCTCAATTAAAGTAAGAAAGTATGAGGAATCCACCGCAGGGAGGCTGCGCTTATTTTTTCTTCCGCCATATTCACCAGAGCTTAATCCAGACGAGTTGGTATGGAATGATGTAAAGCATCATGGAATAGGAAAACAAATCATAACGAGCGCTGATGACTTTAAGAAAAAGGTCGCGTATTTAATGCGCTCTTTACAGAAATTGCCAGACATAATTCGCAGCTTTTTTATGCACAAGAAATTACAATATGCGGCATGATTATGTCCACTTACTTATGCACTGATTAATAACTAAAGCGTTACCATCCAAAGAGTATACCCACATTAGGAGAAGGCCGCCACTTTTTACATGTTAAATTAAATTTTTTACCGTCTTTTCAGGATCATCCGTATGATGAACAACGCCTATTGCCAACACCACATCAAATTGGCTGCTTAGACTCATCGTTGCGATATCGTCTTCCTTATAAATTATGTTATTAAATTGTCTGTTTTTTCCCTTGGCGATTTCAATTGTATTCAAATCTACTGCCGTTATTCCCTTTGCTATGGGTGCCATGAAAGAAGTATGATGCCCACCGCCGACTCCACACTCCAGCACTTCCCTATTCCTTAAATCCTCTAATGTGTAAGGATATATATATATTGGAGGAATACTGTCAGCTGCTCATCTGAGAACATCCTCCATTGGTCATGCCACTCTTGCTGTTTTACCTGCATTTCACGATACCCTCAATCCTTGATGACATATATTCAAAGCCCGGCTCCACGAGAGATACCGCTGTACCATATAGTCTTCGCTATTGTAAACTTTCTTACCTGTATAAACGAAAAAAACTCAGGCGGTAAAAGTCGTCGGTGTATTTGCGCGCACTAATCTCTTCCAAGATAATCCTTAAACCCCGACATGACATTTGCTGCCCTGGCCTCATCTGCACGGCTATATACAACAACGGCGCCATCGTCAAAGACAAGCCCGACCTGAGTACGTGTGCTGCTCTGCGCCGAGGTCTGGGATGACCGTACCGTGCTGAAGCGAGATTTTCTCCACAAAGGCCACGCCATCTGGATTGCCGCACTCTGTCTGCTTGTGTACAACCGTAAGGTCTCTTAACTTATTCAGAGTTGTCATGATTGTCTTTTTGCGAAATGCGCCCTTTACGGAAATGGCTGCAACATCGCTGCCATTATCTAAGAAAACTACCAAAGACGACCTAAACAGCCAGCTAAGATGGCAAAGCACGGTAAATAATACCGCCACAACTGCATAGTGGACAACATTCAGACGGCCTCAGAGATATCCACTATAAATGCGTTTGCCCTGAAATATCCCCCGCTTTCCCTAAATTTATTCAATATTATATAATACGCAAGCTGCACTGTCTGCGGCGGCTAACTCTTTACAGGGCTCTAATGATGGGGGTATATAATGGGAGTATTTGGTAATTACTCAAAGGGGATAGCATATACAGTTGCGGCCTTCTTATTCGCTGCCTGCATTTTTAGCGGGGCGGCATATGCGGCTGAGTTGCCCAAAGTTGAGCAGTTCTCGCCTCAAGGTACGGCTAAAGGCGTCAGGCAGGTTACCGCGCGATTTTCTGAACAGATGGTATCCTTTGGCGACCCGCGCGCCGAGTTCCCTTTTGATGTGGACTGCCCCGCAAAGGGTACTGCCAGATGGGTTGATACAAAGAACTGGGCATATGATTTCGACAAAGACCTGCCGTCAGGCATTAGCTGTAAATTTACTTTAAAACCCACTGTTAAAACCCTGTCAGGCGCTCTGCTTTCTGACAATGCGAGCTTTCAATTTTCAACCGGCGGGCCAAGTATAATTGACTCCGAACCATCTGACGGCAGCGTATGGCTTGAGGAGAACCATGCCTTTGTCCTCTATCTTGACGGGCAGGTTGATGAGACCACAGTTCCTGAACATGTCTACTGCGCCGTTGACGGCATAAAAGAGCGAATAGGCGTTACCCTGATACAGGGAAAAGACAAGGACGATGTACTAAAAACTATCAGCTCAAAGGCACAGGGCAAGGAGGCCGTTGTGTTGCAGTGTGCCCGCTCGCTTCCCTCTGGCAAAGGGGTAAAGATTGTGTGGGGCAAGGGCGTGAAATCCAAAACGGGAGTTGCCTCCGACATAGAACAGGCGCTCCACTTCAAGACTCAGGACTCATTTACCGCCTCATTTCGCTGCCTGAAGGAGAGGGCGACATCGGGCTGCATACCAATGACCCCTATGATAGTCTTATTCTCTGCCCCCGTTGATAAAAACGTGGCAGGGCAGGTAGTTATAAAAGACGGAGATGGTAAGATCAGGAGGCCAAAATCTGATGATGACGCCAATGAGGTAGAAAGATATACGAACAGGGTGATTTTCGAAGGGCCCTTTGCTCAAAGTACCGCCTTTAGCGTTGAAATCCCCGCAGATCTAAAGGACGAGACAGGCAGGACGCTCTCAAACCGCGGCAAATTTCCTATGAAAGTCAGGACTGACGCCTACCCGCCTCTGGCAAAGTTTGCAGCGCGCTTTGGAATTATCGAACAGAAGTCCGGTGCCATGCTGCCCGTTACCGTAAGAAATATCGAGCAGGAGATAAGACTCTTTCTGCTAAACCCAAAGGCAAAGGCTGACACTACAAAAGTTGCAGATAATGGCGAGGTTACGGCAGCCATAAAGAAAATTTCCAGCAATTCCCAGGAAGAGATAATAAAATGGCTGAAAAAAACTGCCTCTTCCGTGCGCGAAAGGCCGCTTCTGAACAAGGCCGCGGGCGTCAAATCGTTTACCCTGCCAAAACCGGGCGGTACGAAGGAGTTTGAGGTAATAGGCATACCGTTAGGCGGTACGGGGTTTTACGTTACAGAACTGGAAAGCGGCATACTTGGCCGGCATCTGCTTCCTAATCAACATCCTATGTATGTGCAGGCGGCAGCGCTGGTCACAAATCTCTCCGCCCACTTCGTCTGGGGGCGGGAGAGTTCCGCCGTATGGGTAACTACATTAGAAAAGGGAGAGCCGGTCAAAGACGCTGAGGTTACCCTGCGAGACTGTAACGGTACATCTATCTGGCAGGGCAGGACGGCAGATGACGGCATTGCGAGGATTAATCAGGCGCTGCCCTCAGAAAGCAGCCTTCCCGTATGCCGCGAGACATTGAACTGGGCTGAAAACTCACAAGTGCTTGATATAACATCAGGGATGTTTGTATTTGCCAGGACGCACGACGACCTTACGTTTACTCATACATCATGGTATAAGGGGATAGAGCCGTGGCGGTTCAATCTGGCGCAATCTGATGGCGGTGTGCATGAGGCCGCTATCGCCCATACGGTCTTTGACCGAACGCTGCTGCGTGCCGGGCAGACCGTGCACATGAAACATTTTCTAAGGAAACATACTATAAACGGCTTTGAA
>JAKOEO010000008.1:59315-64898 GCA_022321325.1 Candidatus Magnetominusculus sp. LBB02 | reverse complement strand
GCAGACCGTGCACATGAAACATTTTCTAAGGAAACATACTATAAACGGCTTTGAACTCGAACGTGAGGGTCAGAGGCCGGAACAGGCGGTCATCGTCCACTCAGGCTCTAACAAAGAGTTTCCATTCCCTTTGAAATGGAATGAGGACGGCACGGCAGAGACAGACTGGGCAATTCCTGAACAGGCGGCAAATGGCCGCTATGAGGTATATCTTGTTAAAGCTGCAAAACCGTATAACAGGAGAATTTCCTCAGGTACGTTCAACATCGAAGACTTCAGGGTGGTGATGATGAGGGCGGCTGTTCAGGGACCGAAAGAGCCGCTTATCAAGCCAAAAGAGGCGGGGCTTGATATCACGGTCTCATATTTGTCCGGTGGTGGAGCGGCCAACCTGCCTGTAAAGCTGCGCGCAGAGCTTCAGCCAAAGGCGATATCATTGCCTCTGGCAGAGGGTTTTATATTTTCAGGCAAGGCCGTACACGAAGGAATTGAGACAAATGCCAGCCAGCCTGACAGTACCGGCGAGGATGAGGATAGTGAAGAGGTAGCCCCTTCTGACGATAAGCGCATTAAACTCCAAAACATCGAACTCAACCTCGACAAAAACGGTACGGCAAAGACAACCCTTAAAGATATCCCAGAGATAGCCGCCCCGCAGGACATCACGGCTGAACTTGAGTTTATGGACCCTAATGGCGAGGTTCAAACCGTCTCATCAAACATTGCCGTCTATCCATCGTCGCTCTTAGTCGGCATAAACCCGTCGGACTGGGCGGAGTCAAAGGAATCGCTGAAATATAAACTAATCGTACTTGGAATTGACGGAAAACCGCGCCCTAATGTGCCGGTTGACGTGGATATATTTAAAAAGAAGACGTTCTCTCACAGAAAGCGTGTAGCGGGCGGGTTTTATTCCTACGAAAACGTAGATGCGATAAAAAAGGTTGGACGCCACTGCAGCGGCAAGACAGACGAAAAGGGGATTTTATTTTGCGATGCCCCATCGCCGGCTGCCGGCAGGATTATCATTCAGCCGGAGGTTAAAGACGAGGGCGGGCGGCTGGCATTCACAAACACAGAGGTCTTCGTAGCGGGTAAAGACGATGTGTGGTTTGAAGCGGGAAGCGATGACCGCATTGAGCTTATCAGCGAGTCGAGGCGCTATGAAGCCGGCGATACGGCAAAGTTTCAGGTAAGGATGCCGTTTAAAGAGGCCACAGCGCTGGTTACCGTTGGCAGAGAGGGCGTTATGGACACGTATGTAAAGACCATTACCCGCAACAGGCCGATTATCGAGATACCGATAAAAAAGAATTATGCGCCGAATGTTTACGTCTCTGCCCTTGTCATAAGGGGGCGAATTGACGAGGCCAAGCCAACGGCGCTCTTTGACCCCGGCAAACCGGCCTTTAAACTTGGCGTCACAGGCATTGATGTAGGATGGGGGCCGCATGAGCTTAAAGTCGCAGTTTCGACTGACAAACAGGTGTATAAGACACGGCAAGAGGTCAGGGCGAAAATAAAGGTGCTTGACCCCGACGGCAAGCCTGCCCCTAAGGGCAGTTCCGTAATTGTTGCGGCGGTTGACGAGGGGCTGTTAGAGTTAAAGCCCAACCTGAGCTGGAAGCTGCTCGATGCGATGATGGGCAAGAGGCCGTATGAACTTAAAACCTCAACTTCACAGGCCGTGGTCATCGGCAAGCGTCATTTTGGCAAGAAATCCCTGCCGCAAGGCGGTGGCGGAGGCAAAAGCGCCACGCGCGAACTCTTTGATACGCTTATCCTTTGGAAGACAACCGTGAAGCTGGACGAAAACGGCGAGGCCGCAGTCAATGTCCCGCTCAATGACTCCCTGACTTCGTTTAAGATTGTTGCCATTGCCTCATCCGGCACAGGGTATTTCGGCACGGGCGAGACCTCTGTAAGGACTTCGCAAGACCTGATGATATTTTCTGGAATCCCACAGCTTGTACGCTCTGGCGATAGATTTATCGCGGGTTTTACGGTCAGAAACACCACAGAAAAGACAATTGACGCCCATGCCGCGCTCTCTGTAAAAGGCAGCGACAACGTGACAAGGCAGATGTCTCCTGTCAGTTTCAGCGTTTCGCCGGGGCACTCTGAGGTATTTAACTGGCAGGTTGATGCGCCGTTTAACGTAGATAATCTGCTCTATGAAATAGCGGTAAAAGACGGCGCTGGCAGCGCCTCGGACTCAATGCGCGTTTTGCAAAAAGTGGTAAACGCCGTTGCCGTCAGGACGTATCAGGCCGAGCTTCAGCAGATTGCAGCCCCGTACAGCGTTGCCGTTGAAAGGCCGGCAGACGCCCTGCCAAACCTTGGCGGGGTTAACGTATCGTTTAAGCCAAACCTTGGCGGCAGCCTGACCGGGGTTAGTTATTACATGTCGCATTATCCATATTCGTGTATGGAGCAAAAGGTATCGAAGGCCGTAGCCCTCAGGGACGCGGCGATGTGGAATGTGATTAAGACAGAGCTGCCCAATTATCTCGATAAGGACGGCCTCGTGAAATATTTCCATAATATGAGGACGGGAAGCGAAGTCCTTACCGCATATATACTGTCAGTTTCCAATGAGGCGGGGTACGACATCCCGCAAGAGACAAGGGCGAAGATGATGACTGCCCTGACGGCGTTCATAGAGGGCAAGATAACAAGGACAACGCCGCTGCAGACGGCTGACTTGGCAATTAGAAAACTTGCGGCAATCGAGGCTCTCTCACGCTACGGCGCAGCGGAGGCGTCTATGCTGGCCGCGATTACTGTTGACCCGCGGCTGCTTCCAACGTCGGCACTTCTTGACCTTACCAATATATTAAATCGCGTCAAGGGCGTCCCTGATAGAGAAACAAAGCTGAAGGTGGCAGTAGATGCCCTGCGCACAAGGCTTAACCTGCAGGGCACGACTATGGCGGTCTCGACAGAGAAATCAGACAACCTGTGGTGGCTTATGGCAACACCTGATGCCAACGCCGTGCGCCTGCTTCTTGCAACCTTATCGCTTGACGGCAAGGCCGCCGATGTATTCAAGGCAGATGAGCCGAAGATAGCCGCAGGGGCGATGGGCAGGATGAGGCGCGGCCATTGGGACAGCACCGTGGCAAACGCGTGGGGCGTACTGGCGGCGGAGCGGTTCTCTGCGAAATACGAATCAGTCGCCGTAACAGGCATTAGTACCGCCCAGTTGGAAAAGGGCGCAGTGACCACCGACTGGGGGAAATCGCCCAACGGCGGTGCCTCAATGCTCAATTGGCCACAGGACAAGAAGCCGCTTAATATCTCGCACACCGGCACAGGAAGGCCATGGGCGACGATTCAAAGCCTTGCGGCAATTCCGCTTGCAAAACCCCTAAGCAGCGGCTATAAGATAGAAAAGACGATAACGCCCGTCTCCCAAAAGACCAAGGGGCGATGGACAAAGGGCGACGTATTCACGGTTGACCTAAAAATTGACGCACAGGCCGACATGACATGGGTTGTGGTCAATGACCCCGTACCGGCGGGCGCAACGATACTAAACAGGGGGCTTGGACGCGATTCGACGCTTCTGAGAAAATCAGAGAAAAAGCGGGAGTTTAGCGGCGCATGGGAAGCCTATAAGGAATTTAGCAATGAGGGCGTAAAGACATATTACGAGTACGTGCCAAAGGGCAGCTTCTCAGTATCCTACACCGTAAGGCTGAATAACGACGGCCTATTCCAGATGCCCACAACAAGGGTAGAGGCGCTCTACAATCCAGAGATGTACGGCGAGATACCAAACGACAAGATAGAGGTGGCGAGGTAGGATACATAAGCCGCCTCTCTGATTTTTCAGAGGGGCGGCTTTTTGGGAATGACCAAGATATTTAGTGCATCAAAGCCCAAGACCATTCGCCGTATTTGTGGCCATTATTTACATTTAGTGATTAATTATGTTAGCGTTTCCACCGTGCCATTGTTCTTGAGTGATACAAGCACAACTTCTGAATAGCGGGACAGTTGGCTCGGAGGTTATGGAGGCGTCAGTTAGTGCTATTTTTTATAGATGAGAGTTGGCAATCGTCACTTAACAATAAACACAAAGTTGGCGTATTGTCGGCAATACAAATTGACAGCCGCAATTTCAATGAATACTCAAGCCATATATTTAAGCTTAAGAGCATCTATTTAGGGGTCAATAGCGGAGAAATCAAAGGGAAAGAGCTTTTTAATAATTATCATTTTAAACTTGAATCAAAAGGCATTAAATCTATTGGGTTAGAACTTGCAAGAGACATCTTCAATTATATGGAAACTTTAAAGACTAGATATTTTGCTTCCATTGTATTTTCAGAACAAGAGATAGACTTGGCTTGTAATGATGCAAATCAACTTGAAAGACCATATTTTTTCTTGTTTGAGCGAATAGACTTATTTATGAAAGAGAGTTATCCTACTCTTATGGCGAAATTAGTTTTTGATGACCGCGGCGTACAGGATAATAAGAAAATATCAAAAAGCATAAGTAACTTTTTCCATAAATGCAGTGTAGGTCAGAAGTTTGATTCCATCATTAAGGTTCCTTTATTTGCAATTTCTTCAGAAAATGTCGGCATACAAATGGCAGATATTGGCGCATATCTCCTGGGAAAAAGATTTACCGGCGATAAAACACGTCTTGAGTTTTTTAAAAAGGTAAAAGGCATGCAATTCATAAGCGATACGCCGGTTGCAGAGGTAAAGGGGAAAACGCTGCCACTAAAAGGATTTAAAGTAATAAAAGAAAAATAGAACGAGGCTGGCGATTCGGTCAGTCTTGGAAAGACTAAATAAATCTATAAGGAAGCTTGGAAAGCCCCCCACCAACCTCATAATATATTGTAATATGAACTCAGGGTCATTTGTCAAGTCAATGTTCTGGACATTAGACGAGTTAGAATGAAAAAAAAACTCATCACCACGCTGCTTATCATAGCTCAGGCGCTTGTCCTGGCGCTTCTGGGGGCGGCCTATTTTTTATTTTTCACGGGCGGCGGCTCTCAGCGGTCTTTTCAGGAAGTTAAGGCATCGTATAGGCCGTCGGAGGCCGTTCTTCTTGACAGAAATATGGAGGTAATCCATGAGATGCGCGTTGACCCTAAGGGGCGGCGCCTTGCCTGGCAGCCTCTAAAAGATATCGCACCGTCTGTCATCGAGGCAGTCGTGTATATCGAGGACAAACGATTCTACGCCCACCACGGCGTTGATTGGTACGCCATAGCCGCAGCAGCGATAAAGAAATTCACATCGCGCCGCGGCGCAAGCACTATCACCATGCAGCTTGCCTCGCTCCTTAACGAAAGGTCTAAACCCAAAAAGGGAAGGAGGTCATTCTTTCAGAAGATAAGCCAGATTAAGGCCGCCCTCGCCATTGAGCGGCACTGGACAAAGGACGACATTATGGAGGCATACCTTAATCTGGTCACATTCAGAGGAGAACTTGCCGGTGTTGGGGCGGCCTCGCGCGGGCTGTTCGATAAAGAGCCTTCCGGGCTTACGCGCACTCAGGCGCTCATACTTGCCGCCCTCATAGGTGCGCCCAATGCTCCATATCAGGCCGTA
>JAKOEO010000008.1:45683-58118 GCA_022321325.1 Candidatus Magnetominusculus sp. LBB02 | reverse complement strand
GCCGCCAATAGAGAGGTCAGGCTTAACAGAGGCAATGAGACTCCGCGCATAACCTATCCCCCGGCTGATACGATAATAAGCCTTGACCCTGACATCGGCAAGGAAAATCAAATGGTTGTATTTCAATACAGCCCGCAATATGAAAGGCTCATATGGGCGCTAAATGGCAAAAGGCTTGCCGGGGATGGGTCGCCTCATCTGTGGAAACCGGCAAAGGGACAATACAAGCTGTCTATTGTGAATAATCAAGGGAAAACCCTCGATATGGTAATATTTCAGGTTAGGTAATGTGCAGAATGTGACTTATGGCACTTGTTGACATGGTGTATTGTTGTGTGCTATCATCCACGCTCAAACGCGTTTCGCGTGTGAAGCCACACTGATATGTTACTAATTGTAAGGAGGTAGAAACGATGAAAAAGATAATGGCGATGTCGTTGGTTTTGGTTTTTGGATTTGCCTCGTTGGCAATGGCCGGCGGGTTTGACAAGTGCGCTGCTTGCCACAATGGAAAGGTCTCGCCTGATAAGGCCGCCCTGCTGGCAAAGTATAAGACGGCAGATTCCCTGATAAAGGCAGCAAAAGACTCAAAAAACCCAATGATGAACGCAATCAAGGGAAATGAAGCAGACCTGAAGGCCGCTGCATCAGATTTAGGGCTGAAGTAGAGGGTAATTTCAACAGGCGGGCAAGCCCTCTGACTGCTTGTCTGCCTGTTGAGCAGGTGGGCGGGTAGGTTGGTTTAAGAAAGATGGCGTTGTTTGTGTGTGGACTACTAAAATGGCAGCAACACCGCAGTCAGCGCTGGTTGATATAAGGTTACATAAAAAAAGAAATTGAAGCTATTCTTTGTTAAATAAATGCTTTACCATTTAAATGTAGTTGTGATACATTAAAGACAAAAACTGTGGCATACTAATTTCAATAAGGAGAGGCAGATATGCTTATAATCGGAGAGAAGCTCAGCATTATAGCAAAGCGTGTAAGAGAAGCAATGATGAGACGGGACAAAGGGCCAATTCAGGAGATAGCAAAAGCGCAGTTTGAAAAAGGCGCAGGCATGATAGACGCTAACATCGGGCCTGCCGAGGGCGCTGAGGACCTGATGGCATGGATGGTGACGACAATACAGGAGGTTGTCCCCGCCCCCGTGTGTCTGGATACGACCAACTACGAGGCCCTGGAACAAGGGCTAAAGGTTCACAACAACGAGTGGGGCAGGCCGCTGATAAACTCAACGTCAAATGACCCTGAGCGTTTTCCTATCCTTGAGCTGACGGCCAAATATAACTGCGACGTTATAGCGCTGACAGTAGGCAAGGGAGGGCTTCCGGCAGACGCGGAGGAGCGCACTAATATTGCCGTAGAGCTGATGGGACGGGCGGCGGAGTACGGTATCCCGATGGAGCATATATATCTTGACCCGCTGGTACTTCAGGCGGCCACTACGCAAGACCAGGCGCTTAAGGTGGTTCAGACGATAAAGATGTTTCAGGAACTCAACGACCCGCCTATGAAGACCGTTGTCGGCCTTAGCAATATCTCAAACGGCTGTCCTAAGCATATCAGGCACATCCTGAACGAGCACTTTCTCACGCTTCTTATCTATGAGGGGCTGACGGCTGCAATTGCCGACCCTGCGGAGATAATAACTACCGTAAAGACGGTTGATATCTTAATGAACAAGACCCTGTACGCCCACTCATACCTTGAGATGTAGTGTGCGGCTTCTATATTTGGCGACGAAGTAAAGGCCGCTGTTGATACTGATGTCGGCGGCTTAAAGATAAATTAGGGTAGATGGATACGGGCTGCGTAAGCGGATAAAGTTAAGCGTTGCGGCAGCGGCGCAAAAGTAAAATTTGGCAATACGGAGGGGTAAATGGCATTCACGCCGCCAAAAGAGGTAAATACAGGTAAGGTATATTCAGTAACCATGGGCACTGGGGAAAAGGCCGTCACCATAGGCGGCGAAAATGTATTGCCGTTTCACGGCTTCGAGGGTGTAGTCCCAAATAGGCCCGCCATAGCATTCGATGTTTTGGATATCGCGCCGGTGGATTGGCCGGATTCAGTGAGGGAGATTTACGCCGGGGTTTCCGATGATCCTGTCAAATGGGCTAAATACTGTGTGGAAACGCTAAATGCAAAGGCGATAGCCCTTCGCCTTTCCGGTACGCACCCGGACAACGGCAACCGCTCCGCAGCCGAGGCCGCCGACACGGTCAAGAGGGTGCTGGATGCGATAAACGTTCCCCTTATTATTCTGGGAAGCAACCATGTTGAAAAAGATACCGATGTGCTTGTCAAAGCCGCCGAGGTTGCAAAGGGACGCAACTGTATCATCGGCAAGGCTCAGGAGGCAAACTATAAGACAATCGCTGCTGCCGCTATGGCGCACGACCACCTGCTTATAGCAATGTCCGAGCTTGACATCAACCTCTCAAAGCAGCTCAACATAATGATAACTCAGCTTGGATTCAATAAGGAAAAGATAATCATAGACCCGATGTGCTCTGCCCTCGGCTATGGTCTTGAATATACATACACAGTTATGGAAAGGATAAGGCTTGCAGCGCTCACTCAAAACGATGTTACAATGCAGCAGCCCATTGTAGGGGATGTCGGCATGTACGTATGGAAGATTAAAGAGGTATCGGCCTCTGAGGATATACTTCCTGAGTGGGGTGCGTTGAAAGAACGCGGCATAGCATGGGAGGCGCAGACTGCGTCGGCGCTGGTAATGTCCGGGGCGGAGCTTCTCATTATGAGGCACCCCGAGGCGGCGGCGGCAGTTGATGCGTTTATTAACGAGCTGATGTAATATCAGCCGCAATGAATTTAAACTAAATCTCTGGAGGGTTGATATATGGCGTTAACTGGAGTTGAAATATTCAAGATGTTGCCCAAGACAAACTGTAAAAAGTGCGGGTTTCCTACGTGTCTTGCCTTTGCCATGCAGCTGGCGCAGAGGAAGGTCTCTCTGGATGCCTGCCCTGACGTCTCAGAAGATGCAAAAAAGACGCTTGGCGATGCCTCAGCCCCGCCTATCAGGCCGATAACCATCGGCGCAGGCGCGCGTGCCGCTACTGTCGGCGAGGAGACAGTGCTGTTTCGTCATGAAAAGAAGTTCGTACATCCATCCATACTGGCAGTTGCAATAAAAGACACCGACGGCGACGATGTGGTAGTCGGCAAGATAAACGAGTGCCTGGCCTCGGAGATTGACAGAGTAGGGCAGAAGCTGAAGATAGACGCCCTTTGCCTGATAAACGAATCTAATGACGCAGGGAAGTTTGACGCCCTGGCAAAGACCGCAGCGGCAAAGGCACCTGATGTTGCAGTTATATTGAGCACTGAAAATGTTGACGCGGCAAAAGCGGCAATAGCTAATTTTGCCGGTAAAAAGCCGCTCCTTTACGGCGCAACAGAGGCAAACGCAGAGGCAATGGCGGCGTTGGCCAAGGCAAGCGGCGCCTCGCTTGGCATAAAGGCCGCCGGCCTTGACGCCCTTCAAGCTCTGGCCGATAAGGTCAAAGGACTTGGCATTGAGGACATCATCCTGGATTCAGGGGCAAAGACGGCCAAAGAAATGATAGAGCATAACACGTATATCAGACGTGCGGTATTGAAGAAGGGCAATAAGAGCCTCGGCTATCCTGTAATAAACATGGCCATAAGGGACAACAACACGCTTGAGACCCTGATTGCCGGCCTTGGAATCATGAAATACGCCGCCGTTGTGGTCTTATCGAGCGCTCAGAAGTGGAAAAATCTCGTCATGTTCACCTTGAGACAGAATATCTACACAGATCCGCAGGTGCCGATGCAGGTGGAGCAGAAGGTCTATGAGTTAGGCAATCCTAAGGCGGAGTCCCCGCTGATAGTAACTACTAACTTCTCGTTGACATACTTTATCGTGGCCGGTGAGATAGAAAACAGCAAGGTTCCAACGTGGCTTGCGATAATGGACTGCGAGGGGCTTTCAGTGTTGACCGCGTGGGCGGCTGGGAAGTTCACAGCGTCTAAGATAGCCGCTTTTATCAAAGACAGCGGCATAGAGGGTAAGATTGCAAACAAGGAATTAATAATCCCCGGCTATGTGGCAATACTGAGCGGCGCTCTGGAGGAGAAACTTGAAGGATGGAAGATAACGGTCGGCCCAAGAGAGGCAAATGCGCTGCCAAGCTATCTTAAATCGCGCTCTGCGTGAAGTCTGCATGTGTAAGAAGTATTTGGTGGTTATGAATCACTGTAATGGAAGCTTAATAAGGAGGTTGAGATGTCGAAAATCATAGCATCCGGGGCTATAAGGGGTGCGCATAAAGTTTTCAATGAGGCCGAGAAACTGTTGTACAAGCATATATCGGAAAAGGGCGGCGACTATGTGTTTGAATTTCCCGATACGGCGTTTTATCTGCCGATGATATATGCGATGACGGGTTTTGCGGTAAAGACGCTGAAGGACATGAAAGAGGCCCTGATGATGGCAAAAGAGCTGCTTCATCCGGAGCCTGTGGACAAAGAATGGACGCCATATTTGGGCGAGGCATTAGACAGCGGCATGGCAACATTGTTTGCCGAGGAGATATGGCTTGCCATGAGGTATCTGGAGGGCCTTGAGCCGGAGAAAGACCCTGTGACGGGGTTAATCTACAACGGGTTTATCACAGATACGATACAGAGAAACCTCGGTATTCAGCTGGTTGACGGCAGAATGCCCGGATTTGCGGCCATCATAGGGGCGGCCCCGGACGATGACACGGCAGCCCGAATTGTGAGAGAGCTGCAGGAGAAAAATATTCTGGTATTTTTGTCAGGCATGTCAAACGGCGAGACCATAACCAGGCAGCTTCAGAGAAAGAAGGTGGAGCTTGGGTGGGATGTCTATGTTGTGCCGCTAGGGACGCAGACCGAGCATACGCTCTATGCCCTTGACTGGGCGGTAAGGGCGGCGATGATATATGGCGGTGTTAAGCCGGGCGATTACAAGGGCTGCCTGAAATATACGAAGGACAGGGTGTTTGCTTTTGCCCTGCCGCTTGGGCCGCTTGACGACGTGAAATGGGCAACCGGCGCCGGTGCGATAAACATGGGCTTTCCGGCGATTTGCGACAGCGACGTACCGGTCATTCATCCGACGGGCGTGTGTACATACGAAGAGGTTGACAAGGAGTTCGACCACGCCAGGATTGTCTCTAAGGCCATTGAGGTCAGGGGGCTAAAGATAGTTTCTCATAAGCCGCCGATTCCTATTGCCTATGGCCCGGCGTTTGAGGGCGAGAGGATAAGAAAAGAGGATACGTTTATAGAGTTTGGCGGCAATAAGACGCCTGCGTTTGAGTTTATAAAGGCCCGCGAGCTTGACGAGATAGAAGACGGCAAGATAATCATAAAGGGCGAGAACTGGAAGGAGCGCTACGAGGCCGGAGGCTCAATGCCCCTTGGCATATACGTAGAGGTAGCGGGCAGGGAGATGCAGCCCGATTATGAGCCTATTATGGAGAGGAAACTTCACCATAATATCAACGAGGGACAGGGCATATGGCACATGGGCCAGCGCGACGTCAACTGGCTGCGCGTAAGCAAGGCCGCTAAGGCCGAGGGATTCACCCTCGAGGACATCGCCAAGATTCAGCACACGATGACGCACAGCAGGTTTAAGGCGATTGTGGATAAGGTTCAGGTTACGCTGTTTACAGACGAGGCGGATGTTATCAAGCAGCGTGAAGAGGCGCGCAAGACATGGCATGAGAGAGACCAGAGGTTAGGCTCATTGACTGACGAATCAGTGGATTTGTTTTATTCATGTCTGCTTTGCCAGTCCTTTGCCCCCACCCATACGTGTGTTATAACGCCTGAACGCCTCGGTCTGTGCGGAGCGTATAACTGGCTTGATTGCAAGGCCGCCTTCGGCATAGACCCATCGGGCGGTAATCAGCCTATATCGAAAGGCGATGTGATTGACGAAAAATATGGACGTTGGACAGGAGTGGATGTCTACATAAAGGCGTCAACAGGCGGCGCTCTCGATACGATGAACGCCTATACGATAATGGAAAACCCGATGACGTCGTGCGGGTGCTTCGAGTGCATTATGTGTGTTGTGCCGGAGGCAAACGGTGTGATGGTAGTGCAAAGAGGACATACGGGGATGACGCCTATCGGCATGAAATTCTCCTCGCTTGCCGGTACGGTAGGCGGCGGCGTACAGACGCCCGGATTTATGGGCATAGGGGTTAATTTCATCACAAGCAGGAAGTTTCTCTTTGGCGACGGCGGGCTGAGACGCGTGGTGTGGATGACAAAGGCCCTGAAAGAAAGAATAAGGGACGGCTTTATGCTGAGGGCGCAAGAGGAGGGTATACCGGACTTTCTCGATAAGATTGCCGATGAGACAGTGGCCGAGGACAGCGAGAAACTCCTTGAGTTCCTTACGTCGGTTGATCATCCGGCACTTACGATGCCTTCAATGTTTTAACGCAGGCATGTTGGCCTGTAAACAGCCTTAAATAAGGAGACCCTTATGGAAGAGATAAAGAAATTACAAAGTGTTGATAAAGTGGCCGAAGAGATTCTGGAATGGGGCCATAAGCATGGCGTGAAGTCCGCCTTTGACAGGGTGGAATCATTAAAGCCATGCCCGATTGGCCACACCGGCGCCTGCTGCAAGATATGTTTCATGGGGCCATGCAGGCTGGTAGGGCCTGACGCCGAGGACTCTGCAACGGGCATATGCGGCGCGACGCTTCCTGTGGTAACGGCCAGGAATTTTCTGAGGATGTGTGCGGCGGGAACGGCAGCGCACAGCGACCACGCCCGCGATATGGCATTTACGCTGTTAGAGTGTGCAACCGGAGAGGCGAAAGACTTTCAGATTAAAGACGTAAAGAAGCTGAAAAAAGTAGCGGGCATTCTTGATATTCCCACAGAGGACAAGACCAAAGAACAGCTTGGCAAGGAAGTTGCCGAAAAGATAATAGAAAACTTTGGCCGCCAAAGGGGCGAGGTCTCATACGTAAAAAGGGCGCCTAAGAAGCGCCAGGAGATATGGAAGAAATGGGGCGTAACACCGCGCGGGATAGACAGAGAGGTGGCAGAGGCCATGCACCGCACCAATATGGGTGTTGACCAGGACCCTGAAAATCTGATGATGGCTGCGGTAAAAGTGTCCCTTGCAGACGGCTGGGGCGGTTCTATGTTCAGCACAGACATTACTGACATATTATTTGGCACCCCGACGCCCGTACACTCCACGGCCAGCATCGGCGTTATGAAGGCCGACGAGGTAAATGTAATCCTTCACGGCCATGAACCAACGCTTGCCGAGATGATAGTCGAGGTCTCGTCAGAGCCGGAGATTGTAGCGTATGCCAAGAGCAAGGGTGCAAATGGCATAAACCTTGTTGGTATGTGCTGTACTGCAAACGAGG
The DNA here is from genome assembly GCA_022321325.1 of Candidatus Magnetominusculus sp. LBB02. Taxonomy (GTDB): domain Bacteria; phylum Nitrospirota; class Thermodesulfovibrionia; order Thermodesulfovibrionales; family Magnetobacteriaceae; genus Magnetominusculus; species Magnetominusculus linsii. The sequence goes on along the minus strand of JAKOEO010000008.1, from coordinate 50,685 downwards.
TGATGATGCGCCACGGCATTCCAACCGCCGGAGGGTTTTTAAATCAGGAGCTGTCTATAATGACCGGCCTTGCCGAGGCAATGGTGGTTGACGTACAGTGCATCATGCCGGCTATTGCCCAGATAGCAAAGAAGTTTCATACCAAGGTAATCACTACCTCTTTAAAGGGGAAGATGATGGACGCTATACATATTGAATATGACGAACACAGGGCGAAGGATATTGCCAGAGAGATACTGCGGCTTGCCAGTGACAACTATCCAAACCGCACGACAGAGGGAAGCCGCTCATCGGAGTTTCAGCCGTTAATCGCCGGATTTTCAGACGAGTATATATCGTACATGCAGGGTGGCAGCTTCAGAGGTTCCTACAGGCCGCTAAACGACGCCATTATGGCCGGGCGCATACGCGGCGTTGTTGGCGTGGTGGGCTGTAACAACCCGCGCATAGCCCAGGACAGTTACCACAACTACCTTGCAACAGAGTTTATCAAAAACGATATTCTTGTGGTATCCACCGGCTGCGGCGCGGCATCGTGTGCGAAGGCCGGATATATGACGCCTGAGACCGCGCTTGAAATGGCCGGCCCAGGGCTGAGAGAGGTCTGCATAGCCATAGGAATACCGCCAATACTTCACCTTGGGGCGTGTGTAGATAACTCGCGTATCCTGACGATAGCGTCAAATATGGTAGAAGAGGGCGGCCTTGGCGACGATATCGCCGATCTGCCGGCAGTTGGAATTGCCCCGGAGTGGATGTCTGAGAAGGCCCTTGCCATAGGCGTATACTTCGTTGCCTCTGGTATGTACGTAATATTTGGTTCGGAAAGCCCTGTTGAGGCAAGCAGCGTAGTCAAAAAGATAAAGACCGAGCTTTGGGAAAAGAGATTCGGCGGTAAACTCGAATTCATAAACGACCCCAGAGAGATATTTGAAAAGACGGTTGCCGCGATAGATGCTAAGAGAGACGCCCTGAAACTCAAGAAATACGAGCCGGGCAAGTTTGGAGCGGAACGGGTGCTTATGACGATGGCAGACAGAAGAAAACTCGAAAAAGAACAGGCCGCGTCCTAAAGGGGGATGTTTAATGAATATTGAAGCAATCAACGTTAACGAGTCCATCGGCCTGGTCGGCGAGGTCTTAACCAGCCATGACAAGAGAAAGGGAGTTCTGATTTCCACGCTCCATAAGATACAGGCTGAAAACGGCTATCTGCCGGAGGACATCCTGAGGGCGCTGTCAAAGAAGCTGTCGGTTGCGCTGGCCGAGATATACAGTGTGGCAAGTTTTTACAAGCAATTTCACTTCTCGCCGCGAGGCAAGAAGATAGTGAGGGTATGTACGGGGACGGCGTGCCACGTCAGGGGGGCGGCAAAAGTTGAAAACGCCCTCAAAGAGCGCTACCACATAAAGGCCGGGCAGACCACGCCCGACCTGAAACTGACGCTTGAGACGGTGGGCTGCGTAGGATGCTGCGGCCTTGCCCCTGTGGTAACGATAAATGAGGATGTTATGGGAACGATTGGCCCAAAGAAGATAAAACACCTTATCAATGTGATAGATGAGGAGGGTGCAGCGCATGGAGAGAATTAAGTCCATAGAGCAGTTCAACAATCTCAGGCTGCTGCTAAAAGAAGAGGTGTTTAAAGAGGATGTGCCGCGAATAAGGATGTGCAGCGGCACGGCATGTGCCGCGTCAGGCTCTAATAAGGTAGCTGCGAACCTCGAGCGCGAACTTGGGGCGGAGCATAAGCATGTGGATATAGTGAAGACCGGCTGTCAGGGGTTTTGCCAGCAGGGACCTGTTATGAAGGTTGAGCCGTGGGGCTATTACTATCAGAAGGTCAAAAGCTCTGATGCCCATGAAATCATATCTGCCACTATCTCCGGCGGTTTTCCCATAAGGAAACTGCTCTATAGGGATTCCGTTGCCGATGAGCCGTGCGAACTGATGGACACCGTCCCGTATTACAAGAAACAGGTGCGAATAGCCCTGAAAAATAACGGTTTGATAGACCCAAAAAACATACAGCACTACATAGCCGTAGGCGGCTATGTGGCCCTTGCCAAGGCGCTTAGTACGATGACCCCTGATGAGGTGCTTGAAGAGGTTGACAAGGCTAACCTTAGAGGAAGAGGCGGTGCGGGATTTCCTGCCGGGCAAAAGTGGAAGCACTCAAAAAAGTCCCCCAGCGCGATTAAATTTGTCATAGCGAATGGCGACGAAGGAGACCCGGGCGCATTTATGGACAGGTCTATCATGGAGGGAGACCCGCACGGGTTGATTGAAGGGATGCTGCTCTGTGCCTATGCTATAAAGGCGCAGTACGGCTTTATTTACGTCAGGCACGAGTACCCGCTTGCGGTTGTAAACCTCAGACATGCCATAAAGCAGGCGCAAGAGATGGGATTCTTAGGGGAAAATATACTGGGTACGGACTTTACCTGCCACATGGACGTAAGAGAAGGGGCTGGGGCGTTCGTATGCGGCGAGTCAACGGCGCTAGTTGCCTCGATAGAGGGTGACAGGGGATTTCCAAGGCCGCGCCCTCCACGGCTGTCTGAGTCTGGCGGCGGTCTGTGGGGCTATCCCAGCAACCTCAATAACATAGAGACCTATGCCTGCGTGCCGCATATAATTGAGCACGGCGCTGCATGGTTTAAAAGTATCGGAACAGAGACCTCTCCCGGCACTAAGGTATTTGCCTTAACCGGCAAGGTAAAAAACACGGGACTTGTCGAAGTTCCTATGGGAATTACCCTTCGTGAGATAATATATGACATCGGCGGCGGCATTCTCGACGGCAAAAAGTTTAAGGCCGTTCAGACCGGAGGCCCCTCCGGCGGCTGTCTGCCTGAGGAGCATTTAGATTTAAAAGTTGACTTTGATTCGCTGACTAAGGCCGGCTCAATGATGGGTTCAGGCGGCATGGTCGTTATGGACGAGGATACATGTGTGGTGGATGTGGCGAAGTTCTTCCTGTCGTTTACAAAGGAAGAGTCCTGCGGCAAGTGTCCTCCGTGCAGGGTAGGCACGTATCAAATGCTTGAGATACTTCAGAGGATAACGACGGGAAAGGGAGAGCCTGAGGACATCGTCCGCCTTGAGAAGATCGCCCATCTTGTTGTAAAAGGCTCGCTTTGCGGCCTTGGGCAAGGCGCACCTAATCCAATACTGTCAACGCTGAAATATTTCAGAGAGGAGTACGAGGAACATGTCCACGACAAATACTGCCGCGCTAAGGTGTGCAGCGGGCTGGGTACATTTACGATAGACCATGTGGAGTGTTTTCTCTGCGGCCTATGCAAACAGGCCTGCGCCTTTGGCGCAGTGAAAGAATCCAGAAGGGCGTATTTCATTGATCAGGATGTGTGTACGAAGTGTAAGGCCTGCTTTACGGCGTGTCCGATAGGGGCAGTTAAAATAGGAAAAGGCAAGAAAAATGCCGGTGTAGGGAGATAGGCGCTATGGCTGAAAAAGAAAAAGACCTAAAAGAGATAACAGAAGACACTAATCAGTTTAAGTGCGTAGTACAAAAGGCGCTCTTGTTTCTCAACGAGTTCATAGATGGTCCTATGTGTGCGCGGTGTCTGCCGTGTCCTATGGGAAGTTATGAGATGAGGATAAGATTTCAGAAGCTGTCAAACGCCGAGGCAAACGCAGGCGACCTTGACGCGATAAGGCGGCTTGCCCCGTTTATGCTGGAGTCGTCAATGTGCAAGAAGGGCAAGGATACGGCCAAGTTCATCATAGACACGTTGGAAAAGACCCCTGAGGTCTATGACATACACGTAGCCGGCGGCTGCCCTGACAGAGAGTGTAAGGGCAGCATTCAGTATAAGGTGATACCGGATAAATGCGTATCCTGTGATGAGTGCAGGGTTGTCTGTAAGGACTATGCCATACTGGGAGAGAAGCAGGTAGCCTATATAGCCGGGTTTCTTCCTTATGAGATAGTGGATATGAGGTGCAGCCGATGCGGCGAGTGCGTAAAGGTTTGCAGGTATGGGGCGATAGAGATAGTTGATAAGAAGGCAATGGAGACCGTAACGGTTTGAAAAATTATATACTTATTTCGAATAAGGAGGAGTAATGGCAGACCTTGTAAACATAAAACTAAACGGTAAATCTTATCAAGTCCCTGATGGGATAAATCTGATAACCGCGGCAGAGTCCGTGGGGGTGCACATACCGAACCTCTGCTACCTTGAGGGGATGAAGGGAATAGGGGCATGCAGGATGTGCCTTGTCGAGGTTGGTGGACGACAGATGACCGCCTGTATTATGAAGACCAAAGAGGGTCTTGATGTAGTCACCGAGAGTGAGAAGATACAGGAAGTAAGGAAATTTGTGATAGACTTAATCCTCTCCATGCACCCGCTTGACTGCATGACTTGTACGAAGGCGGCTGTCTGCAACCTGCAAAACTATGCCTATGAGTTTGCGATACAGGAATCGCAGTTTACCAGAAAGAAATTTGGCTTTGCCATAGATGACAAAAACCCGTTTATCAAGCGCGACCCCGACTATTGCATACTTTGCGGGCGCTGCGTAAGGGTGTGCAGGGAACAGGGCACGGCGGTGTTGGATTTCATGGGGCGCGGGGTTGGTTCAAAGGTTTCAACGGCTGATGACAGGCCGCTTCACGAATCAAGCTGTACGTTTTGCGGCAGCTGCGTAGATGTATGTCCGGTAAATGCATTGCTTGAGGCGGACAGATGGCGTAAGGGCAGGGAGTGGGAGTACGAGAAACTTGAATCGGTATGTCTTTCCTGCGGCAGCGCTTGCGATGTGAAGGTATACAAAAAGGGCAGCGATATAATGAAGATAAGGGCTGGCGGCAGCAACGCAAGGGCCGACCATTTCATATGCGCCACCGGGCGATTCGGCTTTGACAGTCTTACAGCCCACGACAGGCTGCTTACGCCTATGAAGCGCGTAAACGGCAAACTTGAAGAGACCTCATGGGATGACGCCCTGAAGATTGCGGCAGAGAAGATG
>JAKOEO010000008.1:24184-45583 GCA_022321325.1 Candidatus Magnetominusculus sp. LBB02 | reverse complement strand
CAAACTTGAAGAGACCTCATGGGATGACGCCCTGAAGATTGCGGCAGAGAAGATGAAAGGCAAAGACGCCGGCATAATAACCTCAGGCACGATTACCAACGAGGACGCGGCTGCGATAAAGGCATATGCCGCAAAGGCAGGCATTGAAAACGTTGACACATCTGTATCGCTTTACGGCGATGCGGCAACGCTGCTTGGCGCTGCGGTAGATTTAGAGGGCGCTGACCTGATGATTTTAGCCGGTCTGAATCCTAATCAGTGGGAGCGCGTATATCCCGCACTTGACGCCCTTATTCGCACAAAGGCCGACAGGAAGACCAAGTTAATTGTGATAAACTCTGACGACGTAAAGATAGCTGAAGCGGCGGACATCATACTAAAAGGCAGCGAGGCCGATATGTTAAAGAATCTCGCAAAGGCGCTCTCTGACAAGGGCGTTGCGCTGCCCAAGGGGCTTGATGTCTCAGGCGCCGTTCTATCGGAAGACATAGAGAAGGTTGCGGCGATGTATGCAGAGGCTTTAAGCCCTGTTATCGTATCGTCGCCGGCGCTGTTTGCGGCGGCTCAAAACGTGGCGGCAATGAAGGGCGCTGCGCTTTCGATGCCTATTGAGGCAAACGCAAAAGGGGTCACAGCCCTGAACCTCAAAGGCAAGGGTGCTGATTATAAGGCGATGACATCGGGCGGGGTAAAGACGCTGTTAGCCGCCGGGGATGTACCGATAGACAAGAGACCAAAGCTGGACTTCCTTATCGTAGTGAATTCGCACCTGACCGAACTAGGCAAAGAGGCCGACATAGCGCTGCCGGCAGCGGCATTTCTTGAGCGCGGCGGCACGATTGTGGACTACATGGGAAGAAAGAGGCAGCTCATCAAGACGGCCAACGTCCAGGGCGATGCGAAAACCCTGTGTGAAATCGTCGTTGCACTGGCAAAGGCAGCGGGGGCGGCTATCGCAGAACCCACGCAAAAGGAAGTTGAAGACGCCCTTGCCTTGGCGCCGACCGCAGCGGCAGTAAAACCATTTGCAAAACAAACTTGAAGAGACCTCATGGGATGACGCCCTGAAGATTGCGGCAGAGAAGATGAAAGGCAAAGACGCCGGCATAATAACCTCAGGCACGATTACCAACGAGGACGCGGCTGCGATAAAGGCATATGCCGCAAAGGCAGGCATTGAAAACGTTGACACATCTGTATCGCTTTACGGCGATGCGGCAACGCTGCTTGGCGCTGCGGTAGATTTAGAGGGCGCTGACCTGATGATTTTAGCCGGTCTGAATCCTAATCAGTGGGAGCGCGTATATCCCGCACTTGACGCCCTTATTCGCACAAAGGCCGACAGGAAGACCAAGTTAATTGTGATAAACTCTGACGACGTAAAGATAGCTGAAGCGGCGGACATCATACTAAAAGGCAGCGAGGCCGATATGTTAAAGAATCTCGCAAAGGCGCTCTCTGACAAGGGCGTTGCGCTGCCCAAGGGGCTTGATGTCTCAGGCGCCGTTCTATCGGAAGACATAGAGAAGGTTGCGGCGATGTATGCAGAGGCTTTAAGCCCTGTTATCGTATCGTCGCCGGCGCTGTTTGCGGCGGCTCAAAACGTGGCGGCAATGAAGGGCGCTGCGCTTTCGATGCCTATTGAGGCAAACGCAAAAGGGGTCACAGCCCTGAACCTCAAAGGCAAGGGTGCTGATTATAAGGCGATGACATCGGGCGGGGTAAAGACGCTGTTAGCCGCCGGGGATGTACCGATAGACAAGAGACCAAAGCTGGACTTCCTTATCGTAGTGAATTCGCACCTGACCGAACTAGGCAAAGAGGCCGACATAGCGCTGCCGGCAGCGGCATTTCTTGAGCGCGGCGGCACGATTGTGGACTACATGGGAAGAAAGAGGCAGCTCATCAAGACGGCCAACGTCCAGGGCGATGCGAAAACCCTGTGTGAAATCGTCGTTGCACTGGCAAAGGCAGCGGGGGCGGCTATCGCAGAACCCACGCAAAAGGAAGTTGAAGACGCCCTTGCCTTGGCGCCGACCGCAGCGGCAGTAAAACCATTTGCAAAACAAACTTGAAGAGACCTCATGGGATGACGCCCTGAAGATTGCGGCAGAGAAGATGAAAGGCAAAGACGCCGGCATAATAACCTCAGGCACGATTACCAACGAGGACGCGGCTGCGATAAAGGCATATGCCGCAAAGGCAGGCATTGAAAACGTTGACACATCTGTATCGCTTTACGGCGATGCGGCAACGCTGCTTGGCGCTGCGGTAGATTTAGAGGGCGCTGACCTGATGATTTTAGCCGGTCTGAATCCTAATCAGTGGGAGCGCGTATATCCCGCACTTGACGCCCTTATTCGCACAAAGGCCGACAGGAAGACCAAGTTAATTGTGATAAACTCTGACGACGTAAAGATAGCTGAAGCGGCGGACATCATACTAAAAGGCAGCGAGGCCGATATGTTAAAGAATCTCGCAAAGGCGCTCTCTGACAAGGGCGTTGCGCTGCCCAAGGGGCTTGATGTCTCAGGCGCCGTTCTATCGGAAGACATAGAGAAGGTTGCGGCGATGTATGCAGAGGCTTTAAGCCCTGTTATCGTATCGTCGCCGGCGCTGTTTGCGGCGGCTCAAAACGTGGCGGCAATGAAGGGCGCTGCGCTTTCGATGCCTATTGAGGCAAACGCAAAAGGGGTCACAGCCCTGAACCTCAAAGGCAAGGGTGCTGATTATAAGGCGATGACATCGGGCGGGGTAAAGACGCTGTTAGCCGCCGGGGATGTACCGATAGACAAGAGACCAAAGCTGGACTTCCTTATCGTAGTGAATTCGCACCTGACCGAACTAGGCAAAGAGGCCGACATAGCGCTGCCGGCAGCGGCATTTCTTGAGCGCGGCGGCACGATTGTGGACTACATGGGAAGAAAGAGGCAGCTCATCAAGACGGCCAACGTCCAGGGCGATGCGAAAACCCTGTGTGAAATCGTCGTTGCACTGGCAAAGGCAGCGGGGGCGGCTATCGCAGAACCCACGCAAAAGGAAGTTGAAGACGCCCTTGCCTTGGCGCCGACCGCAGCGGCAGTAAAACCATTTGCAAAACAAACTTGAAGAGACCTCATGGGATGACGCCCTGAAGATTGCGGCAGAGAAGATGAAAGGCAAAGACGCCGGCATAATAACCTCAGGCACGATTACCAACGAGGACGCGGCTGCGATAAAGGCATATGCCGCAAAGGCAGGCATTGAAAACGTTGACACATCTGTATCGCTTTACGGCGATGCGGCAACGCTGCTTGGCGCTGCGGTAGATTTAGAGGGCGCTGACCTGATGATTTTAGCCGGTCTGAATCCTAATCAGTGGGAGCGCGTATATCCCGCACTTGACGCCCTTATTCGCACAAAGGCCGACAGGAAGACCAAGTTAATTGTGATAAACTCTGACGACGTAAAGATAGCTGAAGCGGCGGACATCATACTAAAAGGCAGCGAGGCCGATATGTTAAAGAATCTCGCAAAGGCGCTCTCTGACAAGGGCGTTGCGCTGCCCAAGGGGCTTGATGTCTCAGGCGCCGTTCTATCGGAAGACATAGAGAAGGTTGCGGCGATGTATGCAGAGGCTTTAAGCCCTGTTATCGTATCGTCGCCGGCGCTGTTTGCGGCGGCTCAAAACGTGGCGGCAATGAAGGGCGCTGCGCTTTCGATGCCTATTGAGGCAAACGCAAAAGGGGTCACAGCCCTGAACCTCAAAGGCAAGGGTGCTGATTATAAGGCGATGACATCGGGCGGGGTAAAGACGCTGTTAGCCGCCGGGGATGTACCGATAGACAAGAGACCAAAGCTGGACTTCCTTATCGTAGTGAATTCGCACCTGACCGAACTAGGCAAAGAGGCCGACATAGCGCTGCCGGCAGCGGCATTTCTTGAGCGCGGCGGCACGATTGTGGACTACATGGGAAGAAAGAGGCAGCTCATCAAGACGGCCAACGTCCAGGGCGATGCGAAAACCCTGTGTGAAATCGTCGTTGCACTGGCAAAGGCAGCGGGGGCGGCTATCGCAGAACCCACGCAAAAGGAAGTTGAAGACGCCCTTGCCTTGGCGCCGACCGCAGCGGCAGTAAAACCATTTGCAAAACAAACTTGAAGAGACCTCATGGGATGACGCCCTGAAGATTGCGGCAGAGAAGATGAAAGGCAAAGACGCCGGCATAATAACCTCAGGCACGATTACCAACGAGGACGCGGCTGCGATAAAGGCATATGCCGCAAAGGCAGGCATTGAAAACGTTGACACATCTGTATCGCTTTACGGCGATGCGGCAACGCTGCTTGGCGCTGCGGTAGATTTAGAGGGCGCTGACCTGATGATTTTAGCCGGTCTGAATCCTAATCAGTGGGAGCGCGTATATCCCGCACTTGACGCCCTTATTCGCACAAAGGCCGACAGGAAGACCAAGTTAATTGTGATAAACTCTGACGACGTAAAGATAGCTGAAGCGGCGGACATCATACTAAAAGGCAGCGAGGCCGATATGTTAAAGAATCTCGCAAAGGCGCTCTCTGACAAGGGCGTTGCGCTGCCCAAGGGGCTTGATGTCTCAGGCGCCGTTCTATCGGAAGACATAGAGAAGGTTGCGGCGATGTATGCAGAGGCTTTAAGCCCTGTTATCGTATCGTCGCCGGCGCTGTTTGCGGCGGCTCAAAACGTGGCGGCAATGAAGGGCGCTGCGCTTTCGATGCCTATTGAGGCAAACGCAAAAGGGGTCACAGCCCTGAACCTCAAAGGCAAGGGTGCTGATTATAAGGCGATGACATCGGGCGGGGTAAAGACGCTGTTAGCCGCCGGGGATGTACCGATAGACAAGAGACCAAAGCTGGACTTCCTTATCGTAGTGAATTCGCACCTGACCGAACTAGGCAAAGAGGCCGACATAGCGCTGCCGGCAGCGGCATTTCTTGAGCGCGGCGGCACGATTGTGGACTACATGGGAAGAAAGAGGCAGCTCATCAAGACGGCCAACGTCCAGGGCGATGCGAAAACCCTGTGTGAAATCGTCGTTGCACTGGCAAAGGCAGCGGGGGCGGCTATCGCAGAACCCACGCAAAAGGAAGTTGAAGACGCCCTTGCCTTGGCGCCGACCGCAGCGGCAGTAAAACCATTTGCAAAACAAACTTGAAGAGACCTCATGGGATGACGCCCTGAAGATTGCGGCAGAGAAGATGAAAGGCAAAGACGCCGGCATAATAACCTCAGGCACGATTACCAACGAGGACGCGGCTGCGATAAAGGCATATGCCGCAAAGGCAGGCATTGAAAACGTTGACACATCTGTATCGCTTTACGGCGATGCGGCAACGCTGCTTGGCGCTGCGGTAGATTTAGAGGGCGCTGACCTGATGATTTTAGCCGGTCTGAATCCTAATCAGTGGGAGCGCGTATATCCCGCACTTGACGCCCTTATTCGCACAAAGGCCGACAGGAAGACCAAGTTAATTGTGATAAACTCTGACGACGTAAAGATAGCTGAAGCGGCGGACATCATACTAAAAGGCAGCGAGGCCGATATGTTAAAGAATCTCGCAAAGGCGCTCTCTGACAAGGGCGTTGCGCTGCCCAAGGGGCTTGATGTCTCAGGCGCCGTTCTATCGGAAGACATAGAGAAGGTTGCGGCGATGTATGCAGAGGCTTTAAGCCCTGTTATCGTATCGTCGCCGGCGCTGTTTGCGGCGGCTCAAAACGTGGCGGCAATGAAGGGCGCTGCGCTTTCGATGCCTATTGAGGCAAACGCAAAAGGGGTCACAGCCCTGAACCTCAAAGGCAAGGGTGCTGATTATAAGGCGATGACATCGGGCGGGGTAAAGACGCTGTTAGCCGCCGGGGATGTACCGATAGACAAGAGACCAAAGCTGGACTTCCTTATCGTAGTGAATTCGCACCTGACCGAACTAGGCAAAGAGGCCGACATAGCGCTGCCGGCAGCGGCATTTCTTGAGCGCGGCGGCACGATTGTGGACTACATGGGAAGAAAGAGGCAGCTCATCAAGACGGCCAACGTCCAGGGCGATGCGAAAACCCTGTGTGAAATCGTCGTTGCACTGGCAAAGGCAGCGGGGGCGGCTATCGCAGAACCCACGCAAAAGGAAGTTGAAGACGCCCTTGCCTTGGCGCCGACCGCAGCGGCAGTAAAACCATTTGCAAAAGCCGACGGCCTTGACGCTGATGCAGCCGAGTTCATAGAGAAGGCAAATCTGGCGATGGTAAACGGTTCGAGACTGCTGTGGTTGAAGGAGACTGAAAAGGCGATGGCGGCAGCGGTTTAAGAATAATAACCCTGAATGGGGAAGACGTCAGTCTTTCCCCATTCTTATACTTTCCACTTCTTATATCTTTTCAACCGTTTTAATCTCTATGATGCTATTTTTACCCGCATGTCCAAACACATTGCCGTAGATTAACAGAATAGTATCGCCCGGTTTGGCAAATCCCTTTTCCTGGACAAACTCATTAGCTTCCCTGTTTAGTTGTTCGTTTGATTTGATAGTCGTATTCAGCACAGGTATTACGCCCCAGTACAGACGCATACGCCGCAGAGCCTCAATGTTTGGCGTAAAGATTACAATTGGGGCAAACGGCCTGCTCTTGGAAAGATACACGGAGGTTCCGCCTGAGGGCGAATAGGCGCATATTGCCTTGATGTCTAAGTCCTGGTAAAACTGCAATACTGCCCGCGCCATGGCATTATATACTTCAGTAGTTCTGTTGACATGTCCCCAGTTCCATTTAGGCGGGTGTATTTTTAAATATCTTTCAGTTGTTGCCGCAATATGGTCCATTGTTTTTACGCTGAGAATAGGGTACTTGCCTACTGCCGTCTCCCCTGAGAGCATCACGGCGTCAGTGCCGTCTATGACCGCGTTTGCCACATCGGTGACCTCTGCGCGGGTTGGATATGGGTTTTCAATCATGGACTCAAGCATTTGAGTGGCCGTGATGACATATCTGTCTGCGGCATTTGCCTTGTGTATAATCTCTTTTTGCATCACAGGCACCTTGGCGATGTCCATTTCTACGCCGAGGTCACCTCTGGCAACCATAACGCCGTCAGAGGCAAGGATTATCTCGTCTATGTGGTCAATTGCCTCTGGTTTTTCAATTTTTGCGATAATACGAATGTCCTTGTCGCCAACGATTTTGCGAAGTTGTTTGATGTCATTGGCATCTCTGACAAAAGACAGGGCAACGAAATCAACGTTTTCCCTGAGGCCAAACTCGAGATCATGCTTGTCTTTGTCAGTAAGGGCGGGGGAGGAGATCTTACTTCCCGGCAGGTTCATGCCCTTAGAGCTTTTTAATAGACCGCCTCTGATGACCGTGCAGATAACCTGCGTTTTGTCAACGCTGTCAACGACTAATTCCATAGAACCGTCGTCAAGGAGAATCCTCTCGCCGGGCTGGACATCATTAGGCAGCAGTTCGTAAATGCAGGAGAAGCGCTCCTCGGTGCCTATGACATTTTCAGTAACAATCGAAATCTTAGCGCCTTCAATGAGGGTAACGCCTTGGGGCTGCATCTTACCGGTACGAATTTTCGGGCCGCAGAGGTCTTGCAGCAGGGCGACCTCGATGCCAATTTTGGAGGATACCCGTCGGATTAAGTCAATCCTTTCTTTGTGTTCGGCATGAGCGCCGTGGGAAAAATTCAATCTAAAGACATCCACGCCTGCCCTGATGAGATCTTCGACGCCCTTATCGTTAGAAGTTTCGGGGCCTAAGGTAGCAACGATTTTAGTATAAGCCATAGTCCATTCCCTATGTATTTAATTGTTGCCTAAAATAGGCTGCGCAGATAGTAACATTAACAGATAACATAAGTACACCGCAGCGAAGGCCGCAAGCGGCTGAAAGTTTGTAATCGGCAATATTATGGTATGAAGACATGGCTACAGGCAATTGTGTAAAATAGATATTGAGAGATGATAAAGGGAAAAAATATTGCTAACTTGATGAGAGAGCTTAGCGCTTGCCTTGGAGAGTTATATGGAAGCCGCCTGAGGGGAGTTTATCTATTTGGCTCATATGCCCGCGGCGACAATGACATTGAGTCTGATGTTGACGTTCTGATAGTCCTTGACGCTATAGAAAACTATGCTTGTGAGGTAGACAGCACAGGTTATCTGATTTCAGGACTTTCTCTGGAGTATGGAGTTAGCATAAGCCGGGTTTTTATACCATATAACGATTGGCTTCATGGGCAGACGCAGTTTGTGGCGAATGTACGTACAGAGGCTGTGCCAGCATGAAGGCGGCAGCAGTAAAGCTTTTGGTAAAGGCGTCAAGGGCGGTATTGGCTGCCCGTTCACTCTTAGAAAGAGGCGATGTTGATTTCGCAGCCGGTAGGGCCTATTATGCAACGTTCTATACGACAGAGGCATTGTTGAATGACAAAGGAGTGAATTTCAGGAAACACGGCAGCATACACAGCGCCTTTGGCGAACATTTTGTTAAAACTGGCCTTATGGATAAAAGGTTTCACCGCTGGTTGCTTGACTCCTATGATAAACGTATAATGGGCGACTACGGTATCGAATCCAGCTTGACCAGCGAAGACGTGAAGGGCATGATTGAGCAGACGAATGAGTTTTTGATTGAGGCGAGGAAATATTTTGAGCTTGGCTGATAGAGGGATTATCCTTCTAAATATATTAGCCGGTATTTAGAAATCAGATTAGCATTTTAGCCGCCAGACTCTATATCCCTGCAATTCGACCTTCTGAGTCAACATCAACCGCATAAAATAATTAGCATAGATGATGATAACAACAATTTCAGACAAACGGCTTGATGTGCTAACAGGTTTCATAACAGAAAGTAGGAATCAATTCCATATAAGTGGAATGTACTCCCATTTTTATTATTAGGTGAAATTAAGTAATGTTATAAAAACAAATACTTAGCAAATATTTATACTGGCACAAAAATTGCTCCTTACTGTTACATTGTGTCGTTTGAATAAGATGGACGATATCTTATCTTTTTTTGTAGATAGTCAGTTATTGTCATAAATAACTATAACTGACTGGGGAGGAACGATGGAAATAGATGGATGGGAGTCAGAGCGGAATAGTTGGCCTGCTAATATAAGACAACTAATTAAGGACAGGCAGCTCGGCGTTGTTGTGATGTGCGGAGGGCGTGGACGACGGCTGAACAGATTCGAGCCTAAACCGTTAGTTGAATTTAAGAATGGATCACGGCCTTTAGAGAAATTAATAAAGGATATACCGCCAGAAATTCCAATCTACTTGCAAGGCAATGCAGAAGAGGAAATAAAATACCTTTCCTATCTGGCAGTAAACGGCAACTTCAACCGCGAGGTATCTTTTATCGTTCAAAAAGAGATGCCCATGTATGAAGATCACGATTGTTTATATCCATTACAGTCTCGTGATGGACAAATTGTTACAGGTTCGTTTGGTCTGGCGACATTTATCTTACACTTCGCAAGGCCGCCGCGTTATTTCTTTGTTACAGATGGATCTAAGCTTGGTATCAATTTCCGTGATGTAATAGCGGCATTGGAATTGCTTATCAACCATAAAACTGCAAGCATTATAGCTTTTACTGTCGAGCTGACAAAGTCTGAGGTTCAAGAAGAAGTAGACAGAAGTAAAGATCCTAAAGATCATGCGAGGTTTGCAAGAGTAGATGTTGACAGCCAAAAAATTTATGAGTTTCCCGATGATGTAAATAAACATCTTATTGAAAATCGTGACTGCCCTGCTCTTGCGGGCATGTATGTGGTCAAATCACTGCCTCTCATAAAGTTTGTTCGAAACAACGACGGTATTCCTACAGATACAGAGTCAGTCAACAGTCTTTATTCAGGCTATGTTAAACAACTTAAAATGTCAATGGTAATGAAAGGATTTTCTGACTACAACGTAGATAAAGGATTGTTATTTGATACCTATGAACTTTATCATCAAACATCTGAACTCAAGATACCAACATCTAAAGATGATATACCCAAAAGACTTTATGTTAAAGGAATCAAGACTCCGCCAGACGTTGAAGAATATGAAAATGGCAAGGACTTTGCGGCCAATTACCTTGATTATTTACGCAATGACCGCGGCAAGAAACACAGTGAACGCGAATCAAAACCTGAGCCTAATGAATCAATTGGGTTGTTATTACATTGTGGGGAGTGGGAGGACAGGCTTAAAAAGTTGATGCTTGGGGCGTTGGTCGTCTTATGTGATAATGAACGGCCATTAACATGTCTGATGAAGGATACTCCGCCTGAGGTGCCGATATATTTACACTTATCTCTGAAAAGCAAACCAGTAGTTGTTGGTCTGCTTAATGAGTACCGATACTTTAATCATGAAGTGAGTTATATAATTCAAGCCGGTACTCAACTGTATAAAGAAGAGGATGATGGACGTACAACACCTCGTACTGACGCTCACGGTGTTAAAATTATGGCCTCTAATGGACCTGCGACATTTGGAGGACATCTCTATCTTGCTGAAACACCTGCTTACTTAATAGTGGCCGATGGTAATAAGACGGGGCTGGATTACGAATTCATAAAAGATAGTGTGTTGAAAGCTCTAAAACAGGCCAATGAAGATGTTATAACCCTGGTTCGTAAACTTACGAAAGAAGAGAGAGAACATGAAACTGAGCGCCGAAATCGTGACATAGGACGCCGCCGTTATGCAATGGTTCGGGGACTTGTAAGGGACACTGGAAAAGGCGTCTTATACCACTCAGGCAATCAGACTGAAGTATTAACGCCTGTAGATCCATCTGCGCACGAAAGTGATATTTTCAACGATGACAAAGCTTTTTCCATATGCGGCGTTTATGTAATAAAAACCAGGCCATTCGTAGAACGTGTAAATAGAATACTTGCGAGTAAATCAGACTTAATACCTCTGTCGAGATGTCGGTCTTTCAATACCCTTCACTCTGGTGTTGCAAGGGCGCTAAAAATGCCGATGTGCCTTGAGGGGTACGCTAAATTGGGTGGAATGCCATTTTTAGCCTATGAGATTACAGAGGAACAGTATTTACATAGCATCAAAGAGGATAGCGATCTTAAGATATATAAACGGAAATTAGCTGAAGGCAAGTATAGCTATCGAAATGCACTTGTCGCATGGAGAGATTCACGACAGTATTAGTGTACGTTTAAGATGGATAGGCGGCTATTGTATAGACAGCTAAAATTTAAGGGGAGGAGCAATGAAAAAAGACGGATGGGAATCAGAGCGAAACAGTTGGCCTGATAATATAAAGAAAATAATTGGGGAAGGGAAGCTTGGCGTTGTTCTGCAGTGTGGCGGGCGTGGAAGAAGGCTGGGGCGGTTTGAACCGAAACCTTTAGTGAATCTTGACAAGGAAACGCGGCCTTTAGATAATCTGATCAAGGATATACCACCAGAAATTCCTATCTACTTACATGGCATGGAAGAAGACAAAGTAAGATACTTTCCCTATCTTGCAGCACGCAGCAGCTTTGGCCGCAAGGTATCATATATTGTTCAAGAAGAAGCTGCGATGTATGAGGATTACCACTGTTTGCGAAAGATACAATATCCAGATGGCTGCGTAGTTACTGGCTCGCGTGGACCGGCAACATTTATAAAACAATTCGCAAGTCCTCCCCCTTATCTATTTGTAACCGATGGTTCTAAGGTTGGTATCAACTTCCGTGATGTAGTAGAAGCACTCAAATTGCTTATCAATCCAGATGAACAAGCAAGTATTATAGCTTTTACTTTTACGTTGAGAGATGATGAGCTAGATGCTGAGATTAAAAAAAGTGACCGTACTGGTGAACATACGAGGTATGCAAGAGTAGATGTAGAGAAACAAAGAGTTTATGAGTATCCAGACAGGGCTAATAAGGATCTTATCAAAGAGATCGAGTATCCGGCGCTTGCCGGCATGTATGTGGTCGTATCAGAGCTTCTTCTGAGTACTGTCAAAAAGAATGAAGGCCTTCCTACAAGATTAGAGTCAGTCAATACTCTTTATTCAGGTTTCGTTAGACAGCTTAAAATGTCAATGGTAATGCGAGGATTTTCTGACTTTGACAAAGATAAAGGACTTCCGTTTGGTATTTATCCACTTGAGAGAGATAAACCGACATTTGAAAAAGGCGCTAAAAGGCTTTATGTTAGAGGAATTAAAAGTGAAGTCGATCTTGATAGATATAAGGAAGGAAAAGATCTTGAAGCCAATTACCTTGCTGAGTTACGCGGTGAACGTGATTCAATAGCAAAAACTGAGAAAGAGAATATAGGATTGTTGTTAAACTGCGCAGAATGGAATGACGGTCTTGGCAAGTTGGTGCTTGGGGCGTTGGAATCTATAGAGGGTGGTGAACGGCCAATTACATGCCTGTTTAAGGACACACCACCTAAAGTGCCGGTGTATTTACACTTATCGCAGAAAAGTAAACCAGCGCTTATGGAGTTGCTTAATAAATACCAATACTTTAACCACGACGTAAGTTATATAATTCAGGCCGGTACGCAACTGATTGACGATAATGGAAGGCCTTTTACTGATCCGCTTGGGATTAAGATTATGGCTTCTGACGGACCTGCGACATTTGGAAGGTCTCTAAATCTTAATAAAACGCCTGAATACTTAATAATTGTTGACGGTAATAGAACAGGGTTGGATTACAATTTTATAGAAGAAGATGTGCTGAAAATACTGACGACAGCATCAGAAAATATCGTAATACTAATCCGTAAGTTGACTACGGAGGAGAGAAAGGATGAAACTGCACGCATCAGTCGTAAGGAGGAGAAAAAACGCCGCCGATATGCTATGGTTCGGAGACTTGAGAAAATAGATGAATGTTGCGGCAGCAACAAATGTAATTTATATAAATCAAAAATGGATAGTGACGTGTTATATCCTGCAGATCCGAATGCCGATGGTAGTACTATCTGGAAAGACCCGACGGCATTTGCCCTATGTGGTGTCAGTGTGGTCAAAACCGTGCCATTTATACAGCATGTAAATAATTTACTTGCAAATAAGGCAGAGGATAATATACCATTAACGAAGTGTTGGTCTTTCAATACACTTCATCCTGGCCATGCAAGGGCACTAAAAATGTCAATGTGCCTTCAGGGGTATGTGAATATGAAAGGAGGTATGCCATTTTTGGCTTATGAGATCCCAGATGAGTTGTATTTCCATAGCATCAAAGAGGATAACGACATTGAGTTATATAAACAAAAGTTAGCTGACGGCAAATATGAGCGTTATCGCCAGCATCTTCCTGCATGGAAAAAGTAACAATGATATAGTGACTATGGATAATAAGCTCAAGATATGGTTGGTGCGCCACGGCGAGAGTGAGGTCAACAGGTTTGATAAGTCCAGATTCTACGGGACGAATCCATGGAGTGAACTTACTACTAAAGGCCGCTGCCAGTCTATAGCTCTCGGTGAGAAATTAAAAGGGGAAGTTTTTGACCTGTGGCTTTGTTCTCCAGCAGTGAGGGCACAGCAGACATGCAGATATTTCCATGAGGGAATGTACGGCAGCTGCGAGGTGCCGTGGGTTCGATATGAGCTTGACCAACAATTATTGGAACAGAGTCAGGGTGACGCGGAAGGTCATCTAAAAAGCGAATACGAATATTGTGTCGTTACAGATTCGGGGAGCAAGATGGCTCTTACTTCATCTGGCGTGGAGCTGTCCTGGCGGCAGGCAAGGCCATACAAAAAAGACACAAGCAAACCGGCAAGCGGCGCTGAATCGCAGGACGACGTATTTGAGCGCGCCAAAGACTGCATATTGAGAAATATCCGCCGTCTGCCCGAAGGCAAACAAAATACGCAGATGATAGCCTTTACCCATGAAACCGTGATAAAGTGCCTATGCCGTGGCCTTCTCCATAAGACACTTCCATTTATGGCGATGAGAATTGCCAATGCAACAGTTACTATTTTATGCTATTGCCCAGACACCAACACATGGACGCTTGAACAAAATGAGTTTGCCGGTAATAATAAGATTATTGACGAATGAGTTTCTTTGGCAGTCTACAACATCAAACCCCTTTCTTAACAATCCTTCCTGCTCCGGCGAGTTTGTTTAGCGCGTTTATGTATGCCTTCGCCGAGGCTACTATTATGTCCGGGTCTGAGGCGCCGCCTCTTACTACGCGGTCATTTTCCTCCAACATCACCACTACCTCGCCTAAGGCGTCCGTCCCGCCCGTTATGCTCTTTATCTCGTACTTCTTTAACTCGCTCTTTGTACCCGTCAATTCCTTTATCGCATTATACACCGCGTCAACCGGACCGTCCCCTACCGTCTGTATTTCCTTTACCTCGCCCTTGACTGAGAGCTTAATCGTCGCTGCCGGTTTTTGCGTCGTTCCGGTCACTACGTGTAACGACGACAGTGCATAAAGGTCGCTGCCCTTCGTTATCTCATCCGCTACCAGCGCCTCTATGTCCTCATCAAAGATGTGCTTCTTCTGGTCTGACAGCGCCTTGAAACGCTCAAACGCCTTGTTTATCTCATCCTCATTCAATGACTGATACCCCAGCGTTGAAAGCCTGTCCTTAAACGCGTGCCGCCCCGAATGCTTGCCAAGAATTAACTTGCTTTTAGAAATCCCTATCTCCTCAGGGTTTAATATCTCATACGTCGAGCGCTCCTTCAAGATGCCGTCCTGATGTATCCCGGACTCATGGGCAAATGCGTTGTCTCCTATGATTGCCTTGTTTGGCTGCACCGCTATCCCCGTTATTCTCGATACCAATTTGCTCGCCTTATATATCTCACGCGTGTTTATCCTCGTGTCGGCGTCGAAGTATTTTAGACGCGTCTTCAGAGACATCACCACTTCCTCTAATGCCGTATTGCCAGCGCGTTCTCCTATGCCGTTTATCGTACACTCCACCTGCCCCGCCCCTTTTAATATCGCCGCCGTGGAGTTTGCCACCGCATGGCCAAGGTCGTTGTGGCAGTGAACCGATATCACAGCCTTATCTACGTTCGGCACCTTGTTCATCAAATATTCTATTAACTCACCGTATTCATAGGGAAGCGTATAGCCTACTGTATCCGGTATGTTGACCGTCGTTGCCCCCGCCTTTATCACCTCTTCCGTAACGCGGCATAGATAGTCCCAGTCAGAACGCGTCGCGTCCTCGGCTGAAAACTCTATGTCGTCTGTATATTGACGCGCATGTTTCACTGCCCTTATGGACATTGCAAGCACCGCCTCTCTGTCCATCTTCAGTTTATATTTCAGATGTATGTCGCTTGTGGCTATCACTATATGAATCCTGCCGCTTTCAGCGCCCTTTACCGCCTCTGCAACACGGTCAATGTCCTTATCCACCGCCCTCGCCAGCCCTGCTACCGTTACGCCTTTGACCTCGTCTGCTACCCTCTTTACGGCCTCAAAATCCCCTATGCTCGTAATAGGAAAACCGGCCTCGATTATGTCTACATTAAGACGCGCAAGCTGCCTCGCAATTTGCAGCTTCTCCTCGACGTTCATCGTCGCCCCCGGACACTGCTCGCCGTCTCTTAATGTCGTATCAAATATCTTAATCGTTCTCACTGTGCCCCCGCTTGGTGCTGCCCCTTTTTCCTTTTGGTAAATAAATATAAATTTTCCACTATGCCAACCATTAAATATATAATCGCAAGCGCAAAGAGCGTAATCGGCGGGTGCATCACTATCACTGACAGCAGCACTATGAGAAGTACGAGAAAGAAAAACGGCTGCCGCGTCTTCAGATTAATCTCCTTAGCGCCGTGAAACCTCAGCGTGCTTATCATAAACACAGCCAGCACAACGGTCAAAACCAATACGAAAACGCTCTTGCCCGGCGCGCCTTTCCATATGTCATGATAAAAAATCACATATGTGGCCAATATCGTCGCCGCCCCCGGTATAGGCATTCCAGTGAAATGCTTGCTCTCCGTTGAGACCATCTGTACATTATATCGCGCCAGGCGCAGCGCCCCGCAGCTTGCATATAGAAACGCCGCCGCCCAGCCAATCCGCCCAAACGGCGCCAGCGACCAGCTGAATATCATCACCGCCGGGGCTACTCCAAAGGCAACCATGTCCGACAATGAATCCAGCTCTATGCCGAATCTTGATGTGCTGTTGGTTATCCTCGCCGTCCAGCCGTCAAGGCCGTCAAATATGTTGGCTATCATTATTGCCCATCCCGCATAGACAAAATTTCCCTTAAGAGACGAGATGATTGAATAAAAACCAAAAAACATCCCGCAAAGCGTCAGGGAGTTGGGCAGTATATAAACGCCGCGTTTCATTTTATGCCCCCTCCGCTGTGCCTTCGCCGTCCCACCTGGCTATTACGGTCTCGCCGGAGAGCACGATATCCCCCGGTTTTACGATAACCCTTGCCGAAAGCGGCAGGTAGATGTCCACGCGCGAGCTGAATTTTATAATGCCGTAGCGCTGCCCCTGTTTGAGCGTGTCACCGGGTTTTACCCTGCACACGGCGCGTCGGGCAACTGAGCCTGCTATCTGTCTTAGAAGTATGTCTCCTTTTTTGGTCTTCAAGAGCATTGCGATGTTGTCATTATGCAGCGATGCCTCATCCAGAAACGCCTTCTTAAAACTCCCCGGCGTGTGCTTTACGCTTACAACCTCGCCGTCACATGGGGCGCGATTGACATGCACGTTTAACGGCGACATGAATATGCTTATCTTCCTGACTTCCCTGCCAAGAATCTCCTGTTCCATGACCTCGGCAACAAGCAAGATCTTGCCGTCTGCCGGTGAGATAACAGCCCCCTCGTCAGTGGGCGTAATCCTTTCCGGGTCTCTGAAAAAGTAAAACATGAAAAGCGTTATCACAAACGGTATAACAGTCAGCCAGTTTCTCAAAGCGGCAAATACCGCAACCGTAACGGCAATCGCCCCTCCTATAAACGGTATCCCCTCAGGCGCAAACTTTAACATAATTCCCCTTGTATTTTATTTGAATAATTCGCACTCGCTGTATTATATTATATCACTGACTCAAAATGCCAGACACCAAGACTTTTTAATAAGGAGAGCCTATGCGATATTCAAAGATGCTCATTCCCACGCTCAAAGAAACCCCCTCGGAGGCCGAGGCCGTAAGCCATGTACTTATGATTCGCGGCGGCTATATCAGGCAGCTTGCCGCGGGGCTTTATATCTCGCTGCCCCTGTTTCTGCGGGTAATGGAAAAGATAAATACAATAATCCGGCAGGAGATGAGTAGAATTGGGGCGCAGGAACTCTCCATGCCCGTGCTGCACCCGGCAGAGGTATGGCAGAAAACCGGCAGGTGGGAGGCCATAGGCGACGAAATGTTTCGCCTAAAGGACAGGACAGACCGCGATATGTGCCTTGCTATGACTCACGAGGAGATTATGACATGGCTTGCTGCAAGGGAGCTGCGTTCCTATCGTGACTTGCCCCAGATGTGGTATCAGATTCAGACGAAACTCCGTGATGAGGCGCGCCCAAAAAGCGGAATTCTGCGCACACGGGAATTTATCATGAAAGACAGCTATAGCTTTGACGCCGACGAAGAGGGGCTGAAAAAGAGCTATGAACTCCACGCACACGCCTACCACAGGATTTTCACCCGCGCAGGTCTGATATTTTATCAGGTGGAATCTGACCCCGGCATGATGGGCGGCACTACAGCCCATGAGTTCATGGCCCCAAGCGAAGCGGGCGAGGACGATATTGCCATATGCGGCAGGTGCGGTTATGCGGCTAATGTGGAACTGGCCGTCAGCGTTGCCCCAGTCCATCCCACGGTTGATATGCCGTTTGAAGAGGTTCATACGCCGGATATGAGGACGGTTGGCGAGGTGTCGCAATATCTGAAGATGCAGCCCCATAGTTTTATTAAAAGCCTGCTTCTGATAACGAAAGACGGCAAGCCTGTTCTTGCCCTTGTCAGAGGAGACGAGGAGCTGCATGAAAAGAAGATGCAGTATATCATAGGATTATACAGACCGGCCCATAAGGATGAGATCGTTGATATACTGGGCGTTGAGGCCGGTTTCATTGGTCCTGTAAATATGAAAAACAAAGAAATCAGGGTAATCGCCTCAACATCTCTTAAAAGCGGCCTCTACGCAGGCGGCGCCAATAAGAAGGACTATCATCTGAAGGGCATAAACCCGGAGGTTCACTTTCAGGCCGAGTGGCATGACATTCGCGTCATACATGAGAACGAAAAGTGCGTAATCTGCGGTGCGCCGTTAAGGATTCAGCGCGTGATTGAGATAGGCAATATCTTCAAACTGGGCACGAAGTACTCAGTGCCGCTTAATGCTGTTTATCTTAATAAAGACGGCGCAGAGGTCCCTATAATAATGGGCAGCTACGGCATTGGGCCGGCAAGGGTGGCGGCGGCTGCAATCGAACAGAACCACGACGAAAACGGCATCATATGGCCGGTTGCAATAGCCCCGTTTGCTGTAACAGTCCTGCCCCTGAACGTCAGCGACGAGGAGACGGCAAAGGCGGCTGATTCTATATGCTCTGCCCTTACGGCTAAGGGTATAGACTACCTGATAGACGACAGGGACATAAGGCCCGGGATAAAGTTTAAAGACGCCGACCTGACCGGCATCCCATTTCAAATAGTCATAGGGGCAAAGACCCTGAAAGAGGGCCTTGTTGAGATAAAAAACCGCCGCACAAAAGAGACGACAAAGACAGCGCCGGATGAGGCCGCCGACTTTGTCAGCAATTTGATGATTGTGATGTGAATTTAATATAAACACTCATGTCAAATAATGAGGGATTGGTATTTGTCAGTATGATAAGATCGCTGGATTATCCGGGATAAGAAATGAAAAGTTCATACGGTGTTTTAAAGTGGACTGCTTTTATTGGTTTAGTTTTGTTCTATTCTATCCTTGACTGTCCATACAGTATTTTGGGCAAATACAATAATTTTGGCGATGCCGACGGTTCATTCGCTATATGGAATTTCAACTGGGAATTATCACGGCTTGCAGCCCTTGACCTGAAGAACCTTTACAGTGGAAATATTTTTTTCCCGCTAAGAAAATTATCCTATTGTCGGAAACTCAACTTGGCGTTATTTTAACTGCACTCCCATGTTATCTTCTAACCAGCAACCCATATACTTCATATATTGTGTCTATGTTTATATCCTTTCCATTGTCGGCCATTAGTATGTTTTTTCTTGCGAGGGAGCTGAAGTTAAGCAGTAATGCTGCAGCCATAGCAGCCTTCATATTTGCCTTCAGCGAGCATAGATATGGATATGCTTTCTACAGCCCACTATCGCACATGCAGTGGATGCCGCTTACACTTGTCTTTGTTCACCGTTATTTTGTTACATACAAAGTGTCTCATCTGATCATTGCGGCAGTTTTTTTCTCATTGGTTTCAGCTTCATGCGGCTATTACTTTATGTTTTTTTCGATCCTATGCGCTATAGTTTTTATGTTCAATGTGCTGGTGTACAAACATTGGAAGCGGAAACAGTTCTACAATGCGTTTATTCCTGCCTTTATGATTGTCATAGCAACTGTCACACTCATATATTACCCATATCTTCAAGTGCAAAAAAACTTTGGATTTTACAGACCATTAGCCGAACAGATAGGGTATGGAGCAAGTCTCGAAAACTTTCTTGCTTCAACCGGCTCTTATGTTTTACACGATATAACAAGCAGATTCTCTCGTAATTCCGAGTGCAGCGTCTCTGAACGCTTTACCGCTGTTTCTTTAGTTATCACGTTGCTCTTTTATTATTGGAAAAAAGGCAAAATATCTCAAAAATCTCCTCCATTTACAAACAATGTCAATGTTGCGTTAGCTCTGTCGGCTTGTCTTGTCGTAGTCTTTTTCTTATTTAATACAAAATACTACTTGATTTCGGTAAAAAATCTTCCCCATATGATGAGCTTGAAAAGTCTCTATGGACATCTCCCGCTATTAACACCGGCGCTTATTATTACCCCTCTTATAGCGTCGTTGGCAGCGCGAATGCTATTTTCTAAAACCGTTAATGGCATGACCGAAGATAAGACGATGTTTCTTTATTTGTTATTAAGCGTCACGGCTTTTGCAATGTCTCTCGGACCATTGATAAAAATAAAGGAATATATTATTGGCTTTAATCCGCTAGGCCCCATATTGTACGGTGTTTTGCAGGGCTATAACGGGCTGAGGGGAATATCCAGGGCAGCAGGTTATTGAAGGGAAAATGCCGCGAGCCAGAGAACTAATATTCTGGGCCATCGTCATTATTCTTGCAATAGAATCATATCCAGTGAGAGGCTTTTATAATTTATTAGAAGATAAAACTATACCGACGCCAGAGAAATACATATGGTTAAAATCTCAGAGCGATAATGCGCCGGTGCTTGAGTGGCCTCTTCACACACCGATTGACGGCGAAGGGAAATATGTCGAGGGAAGCATGTTGCACGGCAAACCGATAGTAAACGGTGTTTCAGGCTACCAGTGGGAAGGGCATCAAAGGCTCACGTTGCTTGCACACTCGCTTGACAATGATGCGGCTTTAAAGGCGGTTTACGCCTTCGGCATTAAATATCTTATCATCAATGCAGACGACAATGCCTTCCCCTTGTGGGCAAAACAGGAAATCGGACAGTTTATGCTTGTAAAGGAATTCACCAATTCTAAGATATACGTTAATCCGTATGCAAGTACGCACTTTCCAGACAATGAATTCCTAAAACACCTCAATACTGTTACCTGCGAGGAAAGCGGGAAAAGCGATTTTACTTTTTCTTTTGAATTTAGATCAACAGACAAATACTATGTATCGCAAAATAAAATGATTTTGGATATCTTATGGACTACAGGAGAGAAACAGTTTACAGATAAACTTATCATCTATCCGGCACTATTTGTAGATACAGACCTTTTTACCTCAACCGTTAAAAAAAGAGGGGACGATAAAAGATGCAGCGATGTCCATTCGATCTCTTTGCTAAACTCCTATTAGAGCTTCGCCATTGAAATCCAACAGAGATAATTGTCTTGAGCGTCAGCCACAGCGCCGGGCTTTAATGTTTAAAGCGGCTTAGGATGATTGTACCTTTCTAACATAGCCGCTGCGATTTCAGGGCTTGAAGGCCATTGACCGCGGCGTTGCCCTGCATGGGTCTGATAGTCATCCAGGAAGTCGGGATCAGGCTGAACCACTTTTCCATCTTTCAAAAATAACAGCCCGACTTTGTCGGTTGGCATTCGGCAGACAAAGGCAGCCGCCTCATCCAACACTTGCCGTAACCGCGACATGACCGTAGCTGCGTCCACTGGCGGAGTACTTGCGACACGGCGAAAATCGGTTTCTGTATAACTGGC
>JAKOEO010000008.1:0-24174 GCA_022321325.1 Candidatus Magnetominusculus sp. LBB02 | reverse complement strand
CGTCCACTGGCGGAGTACTTGCGACACGGCGAAAATCGGTTTCTGTATAACTGGCAAGTCGGCGGATTTCGTTGATCAGACCTTCGGGCGTAAAACCCGGGGACTTCTCTACGGCGGCGAAGATAACGGCTCCTACTGGTAAAATTCGGTCATGTATTGTTATGACATCTACCACGTCACGAGGTTCACGCCGTCCGGCGGCAGCCATCACCTTATTCATGGCAAGGTCTACGGGATGAAGAACATAGCCAAAGGCGTCATCCCGCACAGTCGGGAAAAACCGGAAGTCGCTGTCAACCACCCACTCCAGCTTTGTTGTCTCATCTTCCTTGGCGGCCAGCACGGTGTAAATGGCCGGCTCGCGTCGCAGCCATTGAAGGGCGTAGCCATTGGCCTGTAAGACAGCTCTATCCAACTCTGCCGCCAGAGCAACTCGTTCTTCGCGGTCATGAAAAATATCTATGTCGCCGGAATAGCGCGGCGCATCCTTGTTTAACGGCGTACTGCCGGCAACATAACTTTCCGGGTCGCGGTGTGAGGCCAGCAGGCACAATATCTCGGTCTGAACCTTAGTCAACGGCACGGCAAGCCTTCTCAATCTGTTCTGCCAGCTTTCGCGCCTCAAGGTCGCCTTCGACCCTTAGGCTCTGTGTGATGGCTAAAGCATCGTCACGCGTTGGATTTGGTACGGGGCGGCTGTGCCACAAGGCAATGGCGCCATACTTTTCAAAGGCCATGCGGTAGAGCGTCTCTATGTCTTTCAGTTGGTCGGTCATGGGTATAGTATATCATGTTGCGGGGCGCTTTACAAGCAGCGTATCTTTTCGGCATCTTTCATTCGGGGCAGTACAGCATCTTTGTCAGATATGAGCTGGGGCTTCACTGTCCAGTTGATATTTATGACCAGCAGGAAAAAATCTATTGACAAATAATAACTCACCGGAATATTATAGACACCATATGTCATATATAGACAAAAACGGACAGATGAGGACGTTACGAAACTAACAGTGAAAGACATAGCCTCACTTTTGAATATTTCCGAGAAGACTGTCTATCGAATGATACAGAACGACACAATACCATGTTTTAGAGTAAGCGGCCAATGGAGATTCGATAGAAATGAGATCACTTCATGGCTCGAGGATAACAGGTCATTTTCAAAAAAAGTCACCATGACTGAAGCATCAGTTGAGGATGAGGAGGTAATATCTATATCGGAGTTTATACAAAGAGGCGGCATCTATTACGATATTCCGGCAGGGCCGAAAAAATCCGTGATTTTAAACTGCCTTAATCGTATTCGAACGAGGTTTCCTAATCTAAAAACAAAAGAGTTGCTGTCTTTGATAATGGAAAGAGAGAATTTATGCCCAACGGCAGTTGGGCATGGGATTGCGGTCCCGCACCCAAATGCATTTGAGTCGTTTACCCATGATTCATATATTGCTCTTTGCCATCTTCAACAACCAATACCTTTCGATGCTTTGGATAAGGAAGATGTCAATACCCTTTTTTTTATTTTTCCCAAGAGTGAGAGGCGTTTTTTAAGGATACAGTCAGTCTTGTTAAGACTATTAAAAGATGATGATGTGTTATCTATAGTAAAGCAAGTTTCCCCTCATGATATTATTACCAATATCCTATCCCGCAAAGAGGCTGAGATATTCAATAAAGTATCTCAATGACGGTGAGAGAATTATCCGTGATATCCCCTATTAAATTATCTGTCATCTGTGCGGTTGCGTTTCTTATACCTGTCCTGTTTGTCCTTCTAATCAGAAAAAACAGGCGTCTGTTGACATTCATGTCTTTTTCAGTCTCGGCGTTATTGTCATTAATAAATGTAAGCGTAGGGATACTGGTGGTTGCCGGTGGAAATGCAGAAAAGATAATACTCCCGTTAGGTCTTCCCAACCTTCCATTTCATTTGAGAATAGATCCGCTTTCCGGATTTTTTATCTTTGTTATCGGCTTACTTTCATTTTTTGTATCAATATATTCTATAGGTTATGTGAGTGGATTCCCTGCCGGGAAACCTGTTAAGCGGCTAATTGTGTTTTATAACATATTTATTGCCGCGATGTTTATGGTATGTCTTGCCGATGACGCACTATTTTTTCTGGTGTCATGGGAGGTAATGGCTGCGGCATCCTATTTTTTGGTTATGTTTGAGGATGGTCATAGCGAAAATAGGAGGGCGGCCTACCTTTATATGGTAATGGCCCATATTGGGGCAGTTTTAATACTTCTGTCCTTTGGGGTGATGGCAGGTGTCAGCACGGGCTTTCAGGATTTCTCCGGTTACACTTTTGACGCTATGAGAGCGGCGAAATTTCCCGTCAAGTGGGCAACTGTTGCCTTTTTGCTTTCTTTTATTGGTTTTTCCGCCAAGGCCGGAGTAATACCTTTTCATGTGTGGCTTCCTGAGGCACATCCGGTAGCCCCGTCAAATGTCTCTGCCCTTATGAGCGGGGTAATGCTTAAAACCGCCATATACGGCATAATACGAATAACCTTTGACATTATAAAGGTGTTTCCCTGGTGGTGGGGGACGCTGGTGCTTGTCTTAGGGTTAATATCCGCCGTTATGGGCGTTCTCTATGCCCTGATGCAGCACGACTTAAAAAAACTGCTTGCATATCACTCAGTGGAAAACATAGGGATAATTCTTATTGGAATTGGACTTTCTATGATATTTACATCTGTTCATCTTCCAATGATGGCTGCCCTTGCCCTGATTGCCGGTTTGTATCATACTATGAATCATGCTATGTTTAAAGGACTATTGTTTATGGGCGCAGGGGCAGTCATTAATGCTGCCCATGAGAGGAATATGGATGAGATGGGTGGACTCGTTCACAATATGCCATGGACATCCGCTTTGTTCCTTGTTGGCTGCATATCCATTTCAGCCTTGCCTCCATTTAACGGTTTTGTTTCAGAATGGATGACTTTTCAGGCGTTTCTGCTGTCTCCATCTCTGCCTAACCCGCTGATGAAGCTTGTTATTCCTTTGGGTGCAGCCCTTCTTGCTTTAACTGGGGCGCTGGCAGCCGCATGTTTTGTAAAGGTATTTGGAGTCATATTCTTAGGGAATTGGCGAGGACGTCATAAACCAGTGGTAACTGAGGCAGGATGGTCTATGCGTATAGGGATGATTTTAGCGGCACTGAGCTGTCTTTGTTTGGGAATTTTGCCTGCCATTGTGATAGATTGGATGGACATTATCTCTGAAAGACTTGTGAAAGCAAGACTTACAAGTACCTCGGGGATATATGGCTGGATGTGGCTTACGCCTGTTGACCCTGAAAGGGCATCCTATTCGGGCATACTTGTCCTTATTGGCATCGTTGCGGTATGTACTGTAACTTATATACTATTACATGCCAACCCAGGGAAAATTATCAGGGTGCCGGTATGGGATTGCGGTTTTAAAAACCTTACCCAAAGAATGCAGTATAATGCTGTGTCTTTTTCTATGCCTTTTCGCAGGATATTTGGGTTTTTATTCGATATAAAAGAACGTCTCTGCAGCCGCGCCGACTTTCCAGAAAAGCCACAATACTACCTGCGCATCAGAGATCGTTTTTGGGGTTGGCTCTACAAACCAACTATTAATATAGTGGTTATGCTTTCCAGAAAGGCAGGAATGATACAGCATGGGCGGATACACTTGTATCTTATCTATTCATTTGTTACGATCATAGTTTTGCTGGCCTTGTTATGAAAGCAATGAATTTCATTTTTATAGAGATTTTACAAGTACTTATTGTCATTGCGGCAGCCCCGGCCTTTACGGGATGGGTGGATATGCTAAAGTGCTGGACTCAGGGGAGGGCATCGGCAGGCATCATGCAGCCATACAGAAACGTGGCGAAGTTATTCGTCAAAGATGTGGTGATTGCCGACAATGCCTCATGGATATTTCGCTTTACTCCATACTTGATATTCAGTACGTGCGTAGTTGTTGGAAGTGTCATTCCCGTGATTTCAATGAATCTTTTTTTGGCGCCCAGTGCCGATATTATTGTTTTAATAGGGATTTTTGCGACTGCGAGGTTTTTCACGGCATTGGCAGGCATGGACGTAGGTACGGCATTTGGGGGGATGGGCGCAAGCCGTGAGATGATGATAGCCTCTCTGACAGAGCCTGCTATGCTTATGGCTATTTTTACGGTGTCTCTGACAGGACGCTCAACATCTCTTCTTCACATAGTAAACCTATTTTCAGGCAGCGCATTAGCGTTGAGGCCGTCATTAGTGTTTGCATCCATAGCGTTTGTTCTTGTAGTTATTGCTGAGGCAGGCAGAGTTCCGGTTGATAATCCTGCAACCCACCTTGAGTTGACAATGGTACACGAGGCAATGATTCTTGAGTATTCAGGCAGACATCTGGCGCTTATCCAGTGGGGTGCAATGATACGGTTATTTCTTTTTGTTACACTTGGAATTGCCTGTTTCCTGCCGTGGGGGATAGCGCATAAGGATAATATTGACAGCATTGCTTTGTCTATGTTTCTTCTGATTGTCAAACTTGCAGTTATTGGGGCTGCATTGGTGCTTATAGAAACCGGGCTTGCAAAGATGAGATTGTTCCGATTAACTGAATTCCTTGGGGCCGCGTTTTTAATGGCAACGCTTGGAGTAATATCTTTTTTTATCCTGGAGTGATATGAACTTACAAATACTTGCACAGGTAAATAGTTTTCTGGCAGCATTGGTATTGCTGACATCCTTTGCTATGCTGTCACAGCGCAAGATAAATAGTCTGGTTATTTTATTTGCATGGCAGGGGCTGTTTCTCTCAATAAACACGGCAGTTGTTGGTTATGTGGCATCAAAACACCATCTATATATATCCTCGATATTAACTTTGTCCATAAAGGTAATCCTGCTGCCGTATATTTTGCATGTCCTTGTAGTGCGTCTTAAAATCAAAAAAGAAATGGAAACAATCGTAAATATCCCTACGACAATGCTGATAGGAATTGCCCTTGTCATTTTTTCCTATCATCTTACGGCGCCTGTGAGGGAGATGTCCACCCTTATAACGCGCTCAATTCTTGCGGTTGCCCTTGCAACTGTTATGATAGGCCTGCTTATGATGATAACAAGAAAACATGCTGTTACTCAGATAATTGGATTTCTTGCGATGGAAAATGGACTTTTTTTTGCCGCTACCAGCGCAACATATGGAATGCCTCTTGTTGTAGAGCTGGGCGTTGCCCTTGATGTTTTAATTGCCGCCTTTATATTCGGAATATTTTTCTTTCAGATAAGCACTACATTTGACAGCCTTAGCGTGGAGCAGATGGAAAGTCTGAGGGAGGACAATTGACCCCGGTGAGAAGCGTAACGTGACACTACTTGTTTTGATTATAACGCCCTTTGTGGCAGCATTGGTTTTAGCCTTTATTGGAGATAGAAGACTTGCTCCCTCTATAAATATTTTTTGTTCATTTTTGACGTTTACGGCCTCAGTTGCCCTTGCCACTGAGGTAAACGGAGCCGGACCTATTATAGTGGGCGGGAAATTCTTCTTTGTTGACGCATTTAGTGTATATCTGTCAGTGCTTACCGCTTTTGTCTCAACGACTACGGCCATCTTTAGCCGCGGCTATATGCAAAGAGAGAGAGAACATGGCCGGGTGGGGCATGTGCGGATGCGTTTTTATCACTCAATGTTTCAGATGTTTATTTTTGCCATGCTGCTGTGCCTTCTTACCAACAATATAGGAGTGTTGTGGATTGCAATGGAGCTTGCTACCCTATCCACAGTGCTTCTTGTCTCACTGTACCGCACGCCTAATGCTATAGAAGCAGCGTGGAAGTATTTTATACTCTGCGGCGTTGGCATTGCTCAAGCCCTTTTTGGGACGGTGTTGTTATACTTTGCCGCGGAGAAAATCATAGGGGAAGGTGGAGAGGCACTGCTTTGGACAAACCTTATCGCGGTGAGCGGCAAACTTGAGCCGACTGTTCTTTCCCTTGCCTTTGTTTTTCTGGTTGTTGGGTATGGTACAAAAGTTGGTCTTGTCCCTTTGCACAATTGGCTTCCAGATGCTCATAGTGAAGGACCAACGCCAATCTCTGCAGTGCTCTCAGGGCTTTTGCTAAATATTGCCCTGTATGCCCTTGTTAGATGTAAAGTGCTTGTGGATGGTTCAACACATAGCCATTATGCAGGAAACATTATGATGGGTTTTGGAATTGTCTCTATTTTGGTGGCATCATTTTCCATTCTAAGACAAAAAGATATCAAACGCATGTTTTCATACTCATCAATTGAGCATATGGGAATAGCCACCTTCGCCTTTGGGCTTGGAGGCTCCATAGCAACTTTTGGCGCGCTTTTACATATGCTTATGCACAGCCTCACAAAGTCTTCCATCTTCTTTACAGTAGGCCATGCCACTCAGATGCACCATACACAAGAAATATCAAGGATAAAGGGATTATTTAAGGGCGATTCATTTGTTGGCTGGACACTAATGTTGGGGGCTATGGCAATTGCCGGTATGCCGCCATTTGGTATTTTCAACAGTGAATTCCTTATATTAACTGCCGCTATAAAAGATGTCCCGATGCTGGTGCCTTTTATCCTTGTGGGCCTTGGAGTTGCCTTTGCGGGACTTCTCAGAAAGGTACAATATATGGTATCGGGGGATGCTCCTTCATATTCTAAAGCAATACGGGCAGCCCGTACGCCTGTGATTGTTCACATGGCCTTAGTGCTTGTCTTAGCCTTCTATATACCTGCTTTTCTTAATAGATGGTTTCAGGCAGCGGTGGAGTTATTAAAGTGAAGAGATTAGCAAAGGCCCTGAAGGCGGAGTTTGGCGACAATGCCAAATCAGATGGAAATACTAATCCTGTCACGTTTACTGTTGCCGTAGAAAGATTTGCTGATGCGGCAAAGACATTAAAAGAATCGTCTGCGTCTCTTTGTGCTGAATGGACTACGGACGATACAAATTCCGGCAGGGGTTTTAGCGTTTACGCCTGCTATAGGGAGGGCAGCGAATACCTTATAATAAAGGCTGAAATGTCTTATGATAAACCTGAGTTTCCAAGCCTTGTCAATCACTTTGTGCCTGCCAATAGATTTGAACGCCAGATAAGGAGCCTTATGGGGGTTATCCCCCGCGGACTTCCGGATAGCAGACCCTGGATTAAATTTGAGGACTGGCCAGAGGATGCATGGCCACTGAGGAAATCCTTTGATGTCTCAAGGGCGATGGCGCGCTGTGAAGGACAGTACGCATGGATTAAGGCGGAAGGTGAAGGCGTATATGAGATTCCAGTCGGCCCTGTCCATGCCGGTATAATCGAACCAGGTCACTTTAGATTTCAAGCTGTTGGCGAGACCATTATCAATCTTGAAGAGCGCCTTGGTTATGTCCATAAGGGTATAGAGAAGAGGTTTGAGTCTATGACGTGGGAGACGGCTGTTAAATTAGCCGGACGTGTATCGGGCGATACGACAGTGGCGCACTCATTAGCCTATTGTATGGCGCTGGAATCAATGACACATTGCCGTGTGCCTGACAGGGCCAAATGGCTCAGAGCGTTGTTCCTTGAAAGGGAACGTATTGCTAATCATCTTGGAGATATTGGGGCTATTTGTAATGACGCTGCCTTTGCCTTCATGTTATATCAGTGCTCAAGGCTTAAGGAGACTATGCTTTCTAATAACCTGAAACTCTTTGGGCACAGATTCATAATGGATAGGATTATCCCCGGTGGAGTGACCGCCGATATAGATGGAAATGCTAAAAAAGAAATTTTATCAGAGATGGATTTTATCAAAAAGAATTTCGATAAGCTGGTTCGTATTTATGAAGAGAGTTCCTCACTTGAAGACAGGGTGCGTAATACCGGCATACTCTCATCAGAGTTGGCCAGAGAGCTGTGCGTGGTAGGTGTAGTAGCCCGTGCCAGCGGGTTAAATGTTGATTGCAGGGTATACAATCACTTTTCTCCATATGATACGCTTGATGTAGATGCACCTGTGCTTGCTGCCGGGGATGTACATGCAAGGATATGGGTGAGGATAGTTGAAATACGCTCATCCATGCGGCTTCTGCGTAATATCCTTAGAGATATCCCTGCCGGTGGCATTGATGCCGCTTGCAACGCCGTATTGCCTGACTCCACAGGCTTTGCGGCTATAGAGGGTTGGCGTGGCGAGATAATTTACTGGCTGCAGTCAGGCAACAGAGGTGAAATAAACAGGTGCATGGTCAGAGACCCATCAAGCGTAAACTGGTTAGCACTTGAGAAGGCAATACATGGCAACATTGTACCTGACTTCCCGCTTTGTAATAAGAGTTTTAACCAGTCTTATTCCGGGCATGACTTATGATTAGAATTCTACGTCAGATGTTTCGCACCGGCATTGTTACAGACCGAAGCCCGCAGGTTGACGACCCTAAAATCAGGGTAGTGGGATTAGAATTCGAGAACTCTGTAAGAAAACGTTTCAGAAGGAGTTTGACAGTAAGGGCGGTGGACGCAGGTTCATGCAATGGATGCGAACTTGAAATTCATGCTATGAATAATCCTGTTTATGACTGTGAGAGATTGGGGATACATTTTACGGCATCACCACGGTTTGCCGATGTATTGCTTGTTACCGGACCAGTATCAAGAAACATGGAAGCAGCCCTTCGCAGGACATATGACGCAGTTGCATCACCCAAGATAGTGATTGCCGTTGGGGACTGCGGATGTAACGGCGGGATATTCGCAGAGACATATGCCTCATTGGGAGGCGTTGATAAAGTGATTCCGGTAAACGTCTACATACCGGGCTGCCCCCCAACACCTGCCGATATTCTAAACGGATTTTATAAGATATTTCTCTAACCCCATGTCCGATTAATACCAAGTGTATGCAAATAAGTCAATTGTCTTTGTTCCTATGATTTCAGCACCGGCGGCGTCTTATGATCTTCGATAAATTTATTTAGTGTACCGGCGTCTCTTAGCCTTGCCGTTGCATCAATTAAATCGCGCCGCTCCCCCTTAAATTCCATCAATGGTACTGACTTGCCGCAGCTCCTCTCTACCGTATAGATGTCAAATAATATTAGACGGCGAATTAACTGCGTGTCATGCCCAGCGAAATGCCCCATCAACTCTGCAAATTTATCGTCAGCCTTTTCTACCATGCGCCCCTTGCAAAATAACCTTAGAATGGACGGCTTCCCCGTAAACGCCGTAAACATCAGCGTTACCTCGCCGCCGCTGCGTATGTCTCTTGCCGTCCTGTTGCCGCTTCCCGGGTAATCGAGATATAATGCCGTCGCCGCATCAATGACCCTGATGCTGTCATACCCTTTAGGGGATAGATTGACCTCCTTGCCGCTTGCCGAGGCGATGTAAAAAATACGCTGCTCTTTAATAAATTCTATGTCCTCTGTTGTTAGCATGTCGTACTGCCGTCCCATTATTTAGTCAACCTCCTACTGGTGTTTTATTGTTATTATACCATACGTTGAAACAAATTATATGTAAATTTATAGTTCTTGTACAATTGACAAACGAGATAAAAAAGTTATATCGTAACCGCAAAGAAGCGCTAAGGAGGAATTTTAAAAAGATGAGAAGATGTACAAACGGCCACTACTACGACTCTGATAAATACTCCAATTGCCCCCTGTGCGGGGTGAATATTCCTAATATAGGCTCAACGCGCGCCAAAGAGGCGTCAGACTTCCCTGCAACGCGCGCAAAGGCCGCCCACACGGCAGGAGCTGTCGGCATCGAGGCCGAGACCGTCGGCGTTATTCGCGAAAAGACAGGCGCAGACCCCGTTACAGGCTGGCTTGTCTCTATCGAAGGCCCTGTAAAAGGCCGCGACTATCGCCTGCACAGTGAAAGGAATTTCATAGGCCGCGCAGATAACATGGACGTGTGCATAAAGGGCGATAACGCTATATCGAGGAATAACCACGCGGTAATAAGTTATAATCCAAAAGTGAACTCATTTAAGATAATGTCCGGCGATAGCAGAGGCATCGTTTATTTAAACGGCGAGGAGGTTGACGCAGCTAAAGAACTTAAACCATACGATGAGATAGAAATTGGAAAGACACGGTTGAAGTTTTTTCCATGCTGCGGGGAGCACTTTAAATGGGATACATAAGATTTTCCTGCGCTGTTATATGGCTGGCACTGATTCTGGCTATGGCGTCGCCGCTCTATTGCGCCGAAATAGACAGCTTTCGTGTGGAACAGGCGGTCGTTGAGCTGCCAAACATAAAGGTATATGCCGAGATGTCCGGCGCTAAAGCAGACGCCGACGACAACGCTACGGGCAACATTCAAATCGCGGCAAGCCTTGGCGCCGTTCAAACGAAAACAGAGGGGATAAGGCAATTTACACAGTCGGGCGAGGGCATTGGCTATGTATTTTTAGTGGATATATCCAAATCCCTTAACCATCAGCAGTTTGAGCATATGCGCCAGGCCATATCCGGCATCGTCGGCAACATGGCGCGAAAGGACATGGCCGCAATCATTACCTTTGGCAAGGACGTGAAGGTGGTCTGTGACTATACGGCAGACAGAAACGAATTAAAGTCAAAGATTAATGCCCTGAAGCCAATAGACGACCTGACGCAGCTGCACAGGGGCCTGACAAGGGCGGCAGAGATGGGAAGACGTAAAGACGCCACCCTTCCGGCCAGAAAGGTAATCATAACGCTCTCAGACGGTGAGGACGACTTCGCAGGCGGCTTGACTAAGGACGAGGTCATAGACGCGCTCAAGGTTGACAGAGTTCCCATCTACGCCATAGGATTTTATAACCCGCCGTCATCTCCTAAGAAAGACGAACATCTCAAGACGCTGGGCGAGTTTGCAAGGCGCTCTGGCGGCGAGCTTATCAGGGGTAATGACTTGCCATATAGCGAGATATATTCAGTGCTCAATGACAGAATCAGAAACTCATACATTATAAGCCTCACTTGCGCCAGCTGCGCCAGCGACGGGCAGGTCTACAGGCTTGAACTAACGCGGGGCAGTATAAGCGACGGCATGGATGTACGCGTATTGGCGTCGCGGGCTAAAGAGGCGAAGCCATCCCCGACGCCCACTGCCGCACCGGTTGTTACACCGGCTGCTCAAGCTTCAACATCCCAGATGTATCTCTTAGCTGGCGTTACCATATTGGCGGCATTGCTTGTAATTATCTTAATGAGACGACTGCGCCACCGGCACAACCGTGTCCCCGATGGCGGCCACATTACGGCAGAGCGTCTTGTAGTTGCACAACCGAAAGATGATGAGCTGCACCATGCCCAGAGGCAGAAGGCAGCGATGTTGATATTCACTGTCATTGGCCGGGCGCGAAAGACTATGAGTTATGAAGCCCCTATGGACAAGCCAATAGTAATGGGGCGCAATAAGGCATACTGTGCGATAACAATCGCCGATGATATAGAGATTTCAGGCGTACACTGCGAGATAAGCAGAAGCGGCGGCAAGTGCTACATAAAGGACCTTGGCTCGACTAACGGCACGATGGTAAATGGCATATCGCTGACGTCGGTGCAAAGAATTGACGACGGCGATATCATAATGATAGGACAGACAGAGCTGCGCGTAAACATACCGGCAGCCCAACAAGGCGATAAATAATATGATGACATCACCGGGAAACGCTCAACACCAGGGCATGAGGCATGATCAGCAGGACTCGGTAGGGTTTTCCGATTTTTCGGACGAGCGGTTTGTCAGTCATGGCGGCGTCATGGCTGCCCTTGCAGACGGCATGGGCGGTATGTCAATGGGAGGGCAGGCAAGCCGCAAAGCCATGCAATCTATGCTGGAGCGTTATATGTCAAAACACCCTGATGAGACAATCTTAAATGCACTATACAGTGCGCTTGTCGCAGCCAACGGCAGCGCCGCCTCAGCTGGCGCTGAAAGCGGCACGACAATGGTCTCATGCGTGATTCATAACTCTGCGCTTTATTGGATCAGCGTCGGCGACAGCAGGATATACCTCCTAAGAAACGACGAACTGACCCAGATAAACACAGACCATACGTATGAAAACGAACTAATGAAAAAATTCGAGGCTGGAGATATGACAAAAGAAGAGATTTATAGCGACCCTGAGAGATTTGCTCTGACCAGCTATCTGGGCCTTCCCGAGTTGAAGGAAATAGACAGAAGCGTAAGGCCATACCCGCTTTCAGAAGGAGACGCCGTCTTGCTTTGCAGCGACGGCCTGTACAACTCGCTCACGGCTGATGAGATAAGGGAATCTATAACCGTAGACCCGCAAGTCTCGGCAGAGACCCTGGTCAATAACGCAATCTCTAAGCAGAGGCCGAGTCAGGACAACACATCTGCGGCAGTCCTGTCATGCCGGGCAGAAAGCTCAAGAGGCAAGATGTCATTTTTCAGAAGGATTTTTAATAAACTATCGCTTTTCATTGCCGCGCTTGTCATAATCTCAGCCGCTGCCGCCTCGGCTGATAACGTTCCGATAAAGAGAATGAAGGAAAGTACGGTGAGGATATTGGATTTTAAAAATGGAAGATTATTAGGCACAGGCTCAGGTTTCGTCATAGGTAACGGCAATTATGTAGTAACCAACTGGCACGTCGTGGATTGTATAAGAGAGGGTTGTGTCCCCAGTGTAGCATTAGATTTTAAAGATTTGAGAGATGTTAATGTCATTCACCTCTCCGAGACAAAGGATATAGCAATCCTCAAATTACGTGAAAGGCTGGACAGACCGCCGGTTGAGCTTGTGTTGAGCGATAAGGTAGAGGATGCGCAGACAGTTTATGTAATAGGATTTCCAGGTGGCGCCGATATGGGCAAGGCAAGTTTTTTGGAGCCAAAAATTACGAAAGGCATAATAAGCGCAAAGATAACTAACCCCGACGGAGTAAGGATGTACCAAACAGATGCAACAATTAATCCAGGCAACTCAGGCGGTCCCCTGTTTAACGAAAAAGGCTGCGTTATCGGAATAAACACATTAAAAAGTGTGGCGAAAAACGTACAGGGTATCGGCTGGGCGGTACAGATTGATGAGCTTATTTCGGAACTCAAGGCAGTCGGCGTTAGCTATACTGAGGGCAGCGCCGCCGTAACCCAATCAGACCAGCCACGTCAGCCGGAGCGCGTTCAAACACCCGCACCAGCGCAGACCGCAGCGCCCGCCGCCGAGCCGGACCATGCCGCCAAAACCCCGGCAAAGGCTAAGCGGTCTGCCGCGCCCAAGGCAAAGAATGGCAGCAAGGCCATCTACATTGTGGCTTTCGCGGCGGTGGCGGTGGCAGCTTTGCTCATCATAGTGAAAAGGCGCAAGCGAAAAAATGACCTGCCCATAGGCGCTCAAAATATTGCCGCAGGCCACGCCAGCCCAGTACTGACAGGGGTCAGCGGCGAATTCGCCGGGTCTATAATCCCCCTGAGCGCTGAAAATGTGACAATAGGGCGCGACCCGAACAGGTCAAATCTTGTCTTTATGAAGTCAAACGATACGATAAGTGCAGTCCACTGCAAGGTGGGCTATGACAGGGCGGCCAATGCCTTTTTCATCGAGGACTGCGGCTCAAAAAACGGGACATTCTTAGCCAGTGGAGAGCGTTTGAGCGTGAATAAAAAATGCTACGTCAAATCCGGCGCT
Organism: Candidatus Magnetominusculus sp. LBB02; assembly: GCA_022321325.1. Lineage (GTDB taxonomy): Bacteria > Nitrospirota > Thermodesulfovibrionia > Thermodesulfovibrionales > Magnetobacteriaceae > Magnetominusculus > Magnetominusculus linsii. Next base: position 10,514 of record JAKOEO010000008.1, on the reverse strand, counting down.
AAGTTCTATCTCAGCGACAAGTCGAATATGTTTTCCATGAGTCTTGGGAAATGACAGAATTCAGGACAGAGCAATTTACACATAAAGGCGGAAGGCGCAACAATGAGGATTATTGCGGCCACCTGATGTTGGCTGATTTTGTCTGCTGGACGGCAGCCGACGGCGCCGGTGGACATGAAGGCGGCGAGATTGCCTCTGAAACCGCAGTCACAGCGATTTTGGACGTCTTCAGAGACGACCCCGGCATGTCGTCAGAACATCTGTGGAAATATTTGCGGACCGCTCATTCAGCGATTATCAAAAAGCAGGAAGTCCCCGGCCTCAACTCCATGCGCACAACAATAGCAGTGCTGGTAAGTGATTATAAAAGCGCCATGTGGGCGCACGCCGGCGACACCCGTCTCTATATGTTAAAAGACGGACGCGTATTGTTTCAAACCAAAGACCACAGTATGCCGCAAGTCCTTGCCGACTCAGGGCAGATATCGGCCAAAGAGATAAGATACCATCAAGACAGAAACAGACTCCTGAAATCATTAGGCGTAGAGGGCGCCCTTTCAGCGTCAGTCATGGAAGATAAAGTGCCTGCAAAGGAAGGGGATGCCTTTTTGATATGTACAGATGGTTTTTGGGAACATATTACGGAGACGGAAATGGAGATAGACCTTGCGAAGTCTGAAACCCCTCAACAGTGGCTTTTGCATATGCGCGGCAGACTTGCCAGGCGCGTTGACGGTGAATATGACAACTACTCGGCAGTAGCGGTAATCGTACAATAGCGGGGCGGTTATGGCATTGTTAAAGGCAATATGTCCTGGTTGCTTTCAGGAAAAAGGCGAGGTGGCCATATGCCCTAAGTGCGGCTTTGACGAACAGGAAGACCAGGGGTCTCAGGCCCTGCCGTTAAGGACAATTCTCAATGATAAAAAATTCATAATAGGCCGCGTTTTGGGCAAACCCGGCGGCTTTGGCATAACATATCTGGGCTGGGACGTAACGCTTCATAACAAGGTGGCCATAAAGGAGTTTATCCCGCGTCAGCTTGCAAGCAGAGCAAATGATGGCAGGATGCTTGAGCCTCATTCAAAAGAGTCTGGGATGGATTTCAAATATGGCCTGGAGCAATTCCTCCAGGAGGCCCGTACGCTGGCAAAGTTTGACAATGCGCACATCGTAAGGGTAAGGAGCTTTTTCGAGGAAAACACCACGGCATATATAGTGATGGACTACTACGACGGGATTTCTCTGATGGAATACTTAGGCAGGCAGCCTGAGGAGAAAATCCACTGGAAAACTGCAATAGATATAATGATGCCCATACTGGACGGCCTTCGCGAGGTGCATGAAAACAATATCATACACAGGGATGTCAAGCCGCAAAATATCTACATAACGGCAAGCGGAAGGCCGATATTGCTGGATTTTGGCGCTGCCAGATATTCTATAGGCAATAAGTCGCAGGCGCTTACCGTAGTGATGACCCCGGGCTACGCCCCGCCGGAACAATATCACGCGAAGGGAAAACAAGGCCCCTGGACAGATATATACGGCTGTGCCTCAACGCTCTATAACCTGATTACAGGACAAATCCCTACCGATGCGGCGGAAAGATTAGCGCAGATTCCCCTGAAGCCCCCGATTGATGTAGTCCCATCAATCCCCAAACCCCTCAACGACGCACTTTTGACGGCTATGTCAATAGATTTGAACGCCCGGCCCGCCTCGATAAAAGATTTTCAGGACATGCTCATAAAAGCTGCCGATACAGAGCCAGTACCCATTAAACAACCCAGACCTGCCATTAATTACAAGAAATACTGGACGGCGGTTTTAAATCATAAGAAGGCCATTGCCATAGCGGTATTAGTTGTTATAGCGATAGCCATTGGCGTCAATGGCATTATGCTATATGCAAAAGAGGCGCAGAGAAAGGCCGAGGTTCAAGAGCAAAGGAAATTAGAGGAGCAAAAGGCCGCAGAGGCTGAAAAATTAAGGGAACAAGAGGCAAAAAGAAAGGAAGAGGCTAAGAAACAGGCCGCAGCAGACTTCAACCAGGGCAAAGCCCTCGCCGCAAGGAAAGACTATGCAAGCGCCGTAGGTGCTTACACGCGCTCCATAGACAACTACAAGGACGAAGATAGTCTTAACGGCAGGGGAGCAGCCTATTTGGAGCTGGGGCAGTACAATAACGCGGTGGCCGACTTTTCCGAGGCGATAAAGATAAAGCCCGACCAGTATGTATATTATATGAACCGAGCCACGGCAAATCGTAAGAGGAATTTCTATGACGAGGCAATAGCCGACTTTCGCAAGGCATTAAACCTTAACCCGCAGAGCATGGAACACCGCTACAATATATATGTCGAAAAGGCCGACGCGCACTTTAACAAAAATGAATTTAATGAAGCGATTGCCGACTATTCCAGCGCTATAAAGATAAATCCGAATAAAGAAAACACTTACGCCTATAGGGGGTTGTTATATCAGTTTACCGACAATTGCGAGGCGGCAATAGCCGATTTCAACAAGGCCATAGCGCTGTCGCCAAAAGACGGGTTTCTTTACCGGCTCAGGGGCATCAGCTATTATGATCAAAAATGTCCATTCATGGATGTCAAGAAAGGCAACTCAGACCTAACTACCGCAGTACGCCTCGGAGATGACGGCGCTAAGGAGATAATCCTGAAACTCTCATCAGAGGGACGGTTCTAAAGGCATTATCATGGTACTTTATTGCAGTTGCGGTTTATTGTTATTATATTGCAGCCGTACATTGCTATAGGGTAGTTAACTTTAAATAAAATCATTCACAAGAGGTGGTCTGCTCCCAAGATGAGACGAAGTTCTGCGCTGCGCCGTTTGTTGATTTGCACAGTGGTTACATTGACAGTGGCTGCCGCGCTTTTGCTGCTTATTCTGTATGATTTCATAGGCTCTGCCTACGAGCGTGAGCGCGCAAGGACAACGCAGTCTTTGCGGGATGTCATTGCACGGCTGCACTCTGACACTATGCACGGCGAGGCAATGGGGGCAGCCCTGCTTATGGGATTAAACGAACCTCTTATTAAAGATATGGCGCTGGAAAAGCTGCCGCGCGACGACCACGATACGCTGATTCGTCTGGTTGCCGCTAAGCGCCTGTTTGGCGCTGACGGCATATTTATAGTAAATGCCGCCGGCATAATTGTCGCCCATGAGTCCGACATAAAAAGATCAACCGGCATGGATGTCTCACAGCGGTCATATGTCAAACAGGCAATGGCCAACAGGACCAGCGTCTATCCGGGGATAAGCATCAGCACGAACGATAAGGTCTTTTACATCGCAGCCCCAATACACGAAGGACAGACAATTAATACACCCGTTATAGGCACGCTCACTATGCGCATTCCCGCAGACCCCATTATAATCAGACATATAGAGAACATGCCAGGCAACGCTCTCCTTGTCTGTCCAGAGGGTATTGTCTTTGCCAGCACTCATCACGATTGGCTTTTCCGCAGCTCAAAACCCATGACAAAGAAACATATGGATGAGGTAAGAAAAGAAAAACGCTTCGGTACGCTTCTTGACCATAACCCGCCGATGACGCTGCCATTTAACATAGAAGACACATCGTCGGTAATTGGCGGCAAACGCTATGCCATAACCAGAGAGTTCTTCGACTGGAATGACCTCGGCGGCCTGTGGCAGCTTGTAGTTATTCAGGACTCAACAAAGTGGGTGTCAAAACTGGATATCGCAATTATAATAGTAGTTGCCGTTATTGGCAGCATGATCTTTGGTTTATTGCTTTATATCATACTTCGTCAGCGCTGGCATAAGACACAGGACAATATACGCATAAAGAAATTAAGCAGCGCAATTGAGTCATCCCCCATAATGGTGGCCATTACCAGCGTGGATAGCGTAATAGAATACGTAAATGAGGCATTTGTCCAGACCACAGGGTATTCAATGGCCGAGGCCATAGGCAATAAGCCGCGTCTGCTCAAAAGCGGCCTCACCCCGGAGGATACATACAGGGGCCTTTGGGAAGCGCTTCGGCAGGGGCATTCATGGAAGGGCGAGTTTGTGAACAGGCGTAAGGATGGTTCACTTTTTACGGTGGTTTCCACAATTACGCCGCTTATGGACGAGGGCGGCATGGTTGTAAACTACGTATGCCTTCAGGAGGATATTACGGAGCGTAAGAACATGCTGACCGAGCTGCACCAACATGTGAAGGAACTTGAGCTGTTTAACAGATTGGCAGTTGACAGGGAAGAGCGTATGATTCAGCTAAAACGGGAGATAAACGATTTGCACGAAAGAATTGGAATCCCTGCAAAGTACAAAATCGTAAGTTAAGCAAAAAAAGGAGGGTATATGTTTAAAGAGGTAAGGACTGAGCCGATGTTTGATTGGAGCATGATTGGAGATATCAAAGAAGGAAGGCCAAACCTGGGCGGTACGATGGATGTGGCCGTGTACAGATTAATGCAGTTTACATTGAGAGACATCCTGATTAAAAAATTCAGCCCCGAAACGGCAGACCGCATATACTACGAGGCCGGTGAGCTGGCAGGGAAGGAGTTTTGCAAGGCACTGATTAACAAGGGCAATAGTTTCAGCGAATTCATAAAAGAGGTGCAGGAGCTGCTCTCTAAATTGAAAGTCGGGATTTTGCGCGTTGAAAAGGCAGATATGGACAAAAACGAATTTACGCTGACCGTCGCCGAGGACCTCGACTGCTCCGGGCTTCCACTGTGTGAGGAGACCGTATGCACATATGATGAGGGATTCATAGCCGGTCTGTTACACGAATATACCGGGACAAAGTTCAGCGTCAAAGAGGTGGACTGCTGGTGTTCAGGCGACAGGGTATGCAGATTCGACGTAAAACCGGTGGCAAGCGCGTAAGGCGGAATGCTTAACGTAAACGAAGCAGACCTCGATAAGATATCAGAGGCCTTTCATCTGATTCTTAGCGGCAAGCGGCCAAACCCGATTGCCTTAGGGCAGGACTATCCCGAAAACGAGATGAGCCAGGCAGTGGGGTTTATCAATAAGTTTATCGTCGAGTATAACGGCATTACAGAGGCGATTTATACGCTTTCCAGAGGAGATGTCCAATTCGAGCTGCCAAAGGGCAAGACGCAGATTGCCCAGTCTTTGAAGAGCCTGCAGGCAAGCCTTAGAAATCTTACATGGGTAACGCAGCAGATAGCCAAAGGGGATTTCACCCATCACGTTGACTTCATGGGGGAATTCTCAACGGCATTTAACAGTATGACGCGCCAGCTTGAGAACTCCTTCAACGACCGGCAGGCGGTGGAGGATAACCTTCATACAAGAGTAAACGATATGGAAAGGATGCGCGTAGCAATGTTAAACATAATGGAAGACCTGCAGGAGGCAAGACAGGACGCCGAGGCGGCCTCAAAGGCCAAGGCAGACTTCCTTGCCAACATGAGCCACGAGATTCGCACCCCGATGAATGCCGTCATCGGCATGGCGCACCTTGCCCTGAAGACAGAACTATCTCCAAAACAAAGAGACTATGTCCAAAAGATATTGCAGTCCGGGCAGCACCTGCTGGGCATAATAAACGACATTTTAGACTTTTCAAAAATAGAGGCTGGAAAACTCGACATAGAGGCCATAGACTTCGACATTTCCCCAGTGCTTGATAACCTTGCCACGCTGGTTTCTGAGAAGGCGGCGGCAAAGGGGATTAATTTAATCTTCGATATAGACCCGGCCGTCCCCGGCAGACTTGTCGGCGACCCGCTTCGCCTCGGCCAGATTCTGATTAATTACTCAAACAATGCAGTGAAATTCACAAAAGAAGGCGAGATTGCCGTCAGGGCCTTTGTCAAAGAAGAGGATGAGGCCGGTCTGCTTTTGCGTTTTGAGGTCAGAGATACAGGTATCGGCCTCACTGAGGAACAAAAGGGAAAACTCTTTCAGTCATTTCAACAGGCGGACACCACCACAACGCGCAAGTACGGCGGCACCGGGCTGGGGCTTGCAATATCTAAAAGGCTCGCCACGCTGATGGGCGGCGATGTAGGCGTAGAGAGCGAATTCGGCAGAGGCAGTACGTTTTGGTTTACCGCGCGGGTTGGCAGGTCTAAGGCGTTGAAAACAGACGGCGTTGCCGCCCCTGCCGCTTGCGGCTCTCAGGCCGGTCTGTCTATGATTGCCGGGGCAAGGGTCTTGCTTGTTGAAGATAATGAGTTAAACCAGCAGGTTGCCCTGGAGCTGCTTGCCGATGGAGGCTTTATAACCGACTTAGCCGAAAATGGCGAGATTGCAGTGCGCATGGCATGTGAGAATCATTATGATGTGGTGCTTATGGATATGCAGATGCCGGTTATGGACGGGGTTTCGGCGACGAAGGAAATCAGGAAAAATAAGGCGGGGCTGCCGATAATCGCAATGACGGCAAACGCGATGGTAACAGACAGGCAGATATGCCTTGAGGCCGGAATGAACGACCATGTGGCTAAACCCATTTCTCCCGATGAGTTGTTTGCCAGTTTGATAAAATGGATTCCCCCTGTTAACAGGCCTGGCGATAAACCTGTGGTTAAAGCGGCGTCACCGGAGGCGCACGACAGCCGGATTGACGCCTTGCGGGCGGTTGACGGCCTCGATGTTTCAACCGCCTTAAAGCGAGTGCTTGGCAAGCAGGCTTCATATCTGTCGCTGTTAAAGAAATTTATTGCAGGACAGGCTAATGCCGCCCTTGACGTCAAAAGTGCCCTCTTCGAGGGACGCCGTCAGGACGCAGAGCGCATTGCCCATACCGCTAAGGGCACTGCCGGTAACATCGGGGCAGCCAAAGTTCAGGAAGTGGCCGCAAGGCTTGAACACGCAATAAAACACATGGCGCATGACGATGAGATTGAGGCAGTACGCGGGGAGTTTGCAGATACGCTTCAGAGATTAATTGTTGACCTTCAGGGCGCTATGCCAGAGGAGAAGAAACCGGCCGCAGCAGAGCCTGCCGATATGAATGCTCTTATGCCGATAGTCTCAAAGCTGGAGGCGCTGCTATCTGATGACGACTCAGAGGCAGCCGATGTATTTGCCGGGGCAGCCAGTCAGTTCAATGCCGCCTTTGGCGCGTCCGCAAAGGAGATAGAGACCGCTATACAGAATTTTGATTTCGAACAGGCGCTCATGCTGCTTCGCAGCGCCTTATCAAAAAACCCTTAGAAATGGAGAGCTAACACATGGAAGAACAACAACAGAGTATCAAAAAGGATGTAGTGCTGGTAGTAGACGATACGCCGGACAACCTCACCCTTATGAGCGGTCTTCTAAAGGACACATACAAGGTAAAGGTGGCAAACTCCGGAGAACGGGCGCTAAAGATAATAAACTCTGACTCGCCGCCCGATTTAGTCTTGCTCGATATAATGATGCCTGAGATGGATGGCTACGAGGTACTAAGAAGAATGCGTACAAATGACTCAACGATGGATATCCCGGTGATTTTCCTTACTGCCAAGGCCGAGGTAGAGGATGAGAGGATGGGGCTGTCGCTAGGTGCCGTGGATTATATCACCAAGCCGGTTAGTCCGCCGATTGTGATGGCGCGCGTTCGAAATCACCTTGAGTTAAAGGGTATGCGCGACTTTCTGAAACAAAAAAACGAGTTTCTCGAACAAGAAGTAAAAAGGCGCACCGAGGAGATTACGGCCATTCAGGATGTTACCGTCCTTGCCCTTGGCTCACTTGCCGAGACCAGAGACAGCGACACGGGAAATCATATACGCCGCACACAGTACTATGTCTCGGCCCTTGCGAAACACCTGTGCGCCAATCCCCGTTTCGGATGGTTTCTGACGCCTAAGAACATGGTTACCTTATTTAAGATTGCCCCGCTTCACGATATAGGCAAGGTGGGAATCCCCGACAATGTCCTGCTCAAGCCCGGCAAACTCGACGATGACGAATTTGCTATTATGAAAACTCACGCCGCTTTGGGCAAAAAGGCCATAGAGGATGCGGAAAGACGGCTGGGCATGGAGGTGGAGTTTTTGAAATTCGCAAAAGAGATAGCCTGCTCGCACCATGAAAGATGGGACGGGGCGGGTTATCCCGAAGGGCTTTCAGGCGATGACATCCCCATAATGGCAAGGCTGATGGCGGTCGCCGATGTATATGACGCACTGATAAGCAAACGCGCCTATAAGACGCCGATGACGCACGACTGGGCAAAAGATATAATCGTCAAGGGCAAGGCCACGCAGTTTGACCCGGATGTTGTGGACGCCTTCATAGCCCTTGAAGAGACATTTATCGAGATAGCCAGGAAGTTTAATGATGAGATGCAGTGATGAGAGTTCAGCATGTAATTTTAGAAAAAATTTATAAAAAATTGTCTTTTGCCGGTTTTTGGGGTAGAAAAAAACTTTGCCGGTTTGCTAAAATAGCAAGCTGTAGCGGCTATGCAATGACTGGAGGTGTTTTAAAGTGGATGTACCGATGGCCAAGGTGGACTTGCCAATGAAAGGACAAACGGCGCTGGTAACGGGCTCTGCAAGGGGAATCGGCAAGGGAATAGCCCATGCGCTTGCCATAAGGGGCGTTAATATTGTTGTCTCCGACGTAAACTTAGAAGAGGCAGCGGCAACAGCCGCCGGGTTAGAGAGCCTTGGGGTTAAGGCGATGCCCCTGAGGTTTGACGTATCGAAATCCGATGAGGTTGCCTCCGCGTTTGCAAAGATAAGCGAACAATTTGGCAGGCTCGATATACTTGTCAACAACGCAGGCATTACCCGCGATGCCCTGATTATGAGAATGAAGGACGAGGACTGGGACAGCGTCATCGCCATAAATCTCAAGAGCGTGTTTTTGTGCACCAAAGAGGCAATAAAACTGATGTCTAAGCAGAGATACGGGCGCATAGTCAACATAGCCTCCGTGGTTGCCTTTATGGGCAATGCAGGGCAGGCAAATTACTCCGCCTCCAAGGCGGGCATCATAGGGCTGACAAAGACTACTGCAAAGGAATACGCTAAGCGCGGCATAACCGCAAACGCCGTAGCCCCCGGATTTATCAAGACGGCAATGACAGACGCACTGCCGGAAAAGGTAAAGGAAGAGATGCTCTCGGCAATCCCCATAGGCCAGTTTGGCGAAATCGAAGACGTTGCAAACGCCGTGGCCTTTCTGGTCTGCCCTGAGGCGCGATATATTACAGGGAATGTGATTCACGTTAACGGTGGAATGTATATGTGATAATGCCATATAATTCAGAGTGTTCTGAATAAAATGAACGATTACCGCAATGGAGGTTAGTTTTATGGTTGAAGAAAAAGTTAAGGAAATAATCGCTAAGCAGTTAGGCATAGACATCTCCCAGATAAAGCCAGAGTCGTCAGTTATGGAAGATCTGGGGGCGGATTCTCTCGATACAGTGGAGATGGTAATGGCCTTTGAAGAGGCGTTTGGCATTCAGATACCGGATGAGGCCGCAGAGAAGATTTCAAAGGTGCAGGACGCCATAGATTATATAAAAAACAAGCTGGGTTAAATTAAATATAATGGGGGCTTGCCGGTAAAATGGACAAGAAAAGGGTAGTCATCACAGGGCTTGGCCTGATAACGCCGCTAGGTATCGGCGTTGAGAAGTCATGGAATGCACTTCTTGCGGGTACTTCCGGCATAGGCAGGATTACGCGCTATAACGACCCTAATCTGCCGGTTCAAATAGCCGGCGAGGTCGAAGATTTTGTCGCTGAGGACTACATTCATCCAAAAGAAGTGAAAAAGATGGACAGGTTCATCCATTTCGCAATGGCGGCCTCGGACATGGCGTTGAATGACTCCGGCCTGAAGATAACCGAGGAAAACGCCGAAAGGGTAGGTGTGCTGATAGGCTCCGGCATAGGCGGGCTTCCCGCGATTGAACATTACCACAAGCAATATTTAGAAGGCGGCCATAGGAAGGTCTCGCCATTTTTCATCCCTATGTTGATAATCAACCTTGCCGCAGGCAATGTATCGCTCAGATATGGCGCAAAAGGGCCGAACTCCGCAGTTGCCACCGCGTGCGCCTCCGGCAATCACGCCATTGGGGACGCGTTTAAGATTATCCAGCGCGGCGAGGCTGACGCCATGATAGCAGGCGGGTCTGAGTCTGTCATATCTCCCCTTTCCGTCTCAGGCTTTACCATAATGAAGGCCCTTTCAAGAAGGAATGACGAGCCGCAAAAGGCAAGCCGCCCGTTCGACATAGACAGAGACGGTTTTGTTATGGGCGAAGGCGCGGGAATCATCATTCTGGAAAGCCTTGAAAGTGCCCAACAAAGAGGGGCAAAGATATACGCCGAACTATGCGGCTATGGAATGACCAGCGACGCGTATCATATCACAACCCCTTCAATTGATGGCGACGGCGCTTTCAGATGCATGAGGGCGGCCCTTAAAGACGCCCAGGTCAGCCCTGAACAGATAAACTATATTAACGCCCACGGCACATCCACAAAGTTCAACGACGAGCTTGAGACTATGGC
>JAKOEO010000089.1 GCA_022321325.1 Candidatus Magnetominusculus sp. LBB02 | reverse complement strand
TTACGTCGGTCTCATATACCTTGACCTTCTCCATCTCCCCACGCATCGCCGCCTCGTACATGTTGAACTCCGCCGTTTTGGATTGGACAAGCGTGTGATATGCCTCCACGTTTGTTTTGAAGGCCGACAGTCTTGACTGCTCAAATTCGCTGTAGAGCTTCGCCGCATCCATCTCTGTCTTATACACAGAGATCATCGCGTTAATTGCCGAGAGCTGCTCTTTGTAGCGCTCTGTGGCTGCCGCTCTTTTGTCCTTCTCTTCGGACAATAGGCCGTCCAGTTCGGTCTTATAGATTTGCACCTGCGTCGAGGCCGCACGTATCCCCGCCTCGTGCACATCAGCCGCCGTCTTGTAGGCTTGCAGTCTTGCGTTATATCTTTCCACCTGCAGGTTGTAGAGTTTTATACCCGCATCAAGCACCGCCTTCGAGGCGTTTAGGCTGCGTTCCTTCAGCGAATTGTGGAAGTTGACCAGGATACCTTCGAGGGAGATGGCCTTGTCCAGCGCGTGTTTGCGGTTTTCTACGTATAGGTCAGCGCGCTTTATCGCTATGTCTCTAGTCATGGACGCCGCATCTTTTATGGCTTTGTTGCGTGCATTTTCCTCCAGCGCCAGCATTGCCCCCGTGGGGATTGAAAACCCGTAGGCCGCGTAGTTGCGTCTGGCCTCGTTAATGGCTGTTTGTGCCTCGATGTTCTGTCTGTCTTTTGCCCGTTCCCATAGGAGGCGTTCGTCATTCGGATTGATTCCCGTACCGCCGTTTTGTATGTCGTTGATGAGGAGTGTTTCTATTGCCTCTTTGAGAAGTGAGGAGTAGTCCTGTTCGTTAAAGTCATACTGCTGCGACCAGTCGTTATAGAGATTGGATGGTACAATTATATCGTCCTCCGGCATCTGCGCAATAAACGGCGCGATGGCTATCGCCGGAGGCCTTGGGACAGTAAAACTCTCCAGCGCAGGCGGCTGCGGGACCGTGATGGTGGGCTTTGGTGGAAGGCTGTAATCATCGCCTAATGGCGGGGCAGCTGGTATCTCTGGAAGCGTCGCGTCAGGCTTTTCGGGAAAGGTCAGGGTCGGCCTCTCTACGTCAAACTCCGGGACGCTTACCTCGCCAACTGATTCAATTGCAAAATGCGGCGGCTCCGGCACAACCCCCTCAAAATTGTTTACCGTAGGACTTGCCGGCTTGAGGCTCATTACCTTTTCCAAAGCCTCGGTTGATTTGTCATATAACGCCCAGTCCCATATCTTAGGCTCGTCAACTGTCAGCTCCGCCGACGCAATTGTCGAAAGGTTGTCAACAAACTGCTGGGCATTGCTTAACTGGCTCTGTGCAAAACTCTGCGCAGATTTTACAATGTCGTTTGGGTCTGTGGTGGTTGCCATTGATTTTTCCTCCTGAACCAAGGTAATACAGAAAGTATTACCGAATAGGCGATAGAATTACCGCCTTAGGACATGAGGGCGCCGCCCTCAAACTCCCGCAAGGAGGGTAACCCTCCTTGACCTCTACTTATCAAGCGCCTACTGCTGTATAACGTATTGTAGCATGACAATACATAAAAGTCAACAAAATGATTAGTACGAATGCAAAAATGATTTATATTGCCCGCGCAGCCATTATTTTGTTGGCAGGCTGCCTTCTTGCACTTGTTTTTTTTTCGCTTTTTTTTGTATCATTGTCGTTTGCAATGGGTTGATAGTGCTTGATGCTAATAAATATCTTTTGAGGAGGAGTAATGTCATTTCTGAGTAAGTATTTAGACGAACCTAAGATCGCGTATTTTTCTATGGAAATTGGCCTGAAGGACGATATCCCCACCTATAGCGGTGGCCTCGGGATTTTGGCCGGCGATACGATTAAATCCGCTGCCGACCTGAATCTGCCATTTATCGCCGTCACCCTTATGCACAGAAAGGGTTATTTCACGCAGGATTTCGATGACACCGGCTATCAGCTATCCAAGGATGTGATTTGGGACCCTGCTCGCTACATGACGCTGGCCCCGGAGAAAGTAACTATTAAGCTGGAAGGACGCACCATTTATGTCGCCGCTTGGACTTATATCGTTGAAAGTTTGAGAGGCGGCTCCCTGCCCGTGTTCTTCCTCGATACAGATTTACCTGAAAATAGCCCCGAAGACAGAGAACTCACCCATCATCTCTATGGCGGCGACAGCCTGTACAGGATTAAACAGGAGGCTATTCTTGGCATCGCAGGCGTGAGAATGTTGAAAGAGCTTGGTTTCACTGTAAAGAAATATCATATGAATGAGGGTCATGCCTCATTTCTTACGCTTGAACTGCTCCACGAAAGAAAGAAGGACATCGAGGCCGTGTGGGATGAGTCCCTCATCTGGGATTTTGATTCCGTAAAGGAGATATGCGTATTCACTACGCATACGCCTGTTGAGGCAGGACACGACAAGTTCACCTATGATGTATACCAAAGAGTGCTTGGTGACTACTTCCCCGAGAAAGTCATTCGCTGGCTTGCGGGCGACGACCACCTGAACATGACCCTGCTTGCCCTTAATCTCAGCAACTATGTCAACGGTGTGGCCAAAAAACACGGCGAAGTCTCTCAAAACATGTTCCCCGGCTACAGAATCAACGCCATCACTAACGGCGTGCACTCCTACACATGGACTAACGAACACTTTAAACGCCTCTATGACAAGTACATTCCCGGTTGGGCAAATGAGCCGGAGATATTCGTAAGAGTAGAGACCGTCCCGGATGAGGCAATATGGAACGCCCACCAGGACGCTAAGCGAGACCTAATTAACTATGTTAATACTAACTGCGGCGCCAACATGGATGTTGACACGCTCACCATAGGCTTCGCCAGAAGATTCGCTACCTACAAGCGCGCTAATCTGTTGTTTACTGACATTGAGCGTCTCGTCAAGGTCGCAGGCGGCAAGGTGCAGTTCGTATTTGCCGGCAAGGCTCACCCTAAGGACGAAGGTGGTAAGAAACTCATTCAAAATATATTTACCTTTGCAAAAGATCTAAAAGGTAAGTTGAAGATGGCATTTATCAAAAACTATAAGATGGATATTGGCCTCATGCTCTCAACCGGAGTGGACGTATGGCTTAATAACCCGCTTAGACCGCTTGAGGCATCTGGAACAAGCGGTATGAAATCAACCCATAACGGCGTTCCTAACTTCAGCGTCCTCGACGGCTGGTGGATAGAAGGTCATATCGAAGGTTACACCGGCTGGTCTATAGGCCCTGCACCGACAGAAATAGAGCCAGATGAGTCTATGAATAGAATTGACGCCGAAGACCTCTACAGCAAACTCGAAAACGTCATCATCCCAACCTACTACAACGACAGAAAAAAGTGGATTTTCATCATGAAAAACACTATAGGCAAAAACGCCTACTACTTCAACACCCACAGGATGATGAGAAGATACGTTACAGAGGCGTATATCAGATAAATAACGTCCGGGTATGAACCTGCGGCGCGCAGCGCCGCAGGCCTACCGGCACTTATCCTTAACAAACTGCGGGTACTTCTCAGATAAGAACGGGCACAGCTCGTTGTATAAAATGTCGGCAATGCGCTCCGCCCCCACATTTGTAAAATGAAGCCAATCATAGTAGTAGCTGCTGTCCTTGTTAAGCTGCCGCGATAGATCTATGAGGAAGATGTGCCTTTCATTGGCGGTCTTTCTCATCACGTCGTTATACATTTCCATGATGTGCCACATAAGCTCCCCGTTGAATTTACCGGCATACTTCAACTTTCCCAGGTCAATGCCGGTTGAGTTGTCAATCGCATTTCCATAGAGAATCGGTTGGGTTATTAACACCGGCGTGATTGAATTGGCAATTGTGACATCAATGAGTTTGTTAAGTCTTTGACCATAAGCGGACAGGGCCTCTGCGTGTTCCTTTTCAGCCTCTTGTATCAGCTTTGGCATGTCCTGGTTTGATGAGATTTTCTCATGGTGAATGTCAAAATGCTCAGTATATAGCTGCCCTTTGCCGGCCTGCCTGTATCTATAGAGATTTTGCAGGAAATACACAGTTTCTATCTTTGCGGCTAGATAGTTTATGAGCCTTTCGGCATTATGGCCCGGCACTATTTTAAGCTCATCGGCTGATATTTCAGTCTTATTAAGTTCGTTAACGCCCACAAGATATAAGACCACTTTGGGTCTGAGCGCCGCGATATAATTTTTTATCAATATGTAGTGTCCAAACGTGGTGTGCCCGGCAAGTCCTGCGTTGTTTATCCATAGATTTACGAAGTTGGTTTTGAGTTTATTGCCAAGCAGGTCTGTCCATGTCTTGCCCTCAGAGATGCAAAAACACTCAGTAGTGCTGCCGCCTACTGCGATGATAGACAGATAACGGGAAAGGTCTTGCGGTGGTTCGGCGCCTCTGAAACCAATGGAGTTCTTTCGCACGCTTATCAGCTTGTCAAGATTCGGCATATAAGTGTTTTCAATATTGTAGGATTCATTGGCGGCAAGCGTGATATTGTCCCCCCTGACAGTGAAATGGATAGGATGATACATCCTTAGAAATATCTCAAACGCTATAGCGGCCACTATACAGCCGATAAACAGCGCCGCAGCGTCTTTCCAACCGGGGAGCTTCAGCCTTGCCATAGTCTCTGTAGCATAACCTATTGTGTGCAGCTTTTCAAGGGCGCGTACTTATATGGCGCGAAAGTATAATATAGATTTTCTTATTGTACTTTTAGGCGCGAAAGTATAATATAGATTTTCTTATTGTACTTTTAGGCGTCAATTGCTAATATAAACGGACAAATCTAAAATTTGGACGATTATGAAGACGGGTAAATTTATAGCAGGCTCTTATAGAATGCACCTTTCAGGACAACGGGGCGCGTACAAGTGTTTTATCCCGTCGCCTGTGAACCGTCCATATGAGTGGGCAGACCCTAAAATCCATGTTCTTTTAGAGGAAGCAAGAGGGTTTCTTGGAGAGTTAAATGCTTACTCAACTCTTGTACCAAATGTAGATTTTTTCATTAAGATGCATGTACTTAATGAAGCGGTTATGTCCAGCAGGATTGAGGGAACGCGTACTGAAATGGATGAGGCGATTTTGCCGGAAGAGGAAATTTTGCCGGAAAGAAGGAATGATTGGTTGGAAGTGCAAAATTATATCAAGGCAATGAATACAAGTATTGATAGGCTGAATTAGCTGCCAATCTCGATGCGGCTTATACTGGAGGCCCATAAAATATTGATGTCAGGCGTTCGCGGTGAAAATAAACAGTCTGGCGAGGTTCGTACATCACAGAATAGGATTGGCGGCGCGACTATTCAAACGGCCGCCTTTATCCCTCCTCATCCTCAAGATTTGCCGGAGCTTCTCAAAGATCTCGAGTTTTTTTGGCACAATAAGAATCTTCACATGCCTAATCTAATAAAAATAGCTATTTCACATTACCAGTTTGAGACTATTCACCCGTTTAATGACGGCAATGGAAGGGTTGGCCGAATGCTTATCGTGCTCCATCTGATTGAGCTTGGAATTTTGAGGAAACCGACTCTTTACATTTCAGATTTCATCGAAAGAAATAAAGAGGCTTATTATGACGCCCTGACTTTTGTACGGCAGCGTAATAATTTAGACCAATGGATTACATTTTTCCTTACGGCGGTTATTGAGACGGCAAAAAAAGGAGAGAATACCTTCGGGAAAATTATCGCCATGCGCACTAACTATGAGAAGCAAATCCTGAGTTTTGGCCGCAGGGCAAAACATCTGCATGAGTTATTAATGCAATTGTTTTCCAACCCGTATTTGACGGTTGCCAATGCCGCTAAATATCTCAATGTTTCATTTCGCACAGCCAATAACATTATTTTAGAAATGCAAAAGATTGGCATACTCAAAGAAATCACAGGCTCTTCGCGAAACCGGATTTTTCTCTTTCGAGAATATATAAATCTATTCCAATAAATTCCTTGTAAGCACATTGGCAGCCGCCCCCAGCCGCTTGACTTATACGCCAGTGTTTTGATTATTATATCCTTACGCCATGAAAAGACAAATCTATTTGTTCAGGGGACTTATATTTTGGATGGTTGCCCTGCCTTTTCTCGTTCAGTGCGGCGGGACGGCCTCGCTGCCCCCATCGGCTGGAAAGTATTATAAACCCTTATACCAATGGGTAGAACTTGGCCCAGACAGCAGCGCCCTTGCAAGGGCCGTTACAAAAGGGGGGATATGTCCGGCTGCCTCAATAGACTCTAAGCCTGTGGCAATGCGCGTAAGGGCAGGAATTGACAAGGATGGCTGGGATGTGACAGTGTGCGAAGTGGATATCCCGCCTGAGGCTGTAACCGTGTCAATTGAAGGTACAAATCTGCCGTTATTACGAAAATCCCCGTCCCGCGTCCTCGTCATTGGAGATACGGGATGCAGGATTACAGACGATGAGCTGCAGGCGTGTAATAATGGCGGGGCGTGGCCGTTTCCCACAGTTGCTGAGTCTGCCGCCCGATATAAGCCAGACCTTATCATCCATGTCGGGGATTATACGTACAGGGATTCCCTCTGCCCGTGGGACAACGACGGCTGCCGCAGATCTCCCTTCGGTGACACATGGGACACATGGGAGGCAGACCTCTTCTTACCGGCACAAAAACTGCTCTCCGCCGCCCCGTGGATATTCCTCAGAGGCGAAAGAGAACACTGCGTCCTCAATGCCAAGGGATGGTTTCGTCTGCTTGACCCGTTTCCATATTCGCAAAAGTGTGAGAGTTTCACGCCGCCCTATAACGTTGTCCTCGATACCCTGACATTGAGCGTACTTGACTCTACAAACGCCGACGACGATAAGTTCTCATCTGTAAAGACCAGCAAATATGCCGCATACATTAATACATATGAGCGCTCTACCACAAAACACCGCTGGTTTCTTACCCACAGGCCAATTTGGGCGTTGGCGCAAGACCCTGACCCGGATGTCAAACCTAACGACAAGCTCTTCACGCTTAACCCTACGCTTCAAACCGCTTTCATGTCCGCAGACTGGGACGGGTTGTTATCTAAGTATGACATGGTCATCTCCGGCCACCTGCACATGTTTGATATGTTCAGCTTCAACGAACAGGGTACGCCGCCGCAGTTTATAATCGGCAATGGCGGCA
The DNA here is from genome assembly GCA_022321325.1 of Candidatus Magnetominusculus sp. LBB02. Classification (GTDB taxonomy): domain Bacteria; phylum Nitrospirota; class Thermodesulfovibrionia; order Thermodesulfovibrionales; family Magnetobacteriaceae; genus Magnetominusculus; species Magnetominusculus linsii. The sequence continues at coordinate 3,672 of JAKOEO010000089.1, read as the reverse complement.
CACTGCTTCAGCCCGCACTATCGGGCAAAGTCCAGGGCTACAGGATTGGTCTAAAAACGCTGAAAAATGTTAAGAGCATATCATCTTTCGGGTTTGCGACGATTGAGCCTGCGGCAAACGGCTGGAACGTTACCCTTAGGGATAAAAACGGCGCGCCTGTTGCGTCCTGTGCCGCCGGTTCGTGTCAATAGGGTAGACTGCGCTCATTCGTTCTGAAAAATAATTATGAGGCAGTTTGACAAAATATAAAAAGTTATGCTCTAATACCAGTTGCAGTATGGTTATTGAGAGCTTAATTACGTTAAGGAGGCCAGTCAACGATGTATGCAATAATAGAGATGGGCGGCAAGCAGCACAGAGTTACAACCAATGAAATATTAAAGGTAGAAAAGATTGCGGGTAACGACGGCGACTCTATCACCATCAACAAGGTGTTGCTGTTATATAAAGACGAGAAGTTAGTTGTAGGCAAGCCATATGTGGAGGGGGCAGAGGTGAAGGCCCAGGTGGTCTCTGGCGGCAGAGACAAGAAGGTCGAGGTGTTTAAGATGAAACCGCGCAAGGCCCACAGAAAGCACATTGTCCACAGGCAGCCGTTTACAAAGATAAAGATTGAAGAGATAATCGGAGGTTAACCGTGGCACACAAAAAAGGCGTTGGAAGCACAAGAAACGGCAGAGACAGCAAGTCTAAGCGTCTGGGGATTAAAAGATACGGCGGGCAGGCCGTCACCGCAGGCAGCATTTTAGTCAGGCAGCGCGGCACACAGTTTCACCCCGGCACTAATGTAGGCATAGGCACTGACGACACATTGTTCTCAAAAATAGACGGCGTTGTCAAGTTCGAGAGAAAGGACAAGACCAGACAGAAAATCAGCGTGTACCCATTAGCGGTTCAGGCCTGAGATATTTAACATATAGTTGTGAATTAACGGGGGGTATCCTGCTCCCCGTTTTTATTTTTTGCAATAACTCATTGGCAGACACCTATGAAATTCGTTGATTATGTGACGATTTACGCAAAGGCCGGGCATGGCGGAAAGGGATGCGTAAGCTTTCTCCGCGAGAAATTTAAACCTATGGGCGGCCCCGACGGCGGTGATGGCGGCAAGGGCGCAGATATAATCTTCATGGCCGACGCACAGCTCAACACCCTGCTTGACCATAAATATAAGCGGCACTATAAGGGAAGAAACGGCGGCAACGGCAAGGGCAGCAACATGCACGGCGCCAATGGCGAAGACCTCATCATTAAGGTTCCCACGGGTACGGTAGTCAGAAACGCAGACACTGACGAAATAATTGCGGACCTCACGTCAGACGCTCAAGCAGCAGTTGTAATGAAAGGCGGACGCGGAGGCAAGGGTAACGCCCACTTTAAAAGTTCGACATATCAATCCCCGAAATTTTCGCAGCCCGGCGAAGACGGCGAGGAAGCCGGCCTGATTCTTGAGCTAAAGTTAATCGCAGACATCGGCCTTATAGGGATGCCCAATGCCGGCAAGTCCACGCTGATTGCGGCAGTATCTGCGGCAAGGCCAAAGATTGGCCCATACCCGTTTACCACGCTTGTGCCAAATCTTGGCGTGGTGAAGCTGAAAAATTACATGAGTTTCACCGTTGCCGACATACCGGGAATCATCGAAGGGGCGCACGATGGGGCGGGGCTTGGCCTACAGTTTCTGCGCCATGCCGAGAGGACGTCTCTGTTGCTTCATTTGGTAGATTGTTCGGAACACATCGAGGATGACCCGGTTGATGTACTTGGCGTAATAAATCGGGAACTTGGCCATTACGCCGAGACGCTCATCTCCAAAGAGCAAGTCGTTGTGGGCACAAAACTTGATGTAGCGGGTGAAGGCGCGCGGCTTGGCAAATTACGGCAATACTGCGCTGAACATGGGATTCCCTTTTTCGCAATTTCAGCCGCCGCCTCACTGGGGCTTGATGAGCTGGTAGCTTATGTCTCTACGAGGCTTGCAGAACTAAAAAAATTAAGGCCGTCAAGCTGAATTTCAATGTTCCCGGTACGTTACATTACAGCGCGGGCGTTGGGATATTTGCTGACTTTATTATATACTACAAACTGTGTCTGAGGTATTTGTAATAGGTGGGGGGCTAAGCGGGGCTGAGGCCGCGTATCGGGCTGCCGAGCTTGGCGCCTCTGTAACGCTTTACGAGATGCGCCCCGATAAGCAGACCGAGGCTCATAAGACCGGTCTTCTGGGCGAGCTGGTCTGTTCGAATTCGCTGCGTTCTGACTCCCCGGACTCGGCCCACGGCATAATCAAGCGCGAACTTGAGGCGGCAGGGTCTCTGATTATGGCCGCCGCACGGGCCACCGCCGTAGCCGCCGGTGGCTGCCTCGCCGTTGACAGAACCCTTTTCGCGGAGTTCATAACCTCTAAAATTGAGGCACATCCAAATATCAAATTAATAAACGGCGAGGTCGCCTCTCTCTCTTTGTTTAATCCCGGTGCATTGGTCATCGTTGCCACAGGCCCGTTGACTTCATTAGCGCTTACCGGGGAGCTTCAGAAAATTATAGGCGGGCAGTCTCTCTATTTTTATGACGCCATCTCGCCTATCATAGACGCCGAGAGTGTGGACTATGATAAGGCATTCTTCGCTAGCCGATACGGCAAGGGCACCGGGGACGACTATCTGAACTGCCCAATGGACGCAGGGGAATATGATTTATTTTATAATTCTCTGGTAAATGCCGATAAGGTAACTGTGAGGAATTTTGAAGACGCCAAGGTGTTTGAGGGCTGTATGCCTATTGAGGCAATGGCGGCACGGGGCAAGGACACCTTGCGCTTCGGGCCTCTGAAACCTGTCGGCCTGTCTGACCCGCGCACCAACGTAAAACCATACGCGGTGATTCAACTGCGGGCGGAGAATGTTGAAAAAACGGCATATAATCTTGTCGGCTGCCAGACGCGCATGAAATATGCCGAGCAATTCAATGTCTTCAGGCTTGTCCCCGGCCTTCAGCGGGCAGAGTTCCTACGCTACGGCAGCATACACCGAAACACGTACATTGACTCCCCCAAACATCTTAATACCGGCCTGACCCTGAAGGCTATGCCAAATATCTACATCGCAGGGCAGATTACCGGTGTAGAGGGCTATCTTGAGTCTACTGCGATGGGGCTTTTGGCAGGCATATACGCCGCGCGCAGAGCAAGAGGGCTTGATACGCCTCCGCCCTCTAACGTTACCGCTTGCGGCGCGTTGGTTTCACACATCACCAACTCTGCCTCCGCAAATTTTCAGCCTTCAAACATCAATTTCGGCCTCTTTCCCCCCATGCCCATTAAAGACAAGGCAAAAAAACGGCAGGCCATTGCCGCACGGGCATTAGCCGATTGGGAGGGCTTCATTGCAGAGTCATATAGATAACTTTTACAGATACATGGAGATTGAAAAAAATGCCTCAGTGCATACCCTCAGGGCATACAAGAAAGACCTCGATGAGTTTGCCATATTTGTTAATAAAGACCCCTTGTCAGTGGACATGTATGATGTCAGGGGGTTTGTGGCGGCACAGTCAAAGAAGGGCCTTGCCAAGTCCTCGGTAATGAGAAGGCTCTCAACGGTGAAGGCATTTTACAACTATCTAAGCGGCGTAGGCGCGGTTAAGACAAGCCCCGCCCGGCTTGTGCCATCG
>JAKOEO010000088.1 GCA_022321325.1 Candidatus Magnetominusculus sp. LBB02 | reverse complement strand
TCATCTGAGGGTCTGTAAGAATGCCCTTGAGATAGATGTAAAGTGTGGAATTTTCCCTCAGGAATTCATTGAGTGCTGCAAGCATACCGATGTTCCTTGCGCCGTCAATGAGGGTTTTCTTTTTTGCACTGATATTGAGTTCGCTGTCAATCAGCTCAGCCGATTGGGAGTTTAAATCATTCAGGCAATAAGCCAGAACGACCCGTGTAACTTCAGGATGGGAGGGCAGGAAAGACTTGACGACATTTTCATAGTCATAGGAGTTATATCCAACGACGGCGGCGTTATACACCCCTGTATCAGGCAGCGTGGTGCGCATGAGTCCTGTAAATGTATCCTGTTCTTTAACGCCTACGCCAAAGGCGATTGAATCGCCAAGCATGAGGATTGTATTGGAGTAGTGTGTGTCTTTATAATCTTTTGGGATGCGAAAGCCGAATTTATCTGTATAGGCCATCTCTCCAAACGATACTGCCCCGATGTTTTTAGCGTTTCCACGGCTTTTGCCAAAGGCGTTGTTTATGAAAAGTTCGCGCGAGTTGCCTATGGGTTTTACAACGCCGCTTCGCCTTACCACAAAGTCAAGTCCAAAGGCCAGTGCAATAATAAAAACAACAGAACATACGGTCAACAGGACATTTATCACCAGATTCCGGCGCATATATTATTGAGATATTCTGTACTTGCTGCGAACCTCGGCTATCTGGCCGCAGGTCATAGCGCCCTCGGCGCATGCGCCGCTTACGCAGCCGGGGCCGGCGACGAAGAAAATTGTAGGACATACGGCCTGCACTAAAGACAGCATCTGGTCTGCCACGGCGTGGATTTCCCACTGCGCCCTGTTGCAGCAGCGCTGTCTGAAAAAGTGGAGCAATTCGCGGGCGTTCATTGTGACAACTATCTTGGTCTCGCAGGCGTTTGGAAGCACGAAGCGCGCGTCCTGATTGCCGGCCTCGCCCTCATATCCGAGTTCGTTCAGCCGTTTTGATATCAGGTCATATGTGGACTGTGCCTCTTTCATAAAGTTGGTGAAGATTTCCTTCAGCGCCTTGTCATCGGCTATGGAAGGCGGGATGATGTAGTTAACCGTGTCGTCGCTGCCGGTCTGCATGGAGACATAGCGCTGGGACTGCTGACTGTAGGATGCCAGCCTGTGGCGTACAAGCTGGTGCGAACAGGCGCGCGATATGCCCTCGATGGCAAACGTAAAAGAGGCGTGTTCAATCGGGCTAAGATGCCCCATGTCCATTAGTTTCTTTATAAAACCCTTCTGGTCTTTTTTCGATATCTTCTTTTTCAGACCCTCCACATCCGACGGGCTGTAGCAGAGCTTGGCGGCCATGGCCACCAGTTCCTCCGGCGCGGGTGTGTGTTGTAATAGCAGTACCTTTAGTTTTGTCTGTCCCATTGCGTTTTTCCTATTGAAAACTTTCTTTTGAGGAAGGGAAAATCCCTTTTTCCACTTCGTCTTTATATTGTTTGAGGGCGTTTAGGGTCTCGCCTTTTAAGTTGGCATATCTCTTAACGAATTTTGGTATGAACCGCTCGAAAAGCCCGAGCACATCATGAAGGACGAGGATTTGGCCGTCGCAGTCAATCCCTGCCCCTATGCCTATGGTGGCAATTGATAAAGAGGCGGTGATTTGTTTGGCAAGTCCGCCCGGCATTGCCTCAAGGACAATACTGAATGCCCCGGCGTCCTCAAGCCTTTTTGCGTCCTCCATTAAGAGCTTGCCGGCCTGTTCGGTCTTTCCCTGAACCTTGTAGCCGCCCATCCTGTATATTGCCTGAGGGGTAAGCCCTATGTGCGCCATTACCGGTATCTCGGCGCGCACGATGGCCGCCACCTGCGGCACAACCTCGCTGCCGCCCTCAATTTTAACTGCCTGTGCTCCGGCCTCCTTCACAAATCGCGCGGCGTTTCTGACGGCATCCTCAACCGAGACCTGATACGACATAAAGGGCATATCCCCTATTACCATTGATTTTTCAACAGCGCGCGACACAAGCCTTGTGTGATATAGCATTTCGTCCATTGTTATCGGAAGGGTATTGTCAAGCCCCTGGACGACCATAGCAAGCGAGTCGCCGACCAGAACGCCGTCAAGCCCTGCCTCGTCCACAATACGCCCGAACGTGTAGTCATAGGCCGTTACCAGCGTCAGCTTTTGCCCATTCTGTTTCTTGTCCCTGAAATGCTGTATCGTAGCCCGAGCCACTTATAATATTCCGGCGCGGTGGAGAATTTCAGGCACCTTGTCCTCCATGCCTATGGCCATAATGTGTACGCCGTCGCAGATTTTCTCTTCTTTAAGCTGCCTGATGTGCCGTGCGGCGATGTTCATTCCTGTGTCAAGGGCTTTCTCTTTTCCAGCCTCTTTGAGTTCGGCAATCAACTCAGGCGGCACCTTAATGCCCGGCACGTTATTATTTAAAAAATTAGCCATGCCGACGCTTTTCAATATGACAAGACCGGCCATGACCTTTGTGTTTAACTTTCTGGCAAATGTCATAAAGCTCTTAAACTTCTCTATGTCGTATATGGCCTGCGTCTGAAAGAAATTGGCGCCTGCCCTGACCTTTTTTTCGAATTTCATAAGCTGCGGCTCAAGCGGATTGGCCTCCGGCGTAACGACGCCGCCCTGGTAGAAACTTGTCGTGCCCTTTAATTCGTTACCGTGCATGTCCTTGCCCTTATTCAGGGAATCAACCAGTTGAAGGAGCTGGACGCTCTCGATGTCATAGACGGACTTTGCCCCCTTCTGATCCCCTGCCGTAACGTGGTCGCCGGTCATGCAAAGCACGTTGTGGATGCCGAGGACGGAGGCGCCAAGCAGGTCTGACTGAAGGGCTATGCGGTTTCTGTCGCGGCATGTCATCTGAAGAATTGGCTCAAGCCCCTGTTCCAGTGCAATCTTACACACGGCAAGCGAGCAAATTCTCATCACGGCAGACTGGTTGTCAGTAACGTTAACGGCGTCGAGTTTGCCTTTAAGTATGTGCATATCGTGCATCATAGTTGTGATGTCAGTGCCCTTAGGCGGGCCAACCTCTGCTGTAACGACAAACTTACCTGATTCGATGGCTTCTTTAAAACTCATATTGTGGTCTCCTTTTTTTGTGAGTTTTCATGTTAAATATCCCGTATCCGGTTATCGAGGCCCTTTAAAAAAAAGAAAATGCCTCGTGGTCGTCCTCCTAAATGTGGCGTTAACCCCTTCAGGCGGTATTGTATCATATTCAACAAGTATTTTAAAACGACGATTTTCTTTACAGAAGGTGTAAAATTAAGCATGGGAATGGCAGAGGCGTCTGAACGTACACAGAAAGCACACCGATACATGGGGGGGTTGTTAAGAGCTTCAGCCATTGAAGACAATATATACCTCGACAAAAAGCCGGTGCGGGATGCGGACGCCTTTATCGAGAAGATTTTGCCATAACCAGCACCAGAAACCTAATGTAATGTTAGACAGCAAGCTAAATGGGATGTGTCTGTCATGACGTCCACTTGGCAATTTCTATACAGGACAGTATTGATTGTGTCCCCTGAATTCTGTGTCCGAATTCTCCTGTATTATTTCATGTGGTTGCCTTTTTACCCTATTCATGATATACTTTTAGTATGAATGAAACGATTACAGATACGGCCATTGAGTCCGCCGTAAAGAACCCCGACGTTGAACATATAATTGAGATATTGCCGGTACTGTCTCCTGAGCGCATCAAAGAGGCCGCTTCTTTTATAGATTACCTTGCAGACAGAGAACGACGACATAAAATATTCGTTGAGGAAACGCTTGCCGCAGAAGAGAGAATACAAAGAGGCGAGTGTTTGACATTTAATAATGCTGAGGAGCTTGTAGACGCTATTGTTAATTTTGATGATAATGACGATTAAAGCCGATAAACCTTTTATAAAGAAGGTAAGCAAGTATTTCAAGAAAGACCAGGCACTTAAAAAAGAATATCTCGATTGTGTCAGTAAAATTATCAAGAATCCTTTTGACCCTTCGCTTAAGACACACAAGCTCACGGGAAACCTTAAAGACAGATATGCCTGCTCTTTAACGCATGACATCCGTATTACCTTCACGCTATCCGGCGACACCTTGTACCTCCTCAACATAGGCTCTCACGACGAGGTGTATTGATTCAAGGCAGCCACGAGACACCAGCCCCTATTACCGGCGTCCCGCTGCAATAGCAGCAATGGGGTCAGGTCTTTCCTTTTGACAATCTCTCATTTGCCCGCAATCTGGTGGGAAATAGGTCGATGTCTATACTTTACTTTCTCTATCATATTAAGTCAAGATTCAGTACCTGACCCTATGCCGACCTCGAATTTCCACGAATTTCGGCAGAAAGTCAGCCCCAAAACGTCACTGCTGTTTGACAAAACATGGGTCGTTGTGTTACAACACCACTATGTTATGTATTCTTCATTTGAATTAGGATGGATGGCGTCGATCTCCTTTTAAAATCGGCGAAATAAACGGATGAATGGTTATATCCCTATAGAAGAGAAAGCCGCAGAATGTGCTGACTAAAAAAAAGTTTAGAAGGGATAATCCCGTTCGTAACGGATTTGACACAAACAGGCATTTTAAGGTGGTTTACGAAGCACGATTTTCAACATTCTTTGAGGGTGTTGAAATTCGCAAATGAGATAATAAAAACTTGGAATAACGTAGACCTGGATATAGACGAGTGCTATGTCTTGACCGCAGCGTGCTATCTCCATGACATCGGAATGTTTACAGATAAATACATTAGTGGATTTTCAAGCGGATTAACCAGTGATGACTACGATCAGATAAGAGATGAACATCCTGCCATCACGGCGATGAGCCTTAACACTTTGGTTGGCTTGTTGATATCCATGCAAGAGCCAGATTATACAAGCGCTGAAAAGCTATGTCAGGAAGCCCTGTCGTTAGCTGTGGACAACAGGACAAAAGACACCGCCCTCAATTATCTTGTGAGGATATACGAAAACGGTTTTAAAGACTACAAATCTGCGCATGAATATTGTGAAAAGCGAAAGCGTGTTGCATCAAAAATATACGAAGATAGGATCAATAAGGATTTAGTGAGATTGAAAGGCTTGCTCCCGTAATGAGGGTAATGAGGGCGCGGGCGGTTCAATGACGTGGAAGGATTTTAGACCTCGAAAATATCTTTGATATTGACTTGCAGACCCTCGATGACCTTAGACGTAACCATGCCCTCACCCTCGGCATAGGAATAGAGCTTATACTTGCCTTCCTCAATAGTAAAGACTTCGACTATTTTAAGCTCCGGTATGATTATCCAATATTCAGGTACGCCGTATTTCTCGTAGATCTCTTTTTTTATATTGGTATCCCATCGGAATGACCCTTGTGAAACTATCTCACAAACCATATCCGGTACACCTCGTATCCAGTCCTGAATTATGGCCGTGTTATCTTTCCTGACAAACAATATATCAGGCTGAAGCCTGTTTAACCCTTCCTCAAGTATTACGTCAAGTGGAGAGAGCAAAACACGGCCTAAACCCTTTTGTCCTACATGCCTATCCACTTGTCTAAAAAGATTACCGATTATTATCTGATGTTTACTAAAAGGACTGGGCGACACAACTTCCTCCCCGTTAATTATCTCTGTCAAGTCGAAGTCTCGTTCAAGAGTAAGCGTTTCCATGATTATATTCTACTATCAACCCCACAGGTTTGTCTATGCCATGTGCCGGTTTTTTCAGAAAAATAAAAGGTGTCAGCCAGTTGACATGCGACCGCACCAACTGGGCGAAGGATACCAAACTTACATGAACAGCGTACTTCGTGCCTTTGTGGCAAAGCAAGGCGCAGGACAAACCGGCAGCAGATTGTGAGCAATGACAGGCCGCCAAAGGCAGCTGCTGTTTAGTGCGCCGCTGCCTTTGGCTTGTGCCGCCTTATTTTTCAGGCCTTTTTTTCCTTTTTATCTTTATCCTTTTCCGGCCTTCCCATCACATGCGGGTTTTGCTTTTTTGACCAGTCTTTGGGCGGCAGAATTTCGCTCATCTTATCCAGTTCGTTTACCTTTTTCTGCCTCTCGTAGATTCTTACCCATGCGCATTTTATCTCTGAACTGACCTCGCAGTTGCCGTCTTTCATGCCGCCGCAGGGGCCGTTTAGAAGGCCCTTTGGACAGTTTGTTATGGGGCATATCCCGCCTGTCTTGTCAATTATGCACTCGCCACAGAGCGAACACCTTTCGTCAAACATCTGAAATCTGGTCATATTCCCAAGAAACATCGTGTCATTCGATGGATACACCGGCTTGTCAGGGAATATCTCAACTCCTGACTGCGTGCCCGCCCCGCAGGACATTACTACTATTGCGTCTGCGGCTTCACAGGCCTCTTTGTCCTTTTTCAGTTCTATCTTTGTGCCAAGCGTCTGGCAGCCGGTCTTTGGCACCATCATTCCGGTTACCTTCTTGCCCTCTTTTTCCAGTTCCTCTTTCATCGCCTTCATGGCGGCCTCATCGCCCGTCCCGCACAGCGACGCGCACTCTGAACAGCCAATCAGAAAGAAGCTGTCATATTTATTGAAGCTCTTCATAAGCTCCTCATGAGTCTTCCTTTTTGAGATAATCATGTTGTCCTCACTTATTTAGAGTTATTTTACAGCGGCCTTAGCGGCTTCAACTGTGTTGTACATCAGCATGGCTATAGTCATAGGGCCAACTCCGCCGGGAACTGGGGTGATAAAGCCTGCCCTTTCCTTCGCCTTTTCAAACTCAACGTCGCCCACCAGCTTACCGTCTTCTTTTACGTTAATGCCTATGTCAATTACGGCGGCACCCTCCTTAATCCAGTCGCCTTTGATCATCTCGGCCTTGCCCACTGCCGCACAAAGGATGTCGGCCTTGAGGCAGGTCTCCTTTAAGTCCGGCGTCCTGCTGTGGCATATCGTTACAGTGGCGTGCTGCCTTAACAGCAATAGCGCTATGGGTTTGCCAACGATGACGCTGCGCCCTACCACTACCGCGTGTTTGCCCTTGGGATCAACGCCGTAAGCCTCAAGCAGTTTCATACAGCCGTGCGGCGTGCAGGGTAGAAAGCCCGGTTCGTCAAGCACCAGTCTGCCAAGTGAGTCAGGCCCAAAGCCATCCACGTCTTTTTTGTCCGATATGGCGTGCATGACCTCTTTTTCGTTAAGGTGTTTCGGCAGGGGAAGCTGCACTAATATGCCGTGTACATTTGGGTCGTTATTGAGATTGTCTATGAGTTTCATAAGCTCTTCCTGAGTGGAATTTTCAGGAATCTTATGCCCCAGGCTCTTAATGCCCAGCGATTCGCATGTCTTTTCCTTGCTTGAGACATATTTCTTTGACGCGGGATTCTCGCCAACGAGCACAACTGCAAGCCCCGGCACAACGCCCTTTGCCTTTAGCGCCTCTACTTCCTGTCTTAACGCCTCTGTGATGTCCTTTGCTACCTTCTTACCATCAATAATAGTTGCCGACACTGGTTAAGCCTCCTTGAGTTTATTTTTTTATGAGAGCAAGCATTTCCTCTCTTGTTGATTGTTTAGTTCTAAAAATCCCTCTGACTGCCGATGTTACCACGCGCGCGCCGCTTTTCTTGGTGCCTCGCATACTCATACACAGGTGCTCGGCGTCTATGATGACCATAGCGCCCTTTGGCCGGAGTTTGGCCATTATTAAATCAGCAAGCTCTGTCGTCAGCCTCTCCTGTACCTGAAGCCTCCTTGCCAGTATATCAAGCGCCCGCGCCAGCGACCCAATTCCCACAATCTTGCCCGCATTTGGCACATAGGCTATGTTTACTACGCCAAAAAATGGCAGTAGATGATGTTCGCACATAGAGTAAAAACTTATATCTTTAAGTATGACCATCTCATCATGGCTCTCGCCCTTTATGGGGCGCAGGATTTCCTCAATCGCGGTCTCGCGCCCTGAAAGAATCTCCTCATACATCTCGGCGATACGCTCTGGCGTACTGCTAAGCCCCGGTCTTGAGATGTCCTCTCCAAGCCCCTCTAACACAAGGCGTATGCCTTCCTCTATCTTTTGCTTATCCACGAACGTGTTTCCCTCTGCAATTAATTACCCCGGATTCGGTTATAATCATATCCACCTTGATGTCGTAGCTCATAACGGGGACATGCTCAATGACCTGGATATTATATGCGACCGCGGCAAGGGTAGGGCGGTCTATGGTCATACCGCTGATAAACCTGTCATAGTAGCCGCCGCCATAGCCGACGCGACCGCCGGTTTCGTCAAACGCAAGGCCGGGCATGACGATAATGTCTATGTCACCGGCAGGTGCACAAGCTGCCGGGTTTGGCTCCGGTATGCCCATATAGCCGGGGATGAGTTCTGACAGCGATTTTATTATATACGGCTCAAGCGCCCGCGTCTTTAGATTTGTACGGGGCAGGATGACAGTTTTATTTATAGAGAGCGCTGCGGCAATCATTGTAAGCGTATCTGGTTCGCTCTTAATGGATGCAAAGAACATGACTGACCTGGCGTTAATAAACTCATCGGTATCAAATAAATTTTTATAAATTGCCGCGTCATTGATTTTTTTGATGTCAGAGGAGATGGCGTTGCGGACGTACACAGCCTCTTTGCGCAGCGCCGCCTTTGAGGTGGTATCATCAGCCGTTACCATCATCGCGCTACGGCCTCCTCTATGGATTTCTTAATCATATCGGCCTCGATAACTGCGTTTGGGGCGTGAAGAAATGGCGGGGCGGCGTTGATGTCGGCCTTTACGATGTCGTCGCTGAAGCTGATATATCCTATGAGGGGCAGGCCCTCAATGTGGGCCTCGATGAAATCAATGTCAGCGGTATCTCTGACCTTGCTTGCCGCGACAAAGACGTTTTTGACGCCAAGTGTTAGTGCCATATTTTTAATTGTGCGTGCGGTTTGAAGGCTTCTTGAGCCTGGCTCGACTACGACGATAAATGCGTCAACCGACTCTGCGGTTCCTCGCGTCAGGTGTTCAATGCCTGCCTCCATATCCACAATAACCACCATATCGGGGTCGAGGACTATGTGCCTTAGGAGGCGCTTTAGGAAGACATTTTCAGGGCAGTAGCAGCCGGATGCGGCCTCTTTTGATTTTCCCATCACGAGCAGCTTTATGCCGTTGATGTCAATGCTGCATGCCTCTGGAATGTCGTCAACCCGCGGGTTTAGCTTAAATACGCCGCCCATCGCACCGGGTTTTGAGCCGGTTCGTTCTTCAATCAGCGCAGACATTTCGGCAATTGGCCGTATGTCCTTTATTTGCGCCGCAGAGAGGCCGAGGGCAGAGGCCAGATTCGCGTCGGGGTCTGCGTCAACGGCGATAACACGCCTTCCTGAACGGGCGTACAGGTAGCTCAACATAGCGGCAAGCGTGGTCTTTCCCACACCGCCTTTTCCTGTAATTGCGATTTTCATGAGCTACAATTATACAAAACGCGATGAGGTTCTGTCAAAGCCTGCAAATACGATATTAAAGCGCTGCAAAACCACGGCTTGCAATCAAAGACCACCGCGAGGCTAGCTGCCTACTATCACAGTGCACTGCCTTGTATATGTACCAAAAAAACTCTGCGAATAGCTGTCAATGGTAAAGACGTCTTTGATGCCGCCGTTACGCATGGCTGCCTCGATACCCGAGTCTCCAATAGCGACCATGCCAAAGAAGGCGTAATTACAAGCCTGCCCTTCTCTATAGCCACCTGATGCCCGTCCTTTAGCTACGGGCGTCGTATGATAAGACATCCCCCAGCCGAATGGCCCGTCAGAGACGTAACCACAACCGGCAACAGAAAACGCGGCAACCATAATCACTAAAACAACCACGGCCTTTCTAATCGTCAAGTCCCCTCCAGACAAATGCGGTATAAGCTCCTGCTAATGCGGGTTAGACTTACTTTTTTGACGCAGTCTTAGCAGCCGCTTTCGATGCAAATGTGGGAAGATTATAGAGTTCTTTTGAGATCTCCAGCACGCTGCCGAGATATTTAACGGTTTCGTCTGAGAGTTCAGCGCCCTTTTTCTGCATATCTTTGAGATAGGTCTCCCAGCCTGCGTGGTCCCAGCTGCCCTTAGTCTTGTTGAGGAAGCTGACAGTGTTCTCTGCGATTGCCTTCATGGTGGCGGTCAGGCCGTCAGTGGCAGAGGCGGCGGCGTAGTATTTCTTCATAGACTCCAGAAGTGTACCGAGATAAGCCTTCACTTCAGCGTTAACTTCAACGCCGGTCTTGCTGATGTTATCGAGGAAATCTGTCCATGCGGTGTGGTCCCAAACGCCTTTTTGTTGCTCAACGAATTTTGCTGCTGCATCCATAATCTCATCAAACTGTCCCATTGCTGATTTCTTAGCCATCTAATCCTCCAAAAAAGTTGAAATGTTTATCTCATTATAATGTGAGATAGAAAGCGTTATGCGCAACACCAACATGATAACAGTGCCGACTGAGATTTGTCAAGCCAAAATAAAAATGTCCTATTCCTGCCAAAGTAGAAATGTCCTATGGCGTTACATCGTAGTGTCAGGCATAAATAGGGAATATTGAGGTCTTATAAGTCTGACCCGCTTATTCTTAGCCTTATACTTTTCAACAAGATCCCGATTTTCAAGATCAACAAGACAGCGCATAACACGCTTCTCAAATGCCTCACGCGGCTTACCTCGTGTGATTACGGCCAGTCCACTCAAAACCCTTTTTGTCAAAGAATCAACAGTGCAAGAATTATTCGGACAATCTTTCAAAACATTAATAATAGCGTTCGATATTTCGGATGTATGGATATTTTCTGGACGGCGGCTGGTAGGGATGCCGCTGGTGTTATTGTCTTCCGGTAGGGATTGCTCGTCTTTGTCAGGCTCATTACTATCTTGCTCGACGTGTTGATTATCAGTTTCTGTTTCGTCATAGACTTCAGTGGTGGTGTGCGGCTTTTTCGGCGCGATTCCTCTTTCTTCCAGCATAGGCCAGAGATCCTTTAGCGCTTCTTCCTTATTTGAATAAAACGCTGCACCCCTGACCCTAAAAAATACCCACTTGCAGCGTTCAAGCTGCCTCTGACGCTGCATATCATATTCATATTGTTCAATGCCGTGCCAATGGTCGCCGTCGCACTCAACGGCAAGACGCGCCTGCCCGCCTTCAACGACAAGATCAATCCAATAACCAGCAAATTCATATTGAGCAACGACCTCATAACCTTTCCTCAATAATTCCAACGCTACATCTACCTCAAACCAACTGTCGAAGGGTTCGGGTGGGTCAACCTTACAGCGGTTAGCAGATACAGCCTTACGTTCCAACTCATCTTGCTTTATACCCGATATTTCACGCTCCCTTGTATCCTGAAAATACTCAAGTAGCCTTCGTCTAAGACAATTAGCGCCGAGGTCATTAACGGTTACTGAATGGAAAAGAAACACTTGATCACGCGCACGGCTTGCCGCCACATTAAAACGTCTTCCATCAGCCGCTTTCGTAAGAGACCCGATTCTCTCGTTCGTTGCCGCAACCATTGACAAGAATATGATGTCGCGTTCATCACCCTGAAAACTGTAGGGATTGCCACAGATTAGCCGTCTGCGCCCCATTTCCTCCGCACCCAGATGTTTGAGCAATTCTCTTTCGATTCGGTCAGCCTGCGCCTCGCCCTGCAGAACTATAACCCCCATTGTCTTACCTGAATATCGGCTGTCTTTACATAACTCAACTATCTTTTCTACGATTGCATTGGCCTCAGGCGGATTTACCGTTTTACTTTTAGAACCATCTCGATAACCTCCGCTTACAAACACATACTCAA
>JAKOEO010000087.1:2053-11945 GCA_022321325.1 Candidatus Magnetominusculus sp. LBB02 | reverse complement strand
GAAAGATAAGCCAATGCCGACCTTTTACCGCCTTAAAGGCAGATATTGCCGAGGCAAACATCTCTTTATCGAGTATATAAACAATTATAAATGACGGGATAAATAATATTGCCCATACCATGAATGGGTAATTAACGGCAATACACGCCGCTGCGGCCGTCAGGCAAAGCAGCCAAAACGACAGCATATCCCGTCTTTTTATAAAAAATAGAAAGGCGCTTAAAAAAAACAGGCAATATATAGACGGCTCAAAATAGCCAATGTCTGTAATATTAAACATGTTGCCAGGGGAAAATACACCTATTATGATTACAAAACAAAGCGCGCCGGATGAGCGTAGAATATGACGCGAAAAGAGCCAGATAGAAAGAGTTGACAGCAAAGGAATAATGCCGCAGAAATACCATACGTAAAGAGGCTGAAAAGATGTGATAACGATTTTCGCTTTGCCTAATAACCAGAAGACAACTCCAAGCGTAATAAACACAGGGCTGTTGCAGTTCATATTTCCAAGCAGTGAATAAAAATAACCCGGCATACCGCGCTGAATATGAGGAAACCACCAGGCCGGCTCGCCAAAATGATTCAGCGCATGAAGGTTGTCATAAAAATAGCTGTAAGTCTTGAGATTATCCCAGTACAAATTGCCTGTGGTGAAAAATATCTTCGACGTCATATAAAACCAAAAAGACTGCAGCGCCATAATTATATAAAATTGGATTAAAGCCTTATGAGAAAAACGAATATCCATCAAGGCCATATTGTGCTTATAACAATAAAGCGATGATACTATGAGGATAATAGATACTGACAAACATAGCAGCTGCAAAAGTGGAAACACATACTTTGAGTCATTGATAAATTGATAAAACGCGCCTGTGAAAAACAAAGCTGCGCCAACGGCAAGGGAGATATAATTTATAGCATTAGTGGAGGACAGAGGTTGCTGCGAGGTACGGGCAAGCTCATTTTCAACGGACATAATAAGGCGGGCTGAATTTGATTAATATTTGAGTACATTGCACTGGCTGCATTTAAGATTTACCCTTTTCCTTTATAAAAGAAGAGTATTTTTTATCGCTGCCCATAATATGGCGTGTCAACCAATCTTTGAGAAAATTCAACAGGGCAAGATCAACCATTGCCTTGCCTTCGCTTAGTTGTTTTTGAAATTCAAGGACTTTAGAGGACAGCTCATCGTGTTCATGTTTATGGCTGTTTATCCAGGGGAAAGAATGCTTTTCTAAAAAGCTCTCCTCGGCGGCAAAATGGTATCTCGTATAATCTATCAGCTCTGCAACTGTCGGCTGTATGACGCTAATGCCTTTTTTTACCGCTACCGCATCAAAAAGGCCGTTGAGGAGTTTTATTATCTTCTTGTGATGGCCGTCGAATTCCTCAATATTTACGCTTAGACTCTCATTCCATGTTATCAACGGCATAAGGCCTCCCTGTTTATTATTCCCTTATTCAATCAAGCATTTTTAACATCAATGATCACTGCCTGTTCGTCGCATCCAGGAAATTTAGAACACCGTATGCAGTCTCCCCATATCTTATGGGGCAGCTCTGCCTTATCAATCCCCCGGAAACCCAGACGGTTAAAGAATCCCTTTACATATGTAAGCGCAAACACCTGCCCTATTCCCAACGCCAACGCCTCTTCCTTACATGCCCCGATAAGCCGACGGCCAATGCCCTGCCTTTGTACAGAGTCCCTGACGACCAGCGATTTTATCTCCGCCAAGTTATCCCATAGGACATGCAGCGCACAAACTGCCACAATCTGCTCTGCCTCACAAACATAATAATCCCTGACATTCTCATACAGTTCGTTCAAAGACCGCGGCAGCATTACCTCCCTTGAGGCATATTCATTTATAAGCTTATGTATTTGCCCGATATCGGAGATAACGGCTTTCCTGATTCTCAACTATTTCATATCCTTTTAAAATTGCTCTTTTGTTAATGGACAGCGCCTGAAGCATGCACTCGGACACATCGCCTTCAATAGCGCTGAGAAGGTTTTCTTTTTTCAGAATGCCGGTAATGGCCGCCATTGCCCCAAGCATTATCATGTTCGCCGCTTTAGTATTGCCTAGTTCGCGTGCCATTGTAGTAACATTAACGCCGATTGCGCCGGGGCTGCCGCTGCCGGTTATAAGCGATGAGTCATAGAGCAGGTAGCCGTCTTCATTAAGCCGTGGCGTGAACTTATTCAACGATGCCTCTGTAAACACCACGAGTATGTCAACATATTTAAACACCGGCGACCCTATCTGCTCATCAGAGATTACTACCGCACAATTAGCAGTGCCGCAGCGCATCTCCGCCCCATAGGAAGGAAACCACGTTACCTCCTTGCCATCCATCATTGCGGCGCTTGCAATCACCTTTCCCATAAAAAGAATGCCCTGGCCGCCTGAGCCCCCTATTAAAATCCTCTTTTCCATTATTTAATCAGGTCTTTTATTACCCCGCTTTTATATACGGAGCTCATCTCATTTTTTATCCACTTCATAGAATCCGCCGGTGAAAAGTGCCAGTCTGTCGGACATGGAGAGAGAATCTCCAGAAAACTGAATCCTCGTTTTTCAATCTGGTTTTCAAATACCCTGTTTATCAGCTTCTTTGTAGCGCGGACATGCTTTACATCCTCCAGCGAGGTACGGGCCACAAAGACAGCCCCGTCTATGGTTGCAATCAGCTCGGAGACCTTCAGCGGGTAGCCTTCGTTAATGGCAGACTTACCCTTAGGCGAGGTGGTTGTCTGCTGTTTTAGAATTGTCGTAGGGGCCATCTGTCCGCCCGTCATGCCGTAAGTTGCGTTATTGATAAAAAATATCGAGAGATTGTCTCCCCTGTTTGCCGCGTGGATTATTTCAGCCGTTCCGATTGCCGCCAAGTCGCCGTCGCCCTGGTATGAAAACACTATGCTGTCGGGATGCACTTTCTTCAGGGCAGTAGCCACCGCGGGCGGCCTTCCGTGGGCGCATTCTATGACGTCGAAATTAAAATAATCATAAGCGAATACCGCACAGCCCACTGGGGCTATGCCAATAACGCGCTCCCTGATGCCAAGTTCGTCTATAACCTCGGCTATCATCCTGTGTACGATACTATGCCCGCATCCCGGACAAAACCGAAAAGGCGTTTCCTTCAGGCCGTTAGGTCTGCTAAATACTTTATTCATTCCCATATCCTTATTTGCGCAAAATACTCGCTCGCCTAATTATAACATATTCTTGTCATGTTTAACAGAACAAAAATGTGCGGGAGGTTAAAGGCATACATCCTTAAACTCCTCTGCCAAACCAGATATCGCCGCCAACCCAAACCTTTAGAGCCGTTGATGATTTCCAGAACAGAACAAACCAGTTGATTTCCCATCACCTGACTCTGAAAAGGAAACTCTACGTAGTCTTTCAGTTCTGAACTGCAACGAATAATGCGGGTTCCTATTCGGCCATGCCCCGCTGTTTTGTGTTGAGGGGGGAAAGGCCTCCCACGAAAGTGCTTCTATATCATGCTTTAATGTGCTTTGATTGTCCTTGACGATGAGAAAATAATCTGCTTCTTTCTCCAAGTATGCAGTGCGTCGGCCGTAAACGTCATACCGCTAATGTCCACAGAGCGGTTTCGAGGTCGGCGTTTGACAGCTCGTCAGAAGTATATTACTATTAAATGCGCAGTGCCTGTTAATCCCTTATTCTTTCCTCCTCCCGCCAAATGAGATGTGTTGTAGAAGAAGGACGCCGAAGCAGGCTTATAGCGGCAAGTGATACTTCTCTGACAGATAATTAATTATTATCTCGGCCTCTTCGTCTGTGAATTTTGCGCCGTTGACATTCTTCATTTTCATCACCGTATCCTTCCACGCAAGAGGGGCCTTCCTCAAGCCCTTTGGCCTGCTCAGTGGATGACACTGGCTGCAAGTGGCCTCGAAGAGTTTTTCCGGCTCTGCTGCGGCAGGCTGCTCCGCCCCTGAACAGACAGCCGTAACAAGACCCATTACGGCCAAAAGACAAGTAGTCAGCAAAATGCTAAGACCTTTCATATTTTACCTCCCTTCTTCATGCAATAAACTCTTAAACGCCATCTCAACGGCCTCTGCCGCCGTCTCTGCGGCTATTACGCCCTGAACTGCCCATGTGCCAAGTCCTATTACCGGCTTATTAAACTGGAGGCCGTAGGCTATTTCTGACAGCGTGCCATATGACCCTCCTATGGCGATTAGCACATCTGCGGTCTGGGCGATTATGGCGTTTCTTGCAACACCCATTCCCGTGGCTACTGGTATTGCTACATGCACGTTGGCCTTAGTTCTGTCGCCTTCCGGCAATATCCCTATTGTCGTACCTCCTGAGTCCTTTGCACCTTTACAGGCGGCCTCCATAACCCCCCCAAGACCGCCGCAGATTAGCAGGCTGCCCTTTAACGCAATCAGCCTGCCAACCTCCTCAGCTTGTTCTATGTGCCACGGGGTAACATCCCTTCCCCCGATCACTCCCGCTATTGTCACTTATACGTCATAGTACAGGTAAAACTCATACGGATGCGGCCTTAGCCTCATGGCGTCCACTTCTTTCTCCCACTTGTAGGCTACCCAAGTCTTGAGCACGTCCTCTGTAAATACTCCTCCCTTTAACAGGAAGTCATGGTCGGCCTCGATGTTGTTTAATGCCTCGTCAAGGCTTCCCGGCATCTGAGGAACGGTAGCCAACTCCTCCGGCTCGAGATCATATAAATCCTTATCGAGCGGTTCACCCGGGTCTATCCTGTTTTCAATGCCGTCAATTCCGGCCATAAGCATTGCCGTAAACGCAAGATATGGATTGCATGATGGGTCGGGGTATCTCACCTCAATGCGCTTTGCCTTTGGTGATGGCGAGTACATAGGGATTCTTATAGAGGCTGAACGGTTTCTTGCCGAGTAGGCCAGGTTAACCGGCGCTTCAAAACCGGGCACCAGTCTCTTGTATGAATTCGTCGTAGGGTTGGTTATCGCCGCAATCGCCTTTGAGTGCTTTAGGATTCCACCAATATAGTGCAGGGCCATTTCGCTTAATCCTGCATATTTCTTTCCCGGAAACAGCGGCTTATCGCCCTTCCACAGGCTCTGGTGGACGTGCATCCCTGAGCCGTTGTCCCCAAACAGGGGCTTAGGCATAAACGTTACGCTCTTGCCGTTTTTGTACGCCACGTTTTTGATAACATATTTAAATATCATCAGCCAGTCGGCCATCTTTACAAGCGGCGAAAACCGCATGTCTATCTCGGCCTGCCCCGCCGTTGCCACCTCATGGTGCTGTGCCTCTACTTCAATGCCGCATTTCTGGAGCGTTACGACCATCTCCGTCCTCAGGTCTTCCATTGAGTCGTTTGGAGCTACGGGGAAATATCCCTCTTTGTAGCGCGGCTTGTAGCCGAGGTTTGGTTTTTCGTCTCTGCCGGAGTTCCAGATTCCCTCTTTGGAGTCAATGAAGTAGTAACCGCTGTTTGATGTCTGGTCATAGCGAATGTCGTCAAAGATGAAGAACTCCGCCTCAGGCCCGAAATATGCCGTGTCGGCAATGCCGGTGGACTGCAAATACTTATGGGCCTTCTGGGCGATGTAGCGCGGGTCGCGGGTATAGGATTCCTTAGTTATAGGGTCCAATATGTTACAGATCAGATTCAGAGTCGGGTACTTCAAAAAAGGGTCCATTATAGCCGTTGTGGCGTCAGGCAGCACAAGCATGTCCGATGCGTTTATCGCCTGCCATCCCCTTATCGAGGAGCCGTCAAAGCCGAATCCCTCTTCAAATGACTTTTCGCTAAGCTGCCCGATGGGCACGGAGAAGTTCTGCCACATACCGGGGAAATCCACAAACATCAGGTTTACCATCACAGCGTCGTTTTTCTTCGCAAATGCGAGTACTTCTTTTGGCGTCATTAGTTGTTAACCTCCTGAATTTAGTTTAATGTTGATTAAAGGGCTACGTCGCCACGTTCGCCTGTCCTTATTCTAAGGGCGTCTTCTATGTTGTAGACAAATATCTTGCCATCTCCTATCTTGCCTGTTTTTGCCGTCTTTTCTATGGTTTCAATAACCTTTTCTACCATGCTGTCAGCAACTACCATCTCCAGCTTTATCTTAGGGATGAAGTCAATGACGTACTCAGCCCCCCTATAAAGCTCCGTATGCCCCTTCTGTCTGCCGAAACCCTTCACCTCAACCACCGTCATGCCCTGGACGCCTATTGCGTTAAGGGCGTCTTTTACCTCGTCGAGCTTGAATGGTTTAATTATTGACTCGATTTTCTTCACCTTATAATCCTCCTTTATTTATTGAAAAATCCTTCATAAAACGCCCGGGCGCGCCCTGCGTAAGACGGATATATCTGCTCGGTCTCTGTCTTTAGCTTTGCCATATCCAGCGGTTCATTCCTCATCCAATCGTAGACCATTTCCCTGTCTACCTCTATGTGAAACTGAAAGGCATAGACAGTCTTGCCGTATCTGAACGCCTGATTAGGATAAAGCGTGTTAGAGGCAAGCCTCACCGCCCCCTCCGGCAAATCAAACGTCTCCCCATGCCAGTGAAATACGGTCAAATATGGGGTAGCCTTGACGGCCAGCTTTGAAAACGCCTCATCCGCCATTCCGGCCTCTGACGCTGCTATGGAGTACCAGCCTATCTCCGGGGCCGGTCCCTTATATACCCTTGCCCCAAGCGCCTTTGCTATCATCTGCGCACCGAGGCATATGCCAAGCACACGCTGCCCCTTGTCTATAAATTGCCTTACTATGGCCTCTTCCTTTCTCAGGTAATCATCGCTGTCATTTACGGACATTGGGCCGCCCATGATGACAAGCGTGTCAGCCCCGCCTGTCTCAGGGGTTAGCTCACGGGCAATGTCAACGATTTTATATGATATGGACTTCTCTTTAAGATAATCCTCTATCGTGCCAGGCCCTTCGCTGTCTATATTTTTAATAATCAAAACAGACATCGGTTTCTCTCCTTTGCCAGTGGCCAGTGGTTTATTTAGAGGCGCTGCCGCCGCCTCCACCGCTATTATAGCAAAACAGCAATGCAAATGTAACATTAATCAGTCAGGCAATGGATAATTTTAATCATTGCGTCAATTTTCAAAAAATAATGCCGCAATAAGCACTCCAGCATCACAAACCATGCCAAGCGCTATGATATTGATAATGTGCGGTTTATCCCTCTTTACGATGTTACAAAAATGTACCGTGCTACAATTTTGTAGCATTGATAAGTTATATGGAAATATGTTACTTTTAAACGGGTTGCCAAATATTATGAATATGAGAACCGACCACAATGATGATTAAATCTGACAATGGAAGCGCTGGGAAACCGCTCCACGCCGGGCATCGTAGCAGGCTGAGACAGCGCTATCTGGAAAATGGGGAAGGCTCAATGGCGGAGTATGAGATGCTTGAGCTTCTTCTGACCTACACCCGTACGCAAAAAGACGTCAAACCAGAGGCCAAGAGGCTACTGCATAGATTCGGCAGCATACAAAACATCCTTGACGCCGATATAGACATTCTGATGGAAGTCGAGGGCATAGGCATTCAAAGCGCCCTGCTGGTTAAACTTGTCAAAGACCTCGGTACCATATATTTAAGACAAAAACATGTCAAAAGGAAAAAGGTAAGTTCCCCTGCCGACATTATTGACTACCTGAGGGCGTCAATCGGCTCAAACAGCAACGAACAGTTCCTTGTGCTTTATTTAAACACGCTTAACGAAATAGTCGCCGAGGAAGTAGTAGGCGACGGCATAGTAAACCGTCTCACCGTGTATCCGAGAAGGATATTTGAAAACGCGCTGAAACACAAGGCAAGCGCGCTGATTCTCGTCCACAATCACCCGGCAGGTTCTCTGACGCCTTCAGCATATGATCTTGACCTGACGGCAAAGATGAGAGAAACCGGTGCGGGGCTTGGCATTGCCATTCACGACCATTTGATTGTCACAAAACACTCTGTTTTGAGTTTTTACGACAGGGGGCTTCTCTGATGGACAGACAGTCGCGGCAGCTGATGACGCTGCATGAGATTAGCAAACAACTTGGGGCTTCTCTGGATTTGAGTAAGACGCTCAAGGGGGCGATGAGGGTGCTTTCAGATTTCCTTGAAATGCAGCGCGGGACGGTTGCGCTTATCGAAGGAGGCGAGGTTGCCATCAAGGCCGCCCACGGTTTGACAATAGGAGAGTTGCAGCTTGGCAGGTATAAACTTGGCGAAGGGATTATCGGGCAGGTGGCAAAGTCCGGCTACCCTATAGTGGTGCCAAGTATTGGGGACGAACCGGTGTTTTTAAACCGCACCGGCTCAAGAAAGGATGTAATAAAGAGCAACATTGCCTTTCTATGCGTACCGATTATGTTTAAGCGGGAGGTGCTTGGAGTATTGAGCGTGGACAGGCTGTTTGCCGATGAGAGCATCTCTTTCGATAACGACCTGAGACTCTTAAAAATTATCGCCTCTTTGCTGGCCCAGCACATAAAACTCAGCAGACAGGTAGAGAAAGAAGTTCAGGCTCTGAGAGCCGAGCGCGATACGTTGAAAGTAGCGCTCAAAGGCAAATACCATTTAGAAAACGTAATCGGCAAATCCCCCTCTATGCAGGAAGTGTTTGAGTCCGTACACAGGGTTTCATCCTCGAAGGCAAATGTGTTGATAACCGGCGAAAGCGGCACTGGAAAGGAGCTGATAGCAAAGGCCATCCACTATATGAGTCCACGGGCAAAACAGCCTTTTATCAAACTCAACTGTGCCTCAATCCCGGAGGGCCTTTTGGAGACAGAGTTATTCGGCCATGAAAAGGGCGCCTTCACCGGCGCTGCCTCAGTACGAAGGGGCAGGTTTGAACTTGCCAACAAGGGCACTATCTTTCTGGATGAGATTGGAGACTTGTCTCTGGGGCTTCAGCCTAAGATTCTTCGCGTCCTTCAGGAGAGAGAATTTGAACGGGTCGGTTCGGAAAGGACGATAAAGGTAGACGTTAGGATAATTGCCGCAACGGCCAAAGATCTTGTCCGGCTGGTCAGCGATGGGGAGTTCAGAGAGGACCTCTACTACAGGCTAAATGTGGTGCCGATGTATCTGCCGCCGTTGAGGCAAAGACGTGAAGATATTGTTGAGCTGACTGCCTTTTTTCTTAATAAATTCAACAAAGAAAACTCAAAGGAAGTGCAAATATCGCAGGAGGCAATGAACTCCCTGGAGGAGTACATGTGGCCAGGCAATATCAGGGAACTCGAAAATATGATAGAGCGCCTTGTCATCATGCTGCCAGATAAAATTGTCCACTGGCGCGACTTGCCTGCAAATATAAGGACAATGTCAGGCGGCCTGTCCGCCCATAGGGTTACGCCTCTTAATCAGGTAGAAAGAGAGGGAATCTTAGACGCCCTCAAGGCCTCAGACTGGGTCTATGCCAAGGCGGCAAAATTACTGGGCATCACGCCCAGACAAATCATTTACAAGGTGAAAAAATATGGAATCGGAAGGGGTATTTCATAACTGGCTCGTAATGCATCTAAAAAACAGGCTCTCAAAGCAATACACCGAGATAGCCTGTAATCCCGATGGACAAAAGAACTGCGAATTCGAGGGCATGTATCCTGATTTGATACTGAAAAATTACGGCATGGCGATGGCCGTCGTAGAGGTAGAGACTGAGGATACGATAAACGCCGAAAAGGCCGCCCACTGGAAGGCACTCTCTGAAAAAGGCGTAAAACTCATCCTTATGATTCCTGAAAAGTCCAGGTCAAAGGTTACCGGCCTGCTCTGGGACAAGGGTATGGCCGCAGATGTGGCCGTTGGCAGCTATGACCTTAGAATCAACATGCCGTAGTGGTTTTAT
>JAKOEO010000087.1:0-2043 GCA_022321325.1 Candidatus Magnetominusculus sp. LBB02 | reverse complement strand
AGATGTG
Organism: Candidatus Magnetominusculus sp. LBB02; assembly: GCA_022321325.1. GTDB lineage: Bacteria > Nitrospirota > Thermodesulfovibrionia > Thermodesulfovibrionales > Magnetobacteriaceae > Magnetominusculus > Magnetominusculus linsii. The sequence continues at coordinate 2,036 of JAKOEO010000087.1, read as the reverse complement.
GCCGTTGGCAGCTATGACCTTAGAATCAACATGCCGTAGTGGTTTTATCCTGCACTCAGAGGTTTCATATCTCTTATTTTGATAATTATCAAAATGGCAAAAAAGGCAGTCTCCGATATTAGCTGCTCTGGATGTCTCCAGCCTATATAATAACTATAAATATTAGCTATCGGCGAGAAATGTCCCTCGTAATTTATTGGTCCCAGAAAGGGCCAAAACAAGATATTCAGCTTGGGAAAATCAAATATCAGGTGCAGGGCATAATATAGCGCTGTCAGATGCACCAATGGCGCATAGTCAGCCCTTACTTTTGAAACTATCATGTATGAAAACCCGTAAAGACCAAACATTACCGCAAACGAATGAAAAAAGCCCCGACCCGGCATACTAAACACTATAGAGAGTGTCTTGTCAATAATATCCGGCAGATACGAAGCCGCTAATAAAAAGGCGTTATTGACCGGCCTCAGCCGCAGCAGCCTCTGTGCAACATAGCTGCACGCAATGTGCCCTGCTATCAAACCAGTTCCCTCATATGAAATTCACATGTGCAGGCGGGTTTTTCAAATCCCACAGATACCTGTTTATGGCGTCCATTCTGCAGTTGACACGGCAGTGGTTTACGTCAAACATGCTTTCTATCCATTTTGCCGCCTGTTGTCTCCGGCTGCCGTCCCATATCTCTTTAAATGTGCTTTGGCAGATGTTGCCGTAGAGGAATCTCTCGTCGTTGAGATGGTCAAGGCATCCCCATATGTTTCCGAGGGCGTCCATGTATGACCAAAACGGGTGGGCGAGGCAGCGGCAGTAGTTCCTTCCCCTATCATCCCATCTTATCATCGCGTTCGTTCTGAATATTACATTAAATGTCTCTGTCTCTGCCTCTGCCAGTGTAGTCTCAAGTTCCATAAAATCAGAGTATTTAATATCTCTGTATATGTCGGTCTTGCTCATCGGGTGCTGCGAATAGGGTTTTATTACCAGATAATCAGCCCCTGTGTCTTTAATCATTTGAGCGAGGCCTATGGCCTCCAGATGATTTTCGGGAAGCAGGAGCATCTGAACGCCGATGGTGCACTGATAGCCGTGCTCACGCTTTATCTTGACGGCATTGACTATATTTTTAATTACCGTGTCAAAGTCTTCAGGTTTTGTGCGGTGAATCTTTGAATAAGTCTCTCTTGTTCCGGCGTTGAGGCTTATCTTTATCCATTTAAGGTGTGGCAGGGCTTTTTCGGCTATATCTTCCTGAAACAGGACGCCGTTTGAGGTGACAGCCGCGTCTATTTCACAGTGAGCCGTGTGGGCGATAATATCACCAATGCCGCTATGAAGCAGCGGTTCGCCCTCGCCGCAGTACATGACGCTTTTAAGGCCCAGTGCCGCCATCTCTGTAAGCCTTTCTTTGAGTACGCCTACGTCGAGGAATCTCTTTTGATAGCCCATATAGTCAACTCCGCAGAAGGTGCAGCGGTGATTGCATGTCCCCGACGGGCTTATCTCCATATATATTGGGTAGCACTGGCCGGTTTGAAGCCACTGATTCAGGCGCGGTATGTGATAAATGAGCTTATGGCTGTCAATTCCAAACTTGTCCATAGTCTGAACAATAGTAGCAAAACTGACAGATAAAATCAAATTAAAGAGAGGCTCGCCCTGCCGAACAAACTATGTATTTCCCTTTCTGTAATGCATATCCTTTAATTTTTAATAAACCGCTATCCATAATCTTTCCGTACATCCAATGGTTTAAGCATTTACAGGCAGCGAATGTCAACGGATTTTAGGCCATTTTACGAAATACGGCATTTCAGAATAGTGCATAATATTATCATATTTAATATATTTATTATATTACAAGATATTATGACTACTCTATTAGTATATATTATGGAATTAACTGCATATGCCTCTTTTTGCTTATTATCATACCTTTAAAGTCAATAATTTTATTATAACGATATATCAATATCTTACCTTGCATGGTGTCACTATTGATAGCTACAATTTTGTCGCAATGCTACAATATTGTAGGG
>JAKOEO010000086.1:10518-11953 GCA_022321325.1 Candidatus Magnetominusculus sp. LBB02 | reverse complement strand
ATACCGACGTTATACGAAGGAAGCTGGGATATTATAGCTGAAGCTTATTGCACAGTGCATTGTTGGCCTAATAATAATCAATGCGATAATAAATCCTGTGCTCTACCACCTTATGTAAATAGTAGGATACCAAAATAATTAACAGCTTAGGAGTGTTTACTTGACGATCTGGAGTGTAGTTATCATTGTATGCATTATCATAATAGTACTTGCTCTAACTTTAATAAATAGAGCGCTGCACAACAACACAAAATCAGCACTTGTAAAGCGGTTTCAAGACAGGGCAGAATTAAGCCCCGATGAGTTTTATCGGCGATACTATGAATCGTCGGGGCTGCCCAAAGACCAAGTTATTGAAATACTAAACGAAATAGCTCACGCATTAATTATACCAGCAGGGCTGCTTCGCCCTTGCGATAGATTTGATAATGAATTAAAACCTATAATAGGCTTTCTATTTGCTGATGACTGCCGTGACGATCTTGGTATGAAGCTGTATGATCTCGTAGATATAAAAGACCCTGATTATCAAGGAAAGGATATAAGAAACATAGATGATTATATTCGATGTGTGATAGAACTGCAGCAGATGGAACCGACGTGTAAGAATATACCGTCATCAGGTTCCAAATACATTTTGTTTATTCTTGCAGTGTACGGTATCCTTTTTATTTCCTTCACAGTTTTATCAAAAAGAAATAGTGACGCAGTAGCAGGTGTCATTATGACAATATGCATAATACATATAATATTAGAATTACTATATTACCTGATTAAAAAAAAAGGTACCGGCAGACAGAAATGACATCATTGTAAATTGCCAGTGTAAGGTTTCTATGATATTTGAACGATGGGAAACTGTGCAATTGAATGTCTACCCGATGGAACTTTCAGAGAACCATGCACAAATACATCCTGTAATCTATTTCCATATAGAGATCGTTTGATGTTTGAATAGTTAACTGCTATCCATATAGGAGTGTTTACTTGAAAGATGAGACTATAAAAGATATTATATTTGCTATCGCTATGGTGCTTTGTCTTATACTTATGGCCATACAATACGTGGATAGCTCACCGAGGAGGCGTTTTCGTGACAGGGCAGAGTTAAGCCCCGACGAATTCTATCAGCAATATTATGAATCGTCGGGGCTGCCCAAAGATCTTGTCATTGAAACACTGAACCTTATATCTACTGAGATATCTATACCGGCCACGCTGCTTCGCCCGACAGATATATTTGCTGAATTAGACATTTCAGCCTTAGACTGTGCAGAACTGGCAATTAAGTTGGATGATCTCATAAAAGAAAAAGGCTCGAATTATAAGACAGACGACCTATTAACCATAGATGCTTGTATTCGATGCGTAGTAGACCTACGCCAAATGGAATCGAAGCCTGATAATACTGCAAAGTGCAATCCCAAGTACGATA
>JAKOEO010000086.1:3110-7282 GCA_022321325.1 Candidatus Magnetominusculus sp. LBB02 | reverse complement strand
ATACCGACGTTATACGAAGGAAGCTGGGATATTATAGCTGAAGCTTATTGCACAGAGCATTGTTGGCCTGATAATAATCAATGCGATAATAAATCCTGTGCTCTACCATATTATATAAATGGTAAGATGTGCAGATAATTAACAGCATAGGAGTGTTCACTTGACGATCTGGACTGTAGTTATCATTGTATGCGTTGTCATAATAGTGCTTGCTTCAACTGTAATGCATGATACACTGTACAACATAACAATGTCGGCACGGGCGAAGCGGTTTCCAGACAGAGCAGAATTAAACCCCGATGAGTTTTATCGGCAATACTATGAATCGTCGGGGCTGCCCAAAGACCAAGTCATTGAAATACTAAACGAAATAGCTCGCGCATTAATTATACCAGCAGGTCTGCTTCGCCCTTGCGATAGATTTGATAATGAATTAAAACCTAAATCAGGTTTGCTATTTGCTGTTGATGACCACCGTGAAGACCTTATATTTAATATTTATCTGGAGACGCACTTACTCAAAGAAAGCCCGAACTATCAGGTACATGATATAGAAAACATAGACGATTATATTCGGAATATTGACGATTATATTCGATGTATTATAGAGATTCGCCATATTAAAACAAAGCACAATAATACCCCAAAGAGTGATAATACACCAAAATCAGATTCTACAAGCCTTCCAGTTATAATAGCTACCATCGTCATTTATATTATTCTTCAATATTTATCATATTTAAATATAATAGCAACAGGTAATATTCTGATAATATAAATAATATTGACGGTATTAATGATACTTTATTTCGTCATTAAAGAAAAACGAAGTTCCGGCGGGTAGAAACGACATCATCGTAAACTGCCCGGTGTTTGCTTATCCAAAGTTTTAGTGTTACACTGAAGCCTATCATAGCATAACTCACAGAGCAACATAGAGGCCACGCATCAAAGCGTCGAAGTCGGCAGCCGATGTCTACAAAAATCTGGCCGCAGGTGCGCTATCGTCAGTAAACGCCCTCGCAGCGGTTACGAAGATCATCACGACCGAAACATCCAGTTCCAGTTCTTCAACAAGCAGCTAACGCGCTGCAAATTGAGGGGCATGGTGATATCGGAGTAAAATCCACATCTCCAGCCCTTCGTACATATGACATAGGGAAATAAGACCGGCGGCTATTTTCTGATTATTTCACCAGACCTAACGGCTTAGACAGCAAGTCTATGGCTTTCAGATTGGTCAGTAGGAACAAGAACACGAGGATTATGAAGTATATCCTCATTTTGGCCTCTAATGGCAAAAAGTCAGCCTTAGCTGCAACTTCTTTCTTAGCTTGCTCCGCGCTTTCGTCAATAGCCTCGATAAGCGCTTTTGTTTCTTGCTCACCGAGCTTGTCTTTAAGCATCCGATATAACTCTATTGTCTTTGTCATGCCTATATTGTACCGTATCCCCTGATATTAATCAATGTCAAGTAAATGGTAACAGCCCGTCAATACCTTTTTCCTTACCCTATACGGCAGACAACTCCAGAATGGAAAACCAATTGTCCTCATCGGTGTATATCTGCTCAATATTGAGGCCGGCCTCGCCCACAAGCCGCTCAATGCCCAATGTCGTGAACTTGTGGGAGTTTTCCGTGTGAATAGTTTCACCCTGATCAAATGAGATTTCCACATCGAGGGACTTTAACTTAACCAGACATGGCTTCAGCGCCTTCAGGTGCATCTCTATTCGGCAGTGTCCTTCATTGAAAAATGCTATATGTTCAAAGTTTGCAGGGTCGAAGTCTCCATCCGCTTCCCGGTTGACAACTAAGAGGGCATTTTTATTGAATTCGGCGGTTACGCCTTTGGTGTCATTGTAGGCGGCATGGAGCAGGTCAATGTCTTTGACCATGTCGAAGGCAAGAATGAGGCGGTCATGGGGTTTCATAGACTTAGCGACGCCCTTTAAGAATTCAAGACGCTCAGAAGCGCTGAAGTTGCCTATTGTACTGCCCAAAAACAGAAGCGCACTTGGTCTGTCTGTTGTAATGATATCCATTTGCCGCGTAATGTCGGCTACGATGGCCGTGATTTTTAGCTCAGGATATAGGTTTGTCAACTGTCTGGATGAGTCAATTACCGCCGATTCGCTTATATCCACTGGCAGGTACGTGGATTTCCCGCGTCTTTTGCCGCCAAGACCGTCCAGGAGTATTTGAATCTTTTTGCAGGAGCCTGAGCCAAGCTCTAAAAGGTCGCCGGCGTCGAAGAATTTTACCATATCAGAGGCTCTGCTTTGCAGGATAGAGAGTTCTAATCTGGTCAAATAGTACTCCGGCAGTGTGCAAATCTCCTCGAAGAGCTGCGAACCTCTGCTGTCATAGAAATATTTGCAGTTAATGTTTTTCTGCCGCCCCGTCAGACCTTCCCTGATTTCAGCCTTCACATCCCTTTTATAGGAATTATCGAGGTGATTGATAATCTCAAACTCTACATCATGGCTTTCGTTATTATCCATCTTCAAATCTCCTGTAATTGCGCTGATATAGATTACCTGCAAGGTATGAATCTTACGAGATTTCTAACGTCCCCAATCATCTGCTGTATCATAGCAATGGTGTGTTCTATCTGCTCTTTGGTATTATCACAGCTGAGGGAGAATCTTATCGCACAGTGTGCCTCTTCCTCGGTAAGTCCCATAGAAATAAGCGCATGTGATGGCTTAGGCGACCCGGAGCGGCAGGCCGAGCCTGAGGACAGGGCTATCCCCTTTTGATCGAGGGCAAGGACGACAGACTCGCCGCGCATCCCCGGCAGTGTCATATTTAAGGTATTGGGAAGCCGACAGCGTTCATGGCCGTTTAGCCTCGCCTCTGGAATGAGGCGGCGGATGCCTTGTTCAAGGGCGTTGCGAAGTGTGCCGATATGCTGTGAATGCGCTAAAAATTGTACGGCAAGTTCAGCCGCCTTGCCTATGGCCGCAATTCCCATGATGTTTTCAGTGCCGGCGCGCAGCCCCCACTCCTGTCCGCCGCCGTGAATAAGGGGCTGTACGTCAACGCCTTTGCGTATATACAGGGCGCCTACTCCTTTAGGGCCGTGGAATTTGTGTCCGGAGAGACTTAGCATATCAACTGAAAGGCTCTCAACATCCACAGGGATTTTCCCTATGGCTTGAACGGCGTCGGTGTGAAATACCGCACCGCGTCCTCTGGCAGCGAGGGCGAGTTCTCGTATGGGTTGAATAGAGCCGGTTTCGTTATTTGCCATCATGACGCTCACAAAGAGCGTGTTGTCTGTCAGCGCCTTTTCAAGGTCTGCAACGCTTACTATGCCATACTTATCTACCTCAAGATATGTTACGGAAAAGCCAAGGCGCTCAAGTGACTCAAAGACCTTCAATACTGATGGATGTTCAATGGATGAGGTGATCAGATGTCTTTTATTGGAGGCTGTGGCCGACTCAGAAAATGCAACGCCCTTGATGGCCATGTTATTGGCCTCTGAGCCGCCGCTGGTGAATATGAGCCGTTTGGCGGTGCAGTTGATAAGCTCTGCAAGGACGCGCCGTGCCGACTCTATGATAGAGCGTGCGCTGCGGCCCTCGCTATAAATGCTCGACGGGTTTCCGTATATGGCCGCCACGGTTTGAGTCATCACCTCTATGACTTTTTCATTGACCTGCGTTGTGGCGTTATTATCGAGATAGACACGGCGTTGGGATTTAACATCTCTATGTTCCTGGTTAGAGAGGGCATACTCGCCTGAGCCTGTTTTAAAGGCGCCTGAGCTTTCAGACACCGCTTTAGTTACCTGACAGAGCAGGGTTTTATAGACCGGAAAGCCGGAGATCGGGTCATAGTGCCCCAAAGATGTGAGGTCGTTTATATTGCAGTCTTGCCATGCCTTCGGGCCAATTGGGCCGCCGCCTCCCATATTGGCGTCAATAGAGCCTTTGATGATGTCATCGGTAACAATGGCCTTCATAATGACAGAGCCGCGGGCTGTGGTGACATTAACCGAGTCGCCGCTGACTATCCCCCTGTCAAGGGCATCCAGCGTGTTTATGGTAACAGTGGGATGAGGGCGGTCTCTAAGCAGGCCCTCAATGCCGTGGTGTTGGCTGCGGAAGTCGGTGGTCACCCTTGAGCCTGAATTGAAGATGAGGGGGAATCTCTGATAGAA
>JAKOEO010000086.1:0-3100 GCA_022321325.1 Candidatus Magnetominusculus sp. LBB02 | reverse complement strand
AGTCGGTGGTCACCCTTGAGCCTGAATTGAAGATGAGGGGGAATCTCTGATAGAACTCCGATGGTGAGGTCAGCGGCCCTTCGGCTGGTTCTGTATAAACTGGCAGAGGGTCATAGCCGTATTCTTCAAGAATGGATGAGGCAATCTCGAATTTGCCGGAAGGCGTGTCAAAGCCGGGCCTTCTATCTGGCCGCAGGAGACCTTTCTCCCATTTCTTATACTGCATCATCACAGGAGTAAGCGATACGGCACCGCCGCTATTGACAACATCTTGCAGAGTAAATCCCGTACCTTTGAGTACATGGCTTAAGAGTTCCTGCTCGGTTTGAGGATATAGGTGCCCGTAGCCAAGACGGGCAGCCAGCTCAGCCATGATAAAGAAGTCATTTCTGGCCTGCCCTACGGGTTCGATAACTTTTTCTCTAATGCGAAATGTATTGCCATAGATCATATAGGATTGGATTTCATACATGGTTGTTGCCGGCAGGACGATATCTGCATAAGCGGCATCGGCGGTGAGCGTGCGGTCTATTGTAACGAGAAAGTCGAGGCTGCCAAGTGTCCTCCGCCATACGGAAGGTGCCGGCCATGCCGTAATGATAGAGCCGCCAAGGATTATCAAAGAACGAATCTTATATGGCCTGCCCTCAAGAACAGATTCACAGAGCGATATGGCGTGAGATTCCCCGCGATAGAGGCTGTACACGGGAAAGCGGTCTTTGCCCAGGGCCTTTGACATGTCCGGATTTGGAATAAGTCCGTCTCTGTTGACCTTGAAATGGTTCTCAGGCATGGTAAAGCACCTTCCCCCTGCTGTGTCGAGGTGGCCTGCCAGCGCCCACAGGACATTAGCCGCCCTGATGGCCTGAACGCCGCTGTCGCTGTACTCAAGACCGCTGTACATGACGGGGGCAGCGCCTCTGGCGTTTGCAATTGTTCTGGCTAAGTCTCTGATAGTCTGAGAGCTTATTGAAGTAATAGACTCCACAGCCTCGGCTCTGAAGTGTTGAACATATCGGGCGAAGTCATCAAATCCAACAGTCCAGTTGCTGACAAAGCCTTCGTCGTAGAGTTCCTCTTCTATTATGACGTTACAAAGGGCAAGGGCAAGCGCCCCATCGGTGCCGGGACGAATGGGAATCCACCGTGCGTTTTGCAGTTTCGCGGCCATCGTCTTACGAGGGTCTATGACGATTATCTGAACTCCGCGATTACTTGCCTCAATGATGCGTTTATAGTCAAGAGGCGGGCAGTCTGTTGCCGGATTTGCCCCCCAGACTACAATTAGATCGGCGTTTTCTATGTCTGAAAACATATTAATCATCATCCCGCCCATAGTCACATGGGGCGCTATCATAGCAAAGGATACATAGCACAACGCCCCGACGCCAAGCGTATTGGGCGACCCGAAGGGAAAGAGTACGCTTGAGGCCGAGGACACAGCTACGCCTTTTGGTTGAAATACATCGCACATCGCAAGTTCGAAACTGCCCCTGCCGGTATATATAGCCGCAGCCTCCGGGCCATAGGCGGCCTTTATGGCAATATGTCTGTCAACTATAATGTTAAACGCCTCATCCCACGAGATGGGTTTAAACTCATAAGAGCCTTTCGGGCCAACGCGTTTTAGCGGGTGTCTAAGGCGGTCTTTAGAATATACTATTTCTCTTGAATGCTCCCCAAGTCTGCAAATCATGCCAAGTGCGGAGGACTCATCGGCGGTCACCGTCTCTATCATCCCTTTATCGTCATACTCAACGACGACCCAGCAGCCGGCTGGACATATGCCGCATATCGCCCGTTTATGAGTAGTCTGTTTATGTTTTTGCGCTTTGTACATGCCCCCACCCACTTCTATCCTATCAGGAAAAATAACACTCTGTCAACTAAAACTATATAACTCACCCAATACTTTTACCACGACAGGGCGTCAAAGTCATTAAACATTAAAGGTGGAAGCGGGCACAGATTTATACCAAGCAGCAATCATATGCGTAGACTATTACTCACAGCCAAAACCCCGTCGAAACTTTGAAATATCTTTACCTCTATGATTGCGGCTTAGTATTATTGCAGCCACATTTGTACATATTGTCAAGAGGCTGTTTCCGCGGGGGGCTGAAACCATATACCGTTGACCGAATTTTGGTATGAATATTGTGATGCTGGATGTTCAGACAGTTTAATAAAAAAAGGTCTGAGGGCACCACCCTCAGACCTTTTCATCAATGATTACTCTACTTTTTCTCTGACAGTGCCGCAACCCCCGGCAGGACTTTCCCCTCGAGAAGCTCTAACGATGCCCCGCCCCCCGTTGAGATAAATGAGACCTTGTCGGCTACACCGGCCCTCTTTACGGCCAGCACCGAGTCTCCTCCTCCTATTATACTCGTCCCGCTTGAGGCCGCTACCGCCTTCGCTAACGAATACGTGCCCGCCGAAAACGCCTCTATCTCGAACAACCCCATCGGGCCGTTCCATACGATAGTCTTAGCGTCCGCTACAGCGCTTGCAAACAGCTTCGATGACTCTGGCCCTACGTCCAGTATCTTCCATCCCGCTGGGACGCCCGTTACCGGCACGGCCCTCGTCTCTGCACCAGGCTCTGTTGACTGCGCTATTATGCAGTCTATCGGCAGCAGGAAGTCTACCTTATTGGCGCTCATCTTTTCCATTATTGACCTTGCCGTATCCAGCATGTCAGGTTCGCAGAGCGAATCGCCTATCTCATGCCCCTGCGCCTTGAAAAACGTATTGGCCATGCCGCCGCCAATGATTACCTTGTTGACCTTGCCGGCCAGATTATCAAGCACCCCTATCTTGCCAGATACCTTTGCGCCGCCCACTATTGCCACAAACGGCCTCACAGGATGGTCTATGGATTCGATCAGGTACTCAAGCTCCTTTTTCATCAGAAGCCCCGCCGCCGCCGTCTTCACAAACTTCGTAATCCCCTCTGTCGTGGCATGCGCCCTGTGCGCCGTGCCGAAGGCGTCATTTACATAGATGTCGGCAAGTTTGGCGAGTTTCTCTGAAAAGCCGGGGTCGTTTTTCTCCTCCTCAGCGTAAAATCTTACGTTTTCAAGGAGCAGCACATCGC
>JAKOEO010000085.1:3295-12730 GCA_022321325.1 Candidatus Magnetominusculus sp. LBB02 | reverse complement strand
TTTGGGATGCAGGTCAGTCCGTCCTCCATTGCCAGCACCTCGCAGGCGTCTCGTTTAAGTTTCAATTCTACATGAGTACGAACCCTTGCTAAAACAATGGGCGCTGAGAATGGTTTTGTAATATAGTCAACCGCTCCCAGGTTAAATCCCTTCAGCTCATCTTCCATCATGCTTAGGGCGGTGATGAAAATGATGGGAATATTCTTGGTATGGATTTGGTTTTTTATTCTCCTGCAAAGCTCAAAACCATCCATATTCGGCATTAATACATCGAGAAGGATTAGGTCAACCTTCTCCTCTTTCGGCTCGAGGCGCTTTAGCGCCTGTTCGGCGTTTTTCGCGATAATAGCCCTGAACTCCCCATTTAAAAGACTGACAAGCACATCAATATTGGTCTTTTCGTCATCCACGATAAGAACTGTCGGTCTGCTGCTGGTCTGCTCCACTAAATACCCCCTCCTATTTCTATAATGTAATCTTTAGTGTCCCGGCAATCCTCTGAAGCGTCTCTCTGGCACTGTCATAGTCGTAGTCGTCTATCTGCCGCTTGATTATCGCAAGGTCTGTGTTGACGGGATGTTCGGACAGAGACGCCTTCAGGCTGGCAAGCTCAATGGCGGCGTCTGCGTCTCCATTTTCCAAAAGCGCGGCCAGTTTCTCTATATGCGCCGCCAGCGCTTCTTTATCCAGCAGCGCCGCGGGCGCTGCAATGCCGCTGTCCACCGCAGAGTTATCAATGTCAGCGAGCCTCTTCAGTTCATCTAAGACCTCTCTAAGTTTGAGCTGAAACGCCTCTGCCAGCGGCTCAGGGTCTTGCTGGCCGTCTCGCAGCGCGTGTTCAAGCCGCTGCGAGGCCAGATGAAGGTCTGATGCCCCAATGGTGCCTGCCACGCCGGACATTGTATGAATCATTCTATATATCTCCTTAAAATTGCTTTCTCCGCCCTGTGATAAATATTTTCTTACTATCTCCATGAAATCCTGATATTTTTCCCTGAATTCAGCGAGCATTTTAACATAAAGGGCGGCATTGCCGCCAATCCTTCTTAGGCCCGCCTTTGTGTCAATCTTCTGGAAGTCTGTGGGCAGCGCCGCATGGACAGGGGCCGCGGCACGGCTCTTTGGCGGCTGCGTCAACCTTTCAGATGGTTTTATCCAGCGTACAAGCGTGTGATAGAGGTCGTCAGGCTCAAAGGGTTTCCCAATATGGCCGTTCATTCCGGCGGCAATGCACTTGTCACTGTCGCCTGAGAGGACATTTGCCGTCATCGCTATAATAGGAAGGTCTTTGAATGCCTCATGAGCGCGAATTTGCCGTGTGGCCTCGTAGCCGTCCATCTCCGGCATCTGAATGTCCATCAGTACGGCGTCGTATGTGTGCCTCATGACAGCAGTCACCGCCTCTTTGCCGTTTGTGGCCGTATCCACTGTAAGACCTTTTGCCTGCAGGAGTTCTGTTGCCACCTGACGGTTTATATCGTTATCCTCAACCAACAGTATGCGCGCACCGGCAAGGCTTCCAAGCCCTTTGACTTCCATATCGTGTGATTTAGCCAACCGGGCAGTCTTTGCCGCGTCATCGCCTAAGACTGATATCAACGTATCGTACATTATAGACAGGCTTACGGGCTTAAGAAGAAATGAATCCATTGGGACATCTTTTACGGCGTTAAGCACCTCCTCGCGGCTATAGGCGGTCACCATGATAATCTTTGGAATCTTACTCTGTGGAAGCAGCCTGTTAATCTCCTCTATGGTCTCTATGCCGTCCATCTCCGGCATCCTCCAGTCAACAAAGACCAGGTCAAACTGAACGTCAGGCTGCCGCAGCAAGGCCAATGCCTCTTTCCCAGAGGCAACCGGTGTCACCTTGAAAGAAAACGCCTCAAGCGTGTCCTTTAAAATATCGCGCGAGGCAGGGTTGTCATCGGCAAGCAGGACGCGCAGGCCGACGTACTCATCCTTTGGCAGCCGAAAGCGCCGCCTCTCAGCGTTTTGCCTTGCAAGACGTGCGGTGAAATGAAAAGTCGAGCCAACGCCCGGCGTACTCTCCACCCAGATAGTCCCTGCCATCATCTCAACCAGACGTTTGGATATGCTTAATCCAAGACCGGTACCTCCGTACTGGCGCGTCGTTGAGGCGTCTGCCTGGGTAAATGCCTGAAATAAATTGTCAATCTGCTCTTTGGTCAGGCCAATTCCCGTGTCTTTTACCGAGAAATGGATACTTACAGCCTCGTCAGTAACCTCATCGGCCTCGATGTGAATTATTACTTCGCCACTGGATGTGAATTTGACTGCGTTATTGGCAAGATTGACCAATATCTGCCCCAGGCGCAGCGGGTCTCCTATCAACACAAGCGGGCAATTTTTTGCAATCGAAAAACAGAACTCCAGCCCCTTCTCGTCAGTCTTTATTGTAATCAGATTAGATACATTATGCAGCACATCGTCAAGGTGAAATGGGATATGCTCTATTTCAAGCCTGCCCGCCTCAATCTTTGAAAAGTCCAGAATATCGTTTATTATCCCCAGTAATGATGTGGCCGCCGACTGTACCTTTGAAAGATAATCCCGTTGTTTATCATCGAGCGGGGTTTTAAAAAGAAGATAAGTCATTCCAATAATGGCATTCATCGGCGTTCGGATCTCGTGGCTCATATTGGCAAGGAAATCCCCTTTTGCCTTATTTGCATTGAAGGCCGCCTCTTTTGCAATCTCCAATTGTTCTGTCTGATGGCGCAGAAGCTGTTCTCTGGATACCACAGTGGTTATGTCCTGAATCTGGACAACGCACATATGCCCATCCTGTTGGCGAATGCCGCTTATATAAACAACCTGGCACATACGCTCGCTAACTGTGGGATCCAGTGCCGGTTGAAACAGGGGAAACGGCCTGTTCGTAAGCCTGTGAGAAAGCGTGGTAGGCAGACCGCGCGAAAGGGCGTTTTCTATGCCCAGCATAACTCTGGTATCTGTAAGCTCTGGAAATGCCTCTGTCAGCGTCTTTCCTATAATCTCCTCTCTATCTATTCGCGAGGTCTTTTCCATCCAGCGATTCCAAAACACAATGCGCATCTGCTGGTTGATAAATACAATCCCGTCATGGCTCTTTTCTAAAATTGAGAGCAATAAATCAGACTCAAATTTGTTTTCAAATCCGGCCACAGACACTCCTCTTTGGCGTTAAAGCCCTGATATAATGCGCGCGATTTCTTGTTTTAGTTTTATCATCGCCTGCTCGGAAAAAAGCAGCACCACATATCCTCTCAGTGAGTTATGTTTTAACTCGTCCTCTGCCGTTTTAAAGTCCATCATCAGAAAAAATGCCTGACTGTTGTCTATTTTATCAGCCTTAGGGCATGACAACTTGTGGGCTGATATATCAAGCAGTGAGTTGCAATCGGCCTTTAGAAACTCCGCCGCCTCAAACTCAAATTCTATTGTCATCATCTGCGTAAAGCTGCTAAGGAAGGCGTTTAAGATAACATTGCCTACGTCAAGCAGGGTATCCTGTTCCAGTTCGGTAAGGGTCTCAAGCGGGACATCATCGCCTAGAAGCGTTCTGACAAGCTCAAGGGACTTGCCGCCCGGAAATATCAACAGCGCCGTACCGCAAAGGTCTCCAAGAAAGATTTGTCTTACAGCGACAAGCTGTTCATTGCCCTTATTATCTACCAGGGCCACAGCATCCCGATGGTCAACTACCGCAAGCTGCGGAAGCGACAGCAGTATCTCCTTTTTGACCATCCTGCTTAAAGAATCGGCGGCCATGCCCAGCCCCATGTTGAAAAACTCCTTGAGCGCGTCCTGTTCTAATTCGTCTAATTCCATCGGCTATCGGCCTCCACCCATTATTCTTACTATGTCGTCTTTAGATACGGGTTTTTTAATAAATCCAATTCCCATCGCCTCCGCCCTCTGTCGCATTGTATCCTGAATATTGGCGGTAACAAGGTGAATGCCCATATCGGGGGATAATTCCAATAACTTCGCGGCCAAATCAATACCATTCATACCGGGCATATTAAAATCCAGCAGGGCTACCGATACCGGCTGATTTTTTACCTTAGCAAGCCCGTCATCGGCATTTGCCGCCTCGATAATCTGCCAGTCGGGAAATGTCTGAGATACAATATTTCTTACCATCATGCGTGCAAGTGAGCTGTCGTCAACTATTAAGATAGACTGCTGCGCCATTATAATCCTCCTTCATTTTGATCGTCAATACATATGCTTTCTTTCCTGATTTCAGTGACATTTAAAATAAAAGACACCGTCCCATCAGGCATAACCGCGCTGGCTGACAGTACATGTACGTCTGAAAATATACGGGCAAGCGGCTTGGCAACAAGGCTGGCAAGTTCCTCTGCACCGTCAACCTCAAGCCCAAACTCTTCCTCTTCAGAACGCAGCAGCACCACATGGCATTCATTTTTCGAAAGAAGCGGCATCCCACCGCACTGACCAAGCGCCTCGGTCAATCTTATCAGAGGCAGCAGTCTTCCGCGGCACTTGACCATTGCAGAGGAGTGCATTCTCATCTCTATGTTTTCCCTAACCTCGCGGCCATAAAAAGAAATCAACTCGACAACATTTGCCTGCGGCAGCGCGAACTGCTCACCCATTGAGCGTACCACAAGGACAGGGACAATTGCCATTGACTGGGGTATGCAGATGGAAAATGTCGTGCCTCTTCCGGACGCACTTGAAATTGAGAGTGTGCCGCCTGCTTTTTCTATGGTTTTTTTCACAACATCCATTCCCATGCCGCGCCCGGAGATATTGCTTACAAGCTCAGCGGTGGAAAACCCTGGCTCAAAAATCAGGTTAAACGCCGCAGCCTCATCCATAGACTCTGCGGCAGCGGTGCTGACAAGCCCAATGCCGACGGCCTTTTCCTTAACCTTTGCCACGTCAATGCCGGCACCGTCGTCTTTGATGTCAATATAGATATTGCCGTGCTGCTGCCGCCCTGAAAGCTCAATCTTTCCTATGGCGGATTTCCCGCTTGCGAGCCTTGTCTCAGGGGCTTCTATGCCATGGTCTATGGAGTTACGAATCAGGTGGCCAAGTATGTTTTTCAGAGATAACAAGACGGCCCGGTCAACCTCGGTTTTCTCACCAGCCAGATGCAGATAGACCTTCTTCCCTGAGTGGGCGGCAAGTTCTCTGACAAGGCGATGATATGTATTAAAGACATGGCCAAGCGGCTGAAGGCGGTATTTAAGCACCTCCTCATGGAGGTCTTGCGTCTGAAGCTCCATAGCGTCAAGGAGCTGGCGGTAGTCGCCGCTGTTTTGGTTAATGCAGTAGCGAAGCTGATTAAAAGTTACAAGGACTGTGCCCACAATGGTCATCAGCGAATTGACGCGCGACATCGGCAGGGTTACGCTCTCAAGATTCAGCGATGATTCCTCAGAGTTAAACTTCGAGGCGGCGGTTGTCTCCGATTGTCCACTTTCAGACAAGTCGAGCTTACAAAAAGGCGACTCTCCATGTTCGTCGTTTGAGCAGCTATGGATGAGATTGAGCCTGTCAATCTGGTCTGAGAAATCCGCCTCTGCCTCTTTGCCTGTGGTTTCTATTGATTTAAATGAGCTGCGAACGCAGTCAACGACGCTAAGCAGGGCAGTGCCGATTTCGCCATTCATCATAATTGTGCCTTCTCGCAAACGCTCAAGGACGTTTTCCGCCGAGTGCGTAACGGCCTCAAGCCGTGAAAAGCCAAGCATCATGCAGTTGCCTTTTACGGTGTGCATGTGGCGAAACACGTCGCCTATCAGGGCGCGGTTATCGGGATTAGCCTCCAGCTCTAAGAGGCCGCGCTCGATAAGGTCTATCAAGGCCACGCCTTCAAGCAGGAATTCCTGAAGTAAATTGTTATAGCTCTCTATGTCAGACATAGTTCAAATAAGACAGTAACTTTAGTTGCCTGATTGTAGCATTTCTATAACTGGAATTGTAAAGATGGCTGTTGCGATGGCAGATAGCAGTCTGGCCGACTCTTTAAACGGACCTGATTTTTTTGATGCTTTTATAATCCTGCAATGATTTAAATACTACATTTATCGCGCGAAATCGATATAAACTGGAATAAACCTGTATTAAAATGATATCATTATGAGATTAAAGGAGAATAGCCGAGTGAAAACAGAAATTACATTTAGAGAAGTTTATGAATATCTTAAAAAAGACAGCGGCGGTTTAATTAGTTCTGTTGATAGCATTTTTGGTTTGATTATTATATTGTCCTCGTTTTATCTTGGACCTGAGGCGATGCCTTTTCTTGGATTGCTCACAACAAAAAATGAATTAACAAAGATTGGCGGCAGGCTGTTTAATTTTATGAATGGTAAGAAAGAAGATGATTATTATGAACGCTACGAAAAAATGATAAATGCTCATGCCCTGATTTGCATAACAGCCTACTATGAGGCGCTTACAGCCGCTATTCCAAATTCACTAATAAAATCAATTACTGAAGCGAATAAAGCAAATAAGTTTAGCATTTCTGATGCGCTTAAAAAGGTAATGAAGAAAACACAGGAAAAAACTGATCCACTAAGTGAGAGCGAAACATTATTTGATACCCCGATTGCTATGCCACACCCTGTAGAACAATTCGACGACCACAAAAGCAGATTGCTCAAGATATATATCAGAATGACAGATCATTTCACCGAATATATTATTGCTAATAGATCAAGGATGAGATTTGATGATTCAGCAATGACTAAAATTCAAGATAATATACGCGAAGTCGCAGAAAATGCACTACAACGCTACATGGCACAGTATATTGAGCTATCGAAAAAGTATGATGATTTCGCAATATGGGCAAACTTTCATGAGCATGAAAAAACGAGAAATGAAAATAGAAGTGACTTGAGCCGTTATCAAGCTCAGCTCAAAAGCGATATCGAAGTAGGATTAATGAGGACGCAGGAGTATATCCAAGCGATACCGGAAATGATTGAAAAGCATCGTGTCGAAAACATTGTTGAACTGCTAAAGAATCATAACCAAGATGAAGTCAATGACCTGATAATCAAAGAGGAAGAGAAGGAGCGTAATACCGACGATACTTCCCGTCTTAAATTTCCTAAAATTTAAAACGCCTTTATTCCTCAGTCAATCAAGACAATTCTATACGCGAGTGAATCAATGAATTTAGCAGATGCACAGTTGTGGGACAATCAAAAAGAAGATGCAAATATTGGCCATTTTCTTATTAAGTATCTACGCTCACCTTATAGCACAAAAACCCCTCTCATTATACTGGGACACCCAGGTAGTGGGAAATCTATTTTGACGAAGATGATTGCTGCTATATTTTCTCATAACAATTTATTTATTCCAATACGTGTTCCTCTTAGGAAGGTAAATACCGATTGCGAGATCAGTGAGCAGATAATCGAGCAGTTAAATAAGTCGCTTGGTACCAAATTCCCATCATGGAACGATTTGAGAAATCAGAATACCGTCCCGCTTCTTGTATTGCTTGACGGCTATGATGAGCTGCTTCAGGCAAGCGGACGAATGTTCAAAAGATATATTAAAGATATTGAGAACTTTCAGAAGAAAGAGGAGAGTTTTGGCAATCAATTAAGAGTCATTGTAACCAGCAGATTTAATTTGATTGACAAGGCAGTCATCCCACTTGGAGCTACAGTTATACGGCTTCTTGAGTTCAATGAAGCTCAGCGTAATAAATGGATAGATATTTGGAACAATAGTAACGCTGATTATTTTAGAACGGCAAAACCCGAAGTTACCCCGTTTATATTACCGAAAGAAAGCGATAACGTCCATCAAGTCCTTACACTTGCCAAACAGCCATTGCTTCTTCTAATGCTGGCTCTATATGATTCCCAGCATAATAGTCTCAAAGACAGCATGAAGATTGATAGAACGGTTTTATATAACAACCTTCTTAGGCGGTTTATCAAAAGAGAATTATTGAAAGACCGTGCTTTTAGGGAGACATCTGACGAGAAAAATCAAGAGAATAAAATTAATTCAGAAATGGAGCGCCTCAGAATTGTAGCGCTTGGAATGTATAACCGTCGTGCGACATATATTCATGCAATGGATTTGCAAAATGATATGAAATACCATGCAAATAGTTATGTTGGTCAGAATAGTAACCGAGAAGACATATATGACATGCAGCTTATGACGCAGGCATATAAATTACTGGGTAGTTTTTTCTTTGTTCATAAGGCAAAATCAAAACAAGATTCTAAAGAAAATTCCTCATTTGAATTTCTCCATAATACTTTCGGCGAATTCCTTACTGCAGATTTCATTCTTCAGCATACGGTTAACATGATAAGAGTTTTGATTAAGCAGCACAGAGATAGAGACCTTCAGGTCGAATATCATAAAAAGCTCGGAGCGCCAAATATGTTTCCTGAACATTGGTTTTCGGCACTTGTATATACGCCGCTTTTCACACGTCCCGTTGTGATAGAAATGCTTCGTGAATGGGCTAGCCACGTAATAAACGAAAATAAAATATCAATGCCAGATTTTCTCGAATATCTTGAGACAATTATAGAATATCAAATCGGACGAATCCTAAATCAGCAGGAAATGGAATCAATGCTGGTTGGGATGAAAGAAACCCCATATGGAAAAATACCGATGCTCGGCCATATGTCAATTTATTCATTGAATTTGATTATATTGAGAGCTGTCCTTGGTACCGACAGCTATATATTTTGTGAGGACAAGTTTGATAAAAATAAAAATGATTGTTTATGTAAAGAGGAAGGGAAAAAGGCGTGGAACCGGCTGACATATTTATGGCGTTCATGGTTTCCTCTTGATATTCTTAAAGAATTGACCGCCATTTTCACTGCGGAAAGGGAAGATTCAAAGGTAATTATATCACCAAAGAAGAAATTTGCGGCAACCCCTAATCAGGACAAAATGGAGACCATATTGGAAGTAGGCATGACACTCGCAGATAATATTACAACAAGCATGTCAGGGTTGTTGCTCTATAATACAAACAAAAAGCCAATAATAGGCTTGGATAAAATAGAACGATACCTGTCGTCCGAACACATGAATAATCGCTTACAATTAATATTCAGAATACTATTGTATAATTTGAATAGTAATAATGAGATGGATAAGAATAAGATCATAGAATATCTGCATGAAGCATTTCGTTTATTGCAAACATCAAAGACAGATAGCATGGTTTTATATAGGTATATATATAAGTCCTATAATGATAGATATAATATCGGCTTATTGTCAATTGATAGTATAGTGCTTGGAGCGCTCTTAGGCACCACAGGAATTAAACAAAGTAGCATTGTAGAATGTATTCGTCTTGTAAGAGAAGTCGTCGATATTCGCGGCAAAATTATCTTGATGAGAGATTTATTAGACCTCTGGTGTCGTAACTCATTCCAGCAT
>JAKOEO010000085.1:0-1700 GCA_022321325.1 Candidatus Magnetominusculus sp. LBB02 | reverse complement strand
CAGCATGAGGTAGCCATAGAGATAATTCGCCTCCATAAAGACATTGTAAATTATACTTTTCTCATTAGAGGTGCTATGCAGAACATAGAGTTACAAGAGTTGCAGAGACAAATTAAACGACGATTTGATGAAGTGATTCATCGGCCCATAAGAAGAGCTGAAGGTTATGGATTTATTGAACATTGCATTGAAAATCCTCAATACACGCTAGATCTAAAATATATCCTAAGTGTATTGCCACTGTCCAGAAGAATGGATATCAGGGACTTGTTGCTGCATACAATCAATTACTTAATAGAGTTCAATCATCCTATTTTTTCTGAAATTCAGAAACCCAACTTAGCTTTAATTGAAATTTTAATCTGGTTAGAGGATAAAGCCTTTTTAAAATTGGTCAGCAACCAGGTAGAAGTGTTTGTGCGTTCAATAGATAGTCAGCAGAGTTTTCTATATAATCTCAACATGGGTGATTTGCTTGTACTTGAATTCCTTGCAAAAAAAACAGATAATCATTACCTGCTTGATTTAATAAGGGCAAGCCTCTCATTAGAGCCGTGAAATGTGTGCGGAATTATCTCTGACATTCAAATAAGAGACGACAACCCCGACTTTTTAAGGTTGTCATCCAAGGCAAGCCCATTATTTTCTCTATTTGCAGGTATTGCAGCCGCAGCCGCCTTGTGGCGGTTTGGTCTCGTCTCTGTTTTTCAGGTATACGGTCGGCTCTCTAAAGAGGGCGTACCTAAGCCATCTGTGTGCGAATTTCATAAGCTCTTCTTCATTTTCTGTGATGAGCTGCAACTCCGCCTCATCTAAGTCAAATATCTCTAAAAACTTGCTCTCATGCACGAATACCCTGAAGGCGTCCACATCATATGCCCCCAGCACAAACATGCTTATCGTCTTGTCATCGGGAACGACGGCCTTAGCAAGCAGCTTCTTATTCAGTATCACCTCTATCCAGTCTGTGTTCATTGCCTCATATTTGGCTATGCCCTCTTTCTCGCGCCAGTCCTTTACTACCCATTCTTTGTCCTCTTTAAATCCCTTGCAAAAACTCTCCTCAATCAAAAAATAGAAATCCTCGCCCTCGGTCATCGTTCGCTTGCCAATGGCAAACCCCAGAGGATAGTAGCGGCAGGCAAGCGGCCTGTCCTCGTAAATTGAGCAGCCGTCTTTTGTTACGAACTTGCACTGCTTGCCCTCGGCCATGCGAAGTCTTATAAACGGCAGCTTGTTCTTATCTGTCACAACCATGTCCGTATATTCAACGAGAAACTCCCCTGTGGTCTTGCCAAAGCGCCGACTCATTCTTAGTATGTCATAAGGCGACAGGAATATCTCCAACTCCCCGCAGCATCTGTTAAAACATGCAATGTCTTTATGGCAGTTGAACTTAAAGCGGCTCTCCGGACCGAGTTCTCCGCGTCTTTCGGGGTCTTTATTTAGTTTTTCGTAGATTTCTTTCACAGTTGTCTCCGATAGGATAGATTCGGCGCCTCAAGGCTGAGGCGCCGCTTAATTAGTTGACTTACATTATGTCCCGGTTTGCCATCTTCGCGTAACAAATCGCCGTCGTCCTATAGACCATATGGGCCAGTTTTGAATACGGCAGATACGCAATTATGTAAAACACAAACACCAGATGGATAAAATATACGGGATAGGCAAGCGATGCAATATTAGCAAACCTCAATAGC
>JAKOEO010000084.1 GCA_022321325.1 Candidatus Magnetominusculus sp. LBB02 | reverse complement strand
TCTGGCATACCGCCCGCCAGAGGGGTTTTACACTGATTGAAATCCTCATTGTCGTGATGATAATCGGCCTTATCGCCTCTTTGATAGCGCCAAATATCTTACAACGCTTCGAAACGTCCAAAGAACAGCTCACTATCGCACAGATAGAGCTTCTTTCAACATCGGTGCAGTCGTTTTATCTTGATGTGGGCAGGTGCCCTGCAGACCTGAACGAGCTGCTTACGTCTACTGATAAGCACTGGCGCGGCCCATATCTATCGAAGCAGATTATCCCCCAGGACCCGTGGCACAGGGACTACCAGTATAAGTGTCCCGGTGAGCATGGCCGTTTTGACATACTCTCCTTAGGCCCAAACGGCAAGATGGATGACAAGATCATCAAAAACTGGTAGCGCCTCTACCGGCTTTAACAAATGCGGGCATCCATGCTCATAGGGCAGCTATTAACCGAACTCTTCGGCATTGGCAGCGCCGAGATAAACAAGGCCCTCGACCTGCAAAAAGAAGTCGGCGGCTACGTTGGCCAAATTCTTATCAGCATGGGGGCGGTTAATGAAATCCAACTGATGGCCGCACTGTCAAAGCAACTGGACATCCCGCTGTTTGACAGAGAGGCCAATCCTGAGATAAGCGCCGATTTCTACGCAAAGATTACCGGCCTCATAGACACGGAGTATCTGCTTAGACACAGGTATCTGCCGGTTGCGGCTGAGTTTGAAGGAGGCGGCGATGACGCACCGCTAAAGTGCCGCTCCATTTTATTCATTACCAATGACCCTCTGAGGTCATCGGCCTTAGATTACGCCTCTAAGACGCTGGGCTGCGGCATTACTATTATGCTTGCTCCTGAGCAGACGATAAACGAGCTGTCAAGGCCGTTTCAGACTTTCGACAAAGACATTGTCTCACTCAGCATTGACGACAACCCCGAAATGCTCAGGGAGATGGCGTCGGAGGCCCCGGTGATTAAATTCCTTAATAATGTCCTCAGCAATGCCGTAGAGCTTCGCGCCTCAGACATTCACATGGAGCCGTCAGAGTCATCCAACCGCATCAAACTAAGAATTGACGGCGTGCTTCATGAGTCTGAATCAGTTAACGAGAAACTCTTCCTCGCCCTGGTCTCGCGCGTCAAACTTCTGGCCAAACTGGATATTGCCGAGAAGAGACTGCCACAGGACGGCAAGTTCAGCACCAAGATATCTGCAACCCTGATTGACGTCAGGGTCTCCTCCATTCCCTTTGCCATTGGCGAGGGTGTGGTGATGAGGCTCTTATACAGGGAGCGCCTGACCTTTGACATAACAAAGCTGGGGATAGAACAGGATGTTGCCCCGACTATCTTGGAATTAATCAATATGCCATACGGGATATTGCTGGTTACCGGCCCTACCGGCTCCGGCAAGACGACATCTCTATACTCAATGCTTTCAAGTCTCGACAAAAAAGAGAAAAAGATAATCACCGTCGAAGACCCCGTAGAATATAAGATTGACGGGATAAATCAGATACAGGTCAAGGACGAGATAGGACTTTCGTTTGCCGCCTGCCTGAGATCAATATTAAGGCACGACCCCGATGTTATCATGGTTGGCGAGATAAGAGACCCTGAGACGGCGGCAGTGGCAGTGCAGTCGGCCCTCACGGGGCATCTGGTGCTCTCTACGCTTCATACCAACGACGCCCCAAGCAGCCTGTTCAGGCTTATCGAGATGGGGCTTGAGGGCTATCTTCTTAACGCCTCAATACTTGGCATAATAGCGCAGAGGATTATTCGCAGAAACTGTCAGTTCTGCTCGGAGCCGTTTGCACCGCCAAAGGCGCTTCTCGATAAGTTTCCCATCATGCAGCTCTATGAAAAATATAAGGACGCGCTTGGCTTAAAGCTGGCAATGAAACGCGGCACGGGCTGCCGCAAGTGCGCCGGTACCGGCTACCGCGGCATGATTGCGGTATATGAGGTGTTTAAATATACGGAGGACCTGAAAGAGCAATTTCTCAAAGAGCAGTCCATCATCTCGATGAGAAGGTCGCTTGTGGAAAATCACGGCTTCAGGTCGTTAAGAGAGGATGGTCTGTTAAAGGTAATTGCCGGAGTGACGACAGTAGAGGAGGTGCTGCGGGTCTCGTGACGCACTTCAAGTACCTCTGCGTAGATCAATCAGGCAAGGAAATCAGCGGCTCGCTATCGGCTAATGATACAAAGGACGCGCGCATTCAACTTAAAGACAAGGGGCTGAAGGTTGTATCGTTAGAGGCGTCTGCCTCCTCGGCCAGGGCAGGCGGCCTTGGGTTTAAAAGCAAGAAGGTTACAGAGGCAGACCTCTATAACATGGCAAGAGAACTTAGTGTCCTTCTGAAGGCCGGCCTGAGAATTGACAGCTCCATAGAGACAATCGTAGGTACGGTTTCAAACGCCGCCCTTAGAGAAACGCTGACCAACGCCCTCAAAGACATCAGGGCGGGCAAGAGCGTGGCTGATTCGTTTGAAAAGAGCGGCCTGTTTAACACGCTCATGGTGTCGCTTATACGCGTTGGGCAGAGCGTTGGAAACCTGCGCATGTCGTTTGAGCAGATTGCCTCGCACCTCCAGTTTCAGATACAGTTTCGGGCAGAGATAAGAAACGCTCTGACATATCCCGCATTTTTGGTAATTGCCAGCTGCGTTACCCTGTTTGTCATATTTAAGTTCATTATCCCGCGGTTTTTTACCGTATTTGGGCAGGATCAGCTTCAAACGCTGCCCTTTGCCTCTAAGATGCTGCTAAAGGCGTCGGAGTTTATGGACGTAAAGGTCTTTATAGCCGCGATAGTGATTGCGTTTGCGTTTTATAAGCTGGTTGACATGAAAAGACTGCTTCATGTCGGTTACTCCTATGCCCTTTCGATTCCAATGATGAGGACTATGATTATAAATCTTGAATTGTCGAGGTTTTCTTATTCGATGTATACGATGCTCTCAAGCGGGATAGAGTTTATCAAGGCGTTAAGATTTTCCATAGACCTGATACAAAACGTCAAGGTAAAGCAGTCGTTAGAGCCTTCGATTAAGCTGATAAAAGAGGGCAGGCCGATAGGCGATGTGTTTTTGCATATTGAGCTGCTGCCTGAGATAGCGGCCAATATGATAACCGTTGGCGAAAAAAGCGGCAACATGAAAGAGATTTTCCTTGAGCTTTTTAACGTGTTTGACGACAGATTCAAAAGGACGATTAAAAAGATAGTGATTCTGGTAGAGCCGCTGATTATAACGGTGATGGGGGCGGTTGTGGGGTTTATCGTCATATCAATGATACTTACCGTTATGAGCGTGGGGAATATAAAGTTTTGAGATGCCGACGTGGCTTTACTCTAATAGAAATTCTGATAGTAACGGCGCTTATTGCGGTGGTGCTGGCCGTGGCCATTCCATTTTCAGTCAATATGTACAAGCGATATGCGGCATCGCTCGATGCGGAGCGGCTTTTAGTGCTGGTAACGCAGATACAGCGCGAGGCATTTCTCACCGGCCAGGATTTCTATATAAAGGCGGTTGACGGAGTGCTTTATGCAAACGATGTGCCGTGGCCGATTGTTGATAAATCAGACGAAAAGACAGAGAAACCGCCCCTTGCGGCATATGTGTCTATGGAACATCCGGTGATGTTTTTTAATAACGGCACGACAAGCGGCGGCAATATTGAAGTGTATGTCAGGGATATAAAATACACGGTAAAGATCTTTGCCCCGTTAGGCAATATCTCGATGAGTTGAGGCCGATGATGAGCTATAGTGACAGCCGCCGATTTGAAGACGGCTTTCTTGTAATAGAAATCCTGATAGCCAGTCTCATTCTCACGGCAAGCATAGCCTCTACCATGTATCTGTTTCGCATAGGATTTGAGTCGCTTCAGAGGGTGAAAGACTCAAACATGATTGCCTCTAAAGTCCCGGAGGCGATAAACTATCTCAGGGCCTTTGCCATTAAGAGCGCCCATGGCACAGAGGCCATTGGCGAGGGCGTCACTGTTTCATGGGATACGGTACTTGAAAGACAAGGCACGCCCTCAATACTCATAAACGCCACAACTAGATATGACATATATCTTTACAGGGTTAACTTTAAACTGACATATGGCCTACTTTCAAGGGACTATAGCATCGTCCTGTTTAAGTATAAGCCAAAATCCGGAGAGCTGGATGATATCCCGTAAAGGCTTTACTCTGATAGAGGTGGTTGTGGCAACGGCGATATTTACCGCCATGGTGCTTCTGTCAACGGCAGCCCTGAACCAGGGTTTTAAGCAGTACAAGACTGTGATGGACGAAGGGGTGAATCTCTGGAAGGCGGCACGCAGCTTCTGGCTGCACAAGAGCATGAGCGGGATGCTGTTTTACTACATAGACGATGGCAGCCGCCAGCGCTGGTATCCTTATTATATATGCAACCCTGATGTGATTAGTTATGTAAGCGGCGCCCCTATGGCCGATAACGTGCCGGTTGTCGCGTGGATAGTAACGCAAAGACATGAAAAGAGCCTTGATGTCGTTTACTATGAGCTGCCGGTATATGTAAAAAAACAGGAAGAGCTGGAAAAAGATTATCAAAGCGGCGACTATAAAAAAGGTAACTCTTTTGTTATAATTGAAGACGTAAGCGATGTGCGCTTTGAAAGCTATGTAGAAGACCCGCTTACGAAGCTCTGGGACTGGAGCCGTGAGTATTACGGGAAAAAAGGAGAAAAGTTGCCTAAATACGTGAGGATATCTTACAAGAAGGACGGACGCCCCGGCAGCCGTATATTCAGCGTCTCTACTAATGCGACGATTTACCGCAATCCTGCATTAATATAGGAAGATGAGACAGACAGTGAAAATGTTTAAAAAAGACGAGGCCGGCTCGGCAGTGCTGCTGACGATTTTCCTTGCCGCCATAATTATAGTGGTGGGCATTGCCTTTAACTGGCTGGTAAAGGAACACGTCAGGACAGCCGAGGCGTTGAAGGAAAAGGCTGAGGCGATGACAACGGCAGTATCAGTGTTTGATACGCTGCTCTTTGCCGTGCTGACAGGTACGCTGGCCTCTAACCGAATCATTGTCTCAGACAGCTCGCTTATAGGATTTGATAAAATTCCCCTTAACAATAAAACATTAAAGGTGCGCGATGACATAGCAATAAACGTACAGGACACTAACGGCAGGATCTCCATTTACGGCGGCGCCGGCAGTGAATTCCAAAGGCTTATCAGGCTTGTGGATGACAAAAGCAACGTGGCGGTCATTACAGATTCAGTCAATGACTGGACTGACGCAGATGACATCGCAAGGCCGCAGGGCGCTGAGTCTGAGTATTACAAAGGCATTGGCATGCCCTATACCCCCAGGAATTTCACAATGCAGTACATGGAGGAACTCCTTCTTATCCGGGGGATGAGCTGGGAATTATATAAGAAAATCAAACCATATATCACAATATTTCCAAGCACAACGGGGTTTAATCCGGCGTCGGCAGCCCCTGTGGCAATGCTTGCGTCATTGGACATCAGCGAAGACGGCCGGAAAATCCTCGCCGAATATATAGACAGGGGGGAGGATGTTCCAGAAGAACTGTTTTATAACATTACCGGAAGAAGAATACACAGCCTTGAGTATGACCTGTTTGCGCCGTCGCGTTATCTGGAGATAACGGTGTCATACGGGTTTTTGAAGAATCTCTATACGATAAACGCCGGCATTGGGCTATATCCGACGGCCTCGGCCCCCTATTCGCTTTATTATTGGAAGGAGGGCTGAGTGTGAAGGCGCTTGAGGGTTTGTTCAGAGGATTTAAATCACCGGCAGCCACCACTACGGGGGGGCAATCCTTAACGGTCTGCTATGCTAAAAAGGCGGGATGCGAGTTCTACAAGATATCAAAGGCAGGCATAAGCGTGGCCTTAAATGGGAAGACCAATAAATTTATGGGGAAAAATGTCCTTGTCCTAAGCAGAGAGCTTGTCTTCTATTGGAGAGAGAAATATCCACCGCTTCAGCAAAAAACTCAAAAAAATCTTAAAGGAATCATATCTAACGATTTGGCTGAGATGTTTCCTATGATTGCCGCCCCTGCGTTTCACTATAATATATTTGAGAGCCATGCAAACTACACGCTTGTGGACATATGGGCATGGGAGAGCCGCGATGTAGAGGCGCTGGCAAAGGAATTTCCTCTTAATTACCTGATTCCGGAGGACTTATTGTTCGTATCTGCCCAGATGGAGGCTACGATTTATGCGGAAGGGGAAAAGGTTTATGCCATTGCCCACGGCCCAAACGGCTTTATCGGCAGCCGCAGCCTCGCTATCCCGCTTACTGAAAGCGGTATAGAGGTATTTCTGCGCAGTCTTGGGGCTTGTTGGCAAGAGATAAAGCGGCTAAACCTCTGTGGCATGGACTTGCCGTCTTGCAGCGCCATTATGGATATTCCAATAAACGCAATAAAAGATGAAGGGTATCCGATATCGTTAAAAGGCTTGAATTCCTTTAAGCTGGCCCCTTTCAGCACGAGGTCATGGCAGTCGGCGGTGGACAAGGAGCTGCTCTTTCGGATTGTCGTCTATTCAATGGCCGCCTATACGGCCTCATCATGGCTGTCTATGAGGAAACTTGACATGTCCATAGAGGATATCGAAAGGGAAACCGCAAAGGCGTCAAAAAGGATAACAGAGCTTGCAGAGCTGCAGGACAAGGATGTAACGGCAAAACTACTGGTTGCCCTGGCCAAAAAAGTGGGCGACCTTACCCCGCCGCTCGATGTCATCGAGGTTCTTTCAAGGGTGATTTCTGACGGTTCTCACGTAACTCAGTTAAATATAAATAATAGAAATGTTGATGTTAACCTTGTCTCTGCCGACCCGTCTGGGGTGATAAACAAGCTAAGCACTATAAAAGAAGTCGAGACGGTAAAACTCATGGGAGAGCCGACCAGAGAAGGCCAAAGCTACAAGTTCCGCCTTTCGTTGGAGATGCGCGATACCATCTCAACCACTAATGCCAATAATGCCTCCAGTACGGCCTTTACCGCGGCGATGTCTGCGCCTCCTGCTGCCATCACGCCGCAGGCGGCAGTCGGCAAGACGTCAGTTCCTGCGGCCATTATGAACGCAAATCCAAACGCAGTGGCAGCTCCGTCGGCAAACATAAACCGGGCGTCAAGCCCGTCGGCACTAATGAAGACTAATAAGTTATTTTAGAGGGAAATAGGGAAACTAAAAGTATGAGCGGCGATTTTAAAAAGATAGGTCTCTACCTGTTGATAATCTTATCAATAGCCCGTTTTGCCGTGGTTTCGGTTAAGACAGCCGTCGGAAAAAAGACAGCCCTGGTGGAGGATTGCCTCAACACATATGCCTCTAAGTCTGATTTGCTTCAAAGGTATCTGGCGGTTGACGTCAAGGACGACCCTGAACTGAATAATGAAGTTGACGCCTTAATCTATCCCAGGGGAAGCAACAGGACGGCAATACAGACGGCGCTTGTAAACCAGCTGACAAAGTCCGCCGAGGCAAACGCGCTCTCAGTACAAAACTTTCAGCTCATCGAAGGCGCAGAGGACGCGGAGTTAATCGAGGCGTCGGTGTTGATAAGGATTCAGGGGCAGCTCAGGCCGACGTATAGATTCTTCAAAGCCGTCCAAAGCGCCAAACCAGTGTTGAGGATAAAAAACATCGAGATAAACGCCATGGATAACTCCTACATAACCAAGGTTATAGTAACGGGTTATATAAGGAAGATTTGATATGTTAAATAACTATATACGAAATGGCGCGGCTAAGGCGGCGGCGTGGTCGAAAAGATATGCCAAAGACATATTAATTATAATATTGCTATCGGCGGCGATACCGCAGATGATTGTAAAAAACCCTGTAATAAGTTATAATGGAAGGGCTGCTAAGGATATGGAAAGTATCAGAAATAATAAGAAGCGGACATTGGCGCTAATCCTTGAGACTTCTAAGAGGGATTATAAAGAGATATTCAGAAGAAATGTTTTTACGGCAGACGGGAAATATCCTGCCGACCCAATGCAGCAGGGTGAAATGAAGCTGACCTATAAGCTGATAGGGATTCTTTCGTCGGGACGGAAGGTGGCAGTCATAGCAGACAGCGAAGGCCGCTACTATTATAGGCAAGAGGGACAGCAGCTTCCCGATGAGACCGTTCTAAGCGAGGTAGCAATGACCTCTATAACATTAAAAAATCAGGAAGGTGAGATAAAATTAAAGATATTCTCGGTAAAAAAGTGAAATCCCAGTTAAGCGGCAGCGTGTTTTTTGTCCTGTTTTTGCTCATCATGGCGTCATGCGCGGCGAAATATGACAATATCAAACCTACAACGATGGCTAATATGCTGGAGCTTCCCCAGAAGAGAGTTGCCGCAGGCGACAACGCAACTCTAAACGGTGACAACTCTACAGCCTCTTCTGACAATTCGACTGAAAAGTACAAGTCCTTAGACCTGCTTAGCGAAAAGCCGCCCATTCATAAACCTGTGGAGATAGAGACTCCGTCTTTTGATAAGGCGCAATCCAGAGACGCCGCCCTTGCGCTTGAGCCTATAGACGCCTCGAAACTTGCGCTGGAGGACAAGCCTGTGCTGATAAATGTTGACGGAATGCCTCTGTCGGACTTCGTAATCCACGCCGTGGGAGAGGCGCTAAAGGTAACGTTTTTTATTGACGAAGCGGTGAAGTCAATGAAGACGCCGGTTACCCTTCATATGACAAAAGAAATGCCTGCGGCCAAGACGCTGGAGATAGTGGTGGAATTGCTTAGACAGCAGGGACTGTTGGTGGGCGCTAAGGCCGGAAGCCTGTATATTCTGAAACCCGGCGAAGGCGGCGAACCGGTGGACGTCAAGGTTGGCAGAGACGTGCCGGTAAGCTCGGCAAAGATTGTCCAGATAGTTGCGTTAAAATACATAGGCGCCTCTGAGATGGCGGCCCTGGCCTCTGAATTTTATAAAACCGCGCTGTCGGTTAAACCATACGCAAAAGAAAACGCCGTACTGATAACCGGCCCTGCGGCAACAATACGCGAGTGCCTCAACCTGATAGATATCATGGATGTGCCATATCTCAAGCAGAAACGGGTGGTTCTCTTAAAACTAACCTATTGGAAACCAGAGGAATATATTACGCAGATGACAACTATACTCAACGGATTGGGGATTGCGGCGGCTACGAATCCAAAAGACCCAGGCATAACGCTGGTGCCGATTAAGTTTCTCAACAGCATCCTTGCGGTGGCGCCTGATGAGCAGTCCGCCCAGATGGTGATGCAGTGGAAAGAGCGCCTCGATACGGCGGAGTCGGCGGGTGCCGGAGAAAAGACATTTACATATTTCCCAAGATTTTCAAGGGCGACTGAGCTGGTCTCAACTATTCAGAGCCTCTACGGGATAAAGGCCCAGACAAGCCAGCCGGCTGCCAGCAAGACTGTTCTCGATAAAGAAAAGAAGTCGCCGGGCGAGTTTGGCTCTCAAAAGGCATCTACCACGACATCGGCAGAGGCAGCCCAGACAGCTGCTACCCACTCTACAGTGGCAGCCCCGGCAGCCACAGCAGCCACGGGCACTGCGGTAATAACCCTGCCCAACGCCCCCGACGTTCAAATAAGGATAACAGCCGACAATAAAAGAAACGTGGTAATAATGATGACTACGCCGCCTATATACCGGTCTTTGCTTGGTCTTCTGAAAGAGATAGATACGCCGCCCCGTCAGGTGCTGATAGAAGGGACGGTGGCCGAGCTGTCCATAGACAACTCTAACGAGCTGGGGCTTGAGGGCATGATAAAAGGGGCAATGCTTAAGGGCCATTTCACAGGCTCTACGATTGGCAATCTCGGCGTTACAACCGCGGGCACGGTTTTTAGCTTCCTGGCAAACAATAATAAGGCGGAGGTGCTGCTTGATGCGCTTTCAAAAGATAATAAGTTAGAGATTCTTATGAAACCGCACCTTATGGTTGTTGATAACGAGGAGGCAACGATTCAGGTCGGTGACGATGTGCCGGTCATAACCAGCGAATCGACAGCCGCTGACCTAACGTCAACCTCAAGTATATTGAGAAACGTTACATACGTGCAGACAGGAATGATCTTAACGATAAAACCGACGATAAATGCTGACGGGCTGGTTTCGCTCGATATCACGACGGAAGTCAGCGAGGCCCAAACCAATGCAACCTCAAGCATAGACTCCCCAACGATAAGAAAAAGAAAGGTCAAGACCCAGGTAGTAGCCGGAAACGGACAGACAGTCATTCTAGGAGGAATAAGGAGCAAGCAAAACAGCGTAACAGAAAATAAAATCCCGCTTCTGGGCGATATTCCAATAATCGGCTATGCCTTTAAATTCAGTTCACAGGAAGTTAAAAGGACAGAGTTATTAATATTTATAACGCCGCGAATACTGACAAACACCGATGACGCTCATAACTTAACGAAGGAAATAGGGGAGCGCTTCGAGTGGTTTAACAAATAATAATGGTGGCTGGATTCCAACCGGCATTAAAGTGCGCAGGCATCAGGCGAAACGGGCGCCGATGAGAAAAGAAATAATAAATAGTACTTAAGTTTTTTGGTTTAATGTCCGACAAGAGGAGTGAATGGAGAATGGAAAGGCAGAAGTCCGTGAAGGAGGTGGTACCAGATGGAAGGGACAGATGCCTGTGCCGCAGGATGTGGGGAAAAGATATTGTTAAGCAAAAAAAGTACGGCGGTTAAGTAAGTGCTGAAGGTTTCGGCGTATTTTGTATTGACAAATGAGTTTGCAATCTGTATACTATGTGCTAGATAATAGCAAGCACGCCACAGACATTTGAACTCATGACGAGTGAAGAGCAAAGAGAGAAAAGGGGGTGTGATAGATAGAGAACATAGGCAGCGTGGCGGACGATATAAAGGTGCCTGCATGGCAGGAGTAGTGTTAACACACTTGTTAGGTAAAATAAAAGACAAGGAGGACAATGATGAGGAAAAGTATAGTATATTTAATGATAGCGGCGGTTGTTCTAACCGGGCTGTTTGTATGGGGCGGAAACCAGGGCAGTGTTTACGCGCTTCTTGGGGACAACGTAACATACACTCTGCCGTATTTGACTACTGCATCCGATAAACCGGTCTACTGTGTTGTATCGAATATGACGCAGGATAATGCTTCAATACACTTCTTTGTGGTATCTGACGGCAACGCGCTGACAACATCATCAACACAACAGAGCGATTTGGTCTCAGGGTCAACCAATTGGGTCTATGCCTTCCAAACGCGCATGATCTCTTTTGAGGGTCAGAATATCAACTTAGACGGCTCTAAGATAGGCTCTATTAATGCGAGTTTGTCCAACCTCAGCGGATCTTATGGCGGTGAACTGAGATTTTCGCAGTATGCGGCAAACAATTTCGACGGCGTAACTAATGCACTAGCAGGCAATGTAAAATATGGAACCGCGGCAAACAATGACTGGTCATGTGGAAATATGCCGATGGCCTGTTTCCAGGGCACAACTGCGCCAAAGAGAAACTTGGTCGGATATATGTGTTCAGACGAGCAGATGCATAGGATTCAGGCTGGAATAAGCAACGGTACGCTAGTTAGGGGAACATCCTTAACGACGGCTCCGACAGCCACGACTTACGGCGGCCCATACAACAAGATTTACACGTATTAGCCACAGCAGCCAAGGCGGTCTGAGCATGAAACATCAGCGCCTTTTAGGATTATTAAGTAAAGATAGCTAAATAAAGCTAAGGAGGAAGTGATGAGAAAAAGTTTTTTGTATCTATTGCTGGCGGTTGTTGCGCTAAGCGTGGTGTTTATGTCGGGCGGAAGAAGCCTGCAAGCCACCCAGAATGACAATGTTACATACACTATGCCTTACATGAACACTACAGCTGGGGGTGACAAGAGTATCTACTGTATCATTTCAAACAGGACGAACGACAACGCTTCAATACACTTCAATGTATCTGCTGTTGCCGCAGGCTCCAGTTTAACCTCGCAGTTGATTAACTTAAATACGCTGAGTAACTACGCGATCGTCTATGCGCGCCAGACGCGTATGCTCTCTTTTGAGGGGATGACTATAAATGTGGACGGTATTGCGATGGGCAGCGTAGCCGTTGCTGTTCCTTCGGCTAGCTCTTATGGCGGCAGGGTGATGCTAGTTCAAATGGGCACACTTGGAGGTTCTGGAACGGGCGCTTCATGGTCATGCACGGATTTACCTATGGCGTGTTTCCAGGGCAGCACGAACCCTAAACGCAACCTTGTAGGCTATATATGCTCTGACCCGTATACGCCTCAGACCAATTATCAGCAGTTCACTTATTAGTATAGAACGCAAAAAGAGGCAGTGCTTACGGCACTGCCTCTTTTTTTTTGCCGTTATCTCATGACTTGACAGAATAAGATGACGAGACTTGACCAAACTATAGTAAAACGGCAGCAGGGCAAACGCACTTTGACAGATTTGATGTAAGATGGAAACGGGCTATTGCCCAAAACACATAATCCTAAAAAAAGCAGTTGAATTATAATATAGGGAAAAAATAATATATAAGACAAGGAGTTATGGCAAAAAAGAGAAGAAGGAGAACTCACCCGATGGGAGAAGGGCAAAATAAAGGAGAATTGAAGAAAAACCATGATGTGAGTGTAGACACGTATGGAGGAAAAGTACACGTAGAATGGAATTCGGAAACAGCGGTAACGCCATTAGGACAGCCTCCATTTTTTATAAATTTCATAAAGGTAAGCGGATTGTATGATGCGTTTATAGAGGACTGTCCACTTCAGTACGGCAGCTCTAATGCGCCGACAAAGGAAGATGTACTGGGTACACTGTTGTTATCGGTATTAGCGGGTCAAAGACGGTATGCCCATATAACGGCGATACGTAGCGATGGGGTAAATCCAAGTGTCTTGGTGGGGATGACGAAGGTTGTAAGCGAAGACTCATCGAGGCGTGCCCTGAAGAGGATGGATGAGCGGCAAGGAATAGAGTGGTTGGATACTCATACTAATACTACGTCACACATAGAGTATTGAACCAGTCGAAGGAAGTCATGGAACGAACGATTTCAGGGTTGTCAGT
>JAKOEO010000083.1:12639-13690 GCA_022321325.1 Candidatus Magnetominusculus sp. LBB02 | reverse complement strand
CCTTACCTTCATTACGAATGAAAAGACATAAGAATACGTAATAACCGTAACAATAGGGTGAATCACCGCCCAGAAGACGCCTATAAAAGAGCCGGTATAGCGGCTCTTTAAATCGCGAAGCACCAGACACTGAAGCATATATCTGTTGTTTATGACCTCGCGCCCAAAACGAAACGCCACGGCCTTAAGCGATATTAGTCTGTGGAAAGCTGCCAGAACAAGGCTGCCATTGCCGTTTTTTTTAACCATCGCACGTACTTGGTAGTATAGTGAAAGGCTTATAAAAAGTCAATGTTCGCCGCTTAAATTGACAATAAGACCCTGATAATGTTAGAGTTCGCAATGGAGCAATTCATTGCTAAGCCTCATGCCCGGAGGTCAGATTAAGTGTTTGACGTTGTGCTGATAAGCATTGACAATGTCGAAAATTATGGCACGAGATGCCTCTCTGCAAATCTCAAACGTGCCGGGTTCAATGTCCATAACATCTACTTTGGGGCCAATCTGCTTCAAAACGGGCAGAACAAGACAGAGGCGGAGTTTCAGGCCCTTGACAGGCTGATAATGGAGATACAGCCGGCTCTTGTGGGCGTAAGCATACTAAGCACATTCTGCCACTCTGTTGCCGTGGAGATTGTCCGGCGTGCTAAGTCCTGCTGCTCTGCCCCGGTAATATTGGGCGGCGTTCATCCTACGATGTCGCCGGTGTTTTGTCTGCAAAGCACACTGACGGACTTTGTCTGCGTAGGGGAAGGCGAGGAATCGCTCATCGAGTTATGCAGCCGCCTTCAGATGGGGCAGGATACCGCAGATATCCCCGGCATTATGTACAAAGGCAACACTTCCTATATAAAGAGAAACCCGCCGGAAGACCTCGACGCCATTGCATCTCAGGACCTTGGTAACGAAAATAAATATACGATAATTGCTGACGGTTCCGTGGCCGTTGGAGATCCTTTTCTAAACGGCATCACATCGCATTTTCACACGAAAACCTCTCGCGGCTGCCCGTTTGGCTGTACATACTGCAGCAATGCCAATATCAGGTCGC
>JAKOEO010000083.1:11590-12462 GCA_022321325.1 Candidatus Magnetominusculus sp. LBB02 | reverse complement strand
TTGAGTTTACTATATGGATACATCCGCTGAAGATAAAAGACGAAAACATTGCCCTGTTAAAAGAGGCAGGGCTGGTAAAGGCAATGGTCGGCGTTGAGAGCGCATCGTCTAAGACCAGGCGCGAGGTCTTCCAGCGCGGCGAGACCAACGAAAGCATAATTGAGGCCATTGCGATATTGCAAAAGTACGCCATAAACATAACCATTGATTTCATTCTTGACCACCCGTGGGAAAGTCCATCGGAACTCAAAGATACATTTGACCTTGTCATGGCCTTTAAGCGGCCATTTGCGGTAGTTATGCACAGTATGACGCTGTTTCCCAATACTGAACTGGCAAAAAGGGCGGTCAGAGAGGGATTCACTACCGAACAGGGGATTATTGACAATATTATTGCCGACCCTGTTGAGTCGGCGCGTACGTATAACTGGTGCAAGGGCGCCCCTATTCAAAAGGACGCGTCGAGGGCTTATTGGATTTTCCTGATTATGGCCGCCGCAAACCCGGAAATCCCCAGGTGGTTTACTAAATTTATTGCCGACACTAATTTTCTGAAGACTTACCCTGTTGGACACAAGGACATTCAGGTCGTTACATGGAGGGCTGACGGGCAGCCGGTAGACCTGCCTGCCGTTTATATGGACAAATCGCAGCTTATTAACAGGCTTTCAGAGATTTCCCCGCTTTTTAGGCGTATCCTCAAGTCAAGACGCGCCAAACCGCTGCTGTTTATGAACTATGTGGCCTTTAAGGTTTTAAGACACAGGGTCTGATGGCTGCCCTGAGTTGACGTTATTAATGAAACGCAACGTTGTGATAAACGCAAGATTTCTGGCACAGCCCCTTACCGGTGTGCAGCGCTTTGCACTTGA
>JAKOEO010000083.1:10934-11580 GCA_022321325.1 Candidatus Magnetominusculus sp. LBB02 | reverse complement strand
TAAACGCAAGATTTCTGGCACAGCCCCTTACCGGTGTGCAGCGCTTTGCACTTGAAATATCACGGCGCATTAGCCAAAATGACATTTCACTGGTAGCGCCTAAGGGGGTTTCGGCATCACACGAACTAAAACCGCTGCAATATGGCAGTCTTAAAGGCCACCTATGGGAACAGATTGACCTGTTGAGATATTTAAAGGCGCATAATAACCCGCTGCTTTTTAATCTTACGCAGACATCGCCTTTTCTTTACGAGAGGTTTGCGTTGACTGTCCATGATGTTGCCTTTTTGATAAACCCCATGTGGTACGCTGCCGGCATTGGCCGCCTCTACAGCGTCCTTATTCCCATGCTTGCAAAAAAGGCCGTCAGGATTATTACCTCAAGCCAGTTTTCAAAGGGCGAGATAGTTAAGCACTGCGGCGTACGGGAACAAAAGATAGAGGTCATCCAGCCTGGCGTCAGCGATGATTTCTGTCAACGGGCAAAAGCAGGGTTTGCAGAGCCGCTTGGCGATTATATTTTGGCCGTTGCCTCTTTGAATCCAAGGAAGAACCTCCGCAAATTGATTCGCGCCTTTAAGTCATGCCGTTTTGACGGCATTAAATTAGTCGTAGTGGGCGCAGCAGACAGCGTATATCCTGGCCG
>JAKOEO010000083.1:0-10082 GCA_022321325.1 Candidatus Magnetominusculus sp. LBB02 | reverse complement strand
CTTAGGGGGTTTGCAAACAAAACCGCGATAATCCCATTTGGGATAAACACAACGGCCCTTAAGCCAAATCAAGAAAAAGTCGCAGAGATACGAAACCGTTACAGGGGGAAAAAAATCATCTACTCACTAGGCAGGCTGGTATATTACAAAGGCTATGATTACCTGATAGAGGCGGCAGGCAGGCTCTCTGACGACTATGTCGTAATAATAGGAGGGGACGGGCCGCTTTCTGAGAAATTAAAGACGACGATTGCCGAAAAAGAACTATCACAAAAGGTAGTAATGCCGGGCAGCATAAGGGGTGCAGACATAGGTTCATACTACGAGGCATGTGACATATTCTGCCTGCCGTCAACAGAGCGTTCCGAGGCGTTTGGAATAGTCTTAGTCGAGGCGATGTCCTTTGGCAAGCCGCTGATAACGACAAACATCCCAACAGGCGTAAGCTGGGTAAATCAGCACGAACAAACCGGCCTATTAGTAAAGCCAAAAGATGCGGCGGCACTCTCGCAGGCAATAGAGAAAATCGCCGCAAACCAGGAGCTATACAGTCTGTTATCCGGCAACTGCCGCAAAAGATACAGCGCCCTGTTTTCGCAGGACAAAATGATAGATGCGATTATTAAGTTATATACTGATTTGAACAGGCCGAAATAAGTCTGTTTATTATTTTGGCGCTGCGGCGCCGCTTTCAGAAGTTACCCTGATAACGGTCTTTACGTTTCCTCTGGGATTGAAATCCCCTATGACCTCTAAATAGCGCGGCGAGAGCTTGTCATATAACTCATTATAGATGACATTTGCCGCGTCTTCGTGCGATATGTGTCTATCTCTGAAGGAGTTTAGGTAGAGTTTCAGGGATTTCAACTCAATGATGAGCTTGTCCGGCACATAGGTTATTTTTATAACGGCAAAGTCCGGGTAGCCTGAGCGCGGGCAGAGGCAGGTAAATTCCGACATGTCTATTTTAATTTCATAATCCCTGCCGGGATGGGGATTTTCCCATAGCTCAATCGCGGCCTCAGAGATATTTTTCTCGCCATACAGCATTAGTACGATAGTATCATGTTGTCAAAGAAAAAGTATACATTGTCGTTGGGGCAATTATGTTAGAATAGGGGTGATAAACATCACGAGGAGGTTACGATTATGCCAAATATTGGAATGGATTTAAACAGGTATATTCTGGAAGAAGAGAGAAAGTATCCAAGCGCTACTGGGTCGTTGTCCATAGCGTTGATGGCCATCGAGACCGCAACGAAGATAATCGCCTCGCATGTGAGAATGGCGGGGCTTGCCGAGATATTCGGTCAGGCGATGAAGGTAAACATACAGGGCGAAGAGGTTCAGAAACTCGATGAGTTTGCAAACAATGTCCTTATAAGGGTATTGTCTGACAGCGGGCAGTTCTACGCTATAGCGTCCGAGGAGCTTGACGATGTAATCTACCCTGAAAAAGGGGCGGCAGGTAAATATGTCGTTGCCTTCGACCCGCTTGACGGCTCAAGCAACATAGAGGTAAACGTCAGCATCGGGACTATCTTCTCTATTTACAGAAAAAATACAGGCACAGCCGATGATTTCCTCCAGGGTGGCGATAAGCAGATAGCGGCAGGATATGTAATCTATGGCTCATCCTCGGTCTTTGCCTATACTACGGGAACGGGTCTGAACGCATTTACGCTTGACCCCTCGGTAGGGCTTTTCTTATTGTCGCACAAGGATATGAAGATCCCTGAAAGCGGCAAGATTTACTCGGTAAACGAATCGAACTCTAAAGGGTGGGACAAGAGGATAAGGGACTATTTCGACACGCTGAAAGACGAGGGATACACGGCGCGCTTCAGCGGCACAATGGTTGCCGATGTCCACAGGACACTGCTCAAAGGCGGCATATTTGCCTACCCTGCAGATGCAAAGAGCAAGAAGGGGAAACTGCGAATGCTATATGAGGTGCTTCCCATGTCAATGATAGTCGAGCAGGCCGGCGGCATGTCAACCGAGGGCAAGGGCGACCTGCTTCAGGCCAAACCAGAGCAGATTCACTCAAGAACCCCTGTGTTTTTAGGAAGCCGCAAGGAAATTGTGCAGTTTATGAATATACAGTTTATGAAATCATGATGTAGTATGTGGCGCGGCTCTGGCAGAGAGCCGCGCGCATGTTAATCCGATATCTTCTTTACTATTATCGAGGCATTCTGGCCTCCGAAACCAAATGAGTTTGAGATGGCCGCACGCACCGTCTTGCGGCGTTTGACCAGCGGGACATAGTCGAGGCCGCACTTAGGGTCAGGATGCGTCAGGTTTATAGTTGGGTGTATC
This sequence comes from Candidatus Magnetominusculus sp. LBB02, assembly GCA_022321325.1. Taxonomy (GTDB): domain Bacteria; phylum Nitrospirota; class Thermodesulfovibrionia; order Thermodesulfovibrionales; family Magnetobacteriaceae; genus Magnetominusculus; species Magnetominusculus linsii. The sequence goes on along the minus strand of JAKOEO010000083.1, from coordinate 7,760 downwards.
TCGTCGTTTACAACGCTCAAGACTGTGAAAATAAACTCAGGACCGCCCGAGGCGGCAAGCAAATGTCCTATCATAGACTTGCTTGAACTTATGGCAACATCAAGGGCGCGCTCCTTGAAAACCCTTATGATTGCGGCGGTCTCGGCCTCGTCGTTTAGCTTTGTACTAGTACCGTGGGCGTTGATGTAGTCTATAGAGTCAGTTCCCAGCCCGGAGTCTATCAGGGCACTGCGCATGGCGGCCTCGGCGCCGGAGCCGTCAGGTATGGGGGCTGTAACCTGATAGGCGTCCATCGAAGAGGCATAGCCTGCCACCTCGGCATATATCTTTGCGCCTCGTTCTTTTGCATGGCCGTAATCTTCAAGAATGACAATGCCTGCACCTTCTCCCATGACAAGACCGGAGCGCTTTCTGTCAAACGGGCGGCAGAGCTGCGTAACATTTTCAGAACCGGTACATGCCGCCTGCAAGAGGACGAAAAAGACAAGCCCAATGGGATTAATCATCGAGTCTGCCCCGCCTGTTGCTATGACGTCCGCCTCGCCGTTTTGAATCATCCTGAAGGCGGTGCCGATGGCCTGTGTGGCTGAGGCGCAAGCCGTAGTAATCGTTGCATTAGGGCCAAAGATGGAAAACCTCGCGGCTATAGCCGCCGCCGCACGGTGTGAGTTATTTCTTATAATGGAATCGCCAGAGCTATGGTGATATTCCTTTGAAAATCCTGATAAGTTAAACTTGCCGTCACGGTGCCAGCGCGCTATATCCTCAAGCCGGTTGACGCCTAAACCGGCGGCAATGACCGCTCCAAAGCGCTCCCGCCTGAGGTCGGAATTAATCAGACGGGCGTCAGAGAGCGCCTCCTTTGCAGCCCACAGGGCAAACATCGTTCGTCTTTCATCCAAAGAGGCGGCCTCTTCAGGGAATGCCTCAGCTATACGGCCCCAACTCATCTCGTTAATCGCGGCAACAGCCGCAACCGGCGAACTTGCCGCACCGGCGAGCATTGTCTTATCTATACGGTCTACGCCGGAGACACCGGCAAGAGCCTTTTCCCAGTTGCCCATAACCTCAAGCCCCAGGGCGGTTGCCATGCCGAGGCCGGTTACGACGACTCGTTTAGCGGCCTTCTGGTGCACCGTCTTTTAGCCCGCTGTAGTAGCAAAACCGCTGCCTCAGCTCATCAGGGTCGATCTTATCGAAGTGGCTGTAGATTATCCTCTGTGCGGAGGCCGCCCTCTGCCCGTCAATAAATACGGAGGCCGCCCCCAGCGTGTCGCGTTTGGTGGTGGAGATTATCTCTCCATATATTTCAGCCTTAAATCCCGGCCTCAGGCGGGGCGGGATGTGTGCGCCCTCGACCAGCGTCAATATCGGCGAGAGTTGAAAGTCGTGTGAATAAATGACGAGCCAGCCAAGCAGCTGCGCCATTGCCTCGATGAGAATGACGCCGGGAACAATGGCCTGCTTATCAAAATGCCCACGCAGAAATTCCTCAGACAATGAGAACGTCTTAATGCCTGAGATGTCCCTGCCTTTTTCAATCTTAGTTACACTGTCGTAGAATAAGAATCTCATAATTTCAAGCTGTTATCCCACACGCTCGACAATCAGGGATGCGGCCTGTCCCTCATAGCTATGGCAGTTAATCATAACCCTGTCAACCTGCTTTTGTAAAGGCGACTGCGTCACAAGCGCAAAGTTGACGGCCTCATCCACCGGTGTGGAATATAGAGACGGCGGTATTAGACCGGCATTAATTGCATAGGCGGCCACTGCCGCATCAATCGGTGCAGCGGCACAGAAGAGACTGCCCAATGCGCCCTTTGTCGAAATTACACTTAGCGAAGAGGAGTGGAACATCTCGCCAATGGCCTCTGCCTCGCGCCTGTCGCCTGCGGCTGTGCCGTCGCCGTGGGCTATCAGAAGTGAAATGTCAGCCGGTCTCAGGCCGGCCATAGACAGGGCGGCACTCATAGAGTTTTTTATCGCATGGATGCTTGGGCCTTGCCGCTCATCAGTGCCAAATGCCCTGCCCCATCCGGTTATAGCGGCTATTGGAGTGACCCCGCGCTTATGCGCAGAGGACAGCGTCTCAATAGCCAGGAAGGCAGCGCCGTCACCCAAAATCGTGCCGCATCTCAAAGAGGAAAACGGGCGGCATGGCAGGATGTCGTCCACGCAGGATTTCAACACTCCGGCTATATGGCCGCGTGCAAGGCTCAGCGCCGTAACCTTTTCGCTTACGCCTCCAACCAGGGCGACCTTTGACCTGCCCCCTGATACCGCCATAACCCCCTCTGCAATTGCAGATACGCCAGAGTCGGCATGTGCCGAGAACACGGTGTTTTCCCCGCGAATGCTAAGCCTTACAGATGCCTGACAGAGGGCAATATTATTAAGCATCGAAAGCGGCCAAAGCGGATATATCTCCCGATAGCCCTTTAAGTAGAAGCTACCATAGTCCAACAAGCCATCAGCCGTTGAGGACTTCGCCACCGCGGCAAGCAGGTCGTCTATCTCGTAGTCAATCATTGGAAGTCCGGCGAAAAACCCAATATCGCCGGGCGTAATCTCAGGATACGCGGCAATGCCGGCAGCGCTGTATGCCTTTATGGCGCTGTCTATCAACAGGTATGAGTGCGTTTTCATGATGCGTGAGTCGCGCGGTTTGATATTAAGTGTCTCAGGGGTTGGACATTCAGCCAGAGCCGCAGCATTGCAGGGAAACTCGCCAATGCCCATGTGAACTGCACCGCCTCTGCCGCAAAGCAAAGAGTCCCACAGCTCATCTGGCGTCCGCCCGGCAGCGCACGTTACGCCAATGCCGGTTATTACAGCCTTATCATCCATTGTCGTCATTATCCCGTAAACTCTTTCACTTTATCCATATCTGAAACACAAGTATCAGGAGCGCTACTTCCCTAATAACACCTCTACCGAGTGTATAAGCTCTACAGGCTCTACGGGTTTGTCAAGGAAGACATCGGGCAAGGACGGCATTCCGCCAAGCGTTAGCTCGCCGCTTCTGAATTGGTCTGCCATCAGTTTCCTGTCAATGAGCAGCATGTTGCGAAAAGACCTGAAACGCAGAAAGAATTTCTGAATCTTGCTGTCGGGGTCGTCAAGCAGAGTCTCCATCTGCTTTAAAATCTCGGCATTGTCCGGGTCTTTAATTGCCTGCTCAATAAAGTTCTTTACCGATGTAAGCATTATTACAGGCACGTTTGACAGTGTTTGGTCCATTCTTAGCTCGCCCAGCACGGTAATGCCGGTCTTTTTAGGCATCATCACGTCGAGAGTTATGAGGTCAGGTGTTGTCCTTCTGGCCTCGTTTAATCCTGCCTCGCCGTCCTCTGCCGTTACCACATCATATCCGCTTTCGCTCAGTACTACTGAAAGAAAGTCCCTGATGGCTTGTTCGTCGTCTATGACCAGTACACGCTTTTTCACTTCGTTCCTCCTTTTTGTTTATGGGGCAAACCCATCCCTATATTGCCTAAGGCCATCGTTGGCGTTATATCTATAATAGTTCATCCATGATTGAGAAATACTCCTCCCTGCTAATACGTCCCGTTCTTTAGTTATTCTTAATTATAAACACAGGCAATGCTTTACTTAGCGGGACAACCACCGGTCTATAAATTCCACATCACGTCATAGTCTATTTTTACCATCGCAGCCTCCTGTAAGCGCTAAAGGTTATCTTTCAGCGGAAGCCTTATCAGAAACGTCGTACCGCTTCCCTTCTGAGATGTAACTTCCAATGCGCCCCCGTGCCCTTCAACTATTTTTTTCGTAATAGGCAGTCCCAGCCCGTTGCCTCTGAAGTTCTTTGTGGAGAAAAACAGGACAAATATCTTGTCCATGTCATTCTCTGATATTCCCTGCCCATTGTCCTCCACATCTATATTTACAAAACCGTCGGCTGAATATACCCGTATCAAAACCCTTGCTTTTTCGCCGCTGTCATATTCTCTTGCCGTACAGGCGTCAATTGCGTTTGATACGAGGTTCATGAGGGCTGTGTGAATTGCCTCATAATCAAACAAGATAGGCGGTGTAGATTTGTCAATATCCCCGGATACCTCAACAGCCCTGTCCTCATCCTGAAACATTCCTATAATGTCCTCTACAAGGCTGGGTATAGAGCCGACTTTTAACTCTATCTGATTAAAGCGCGAGACATCGAGAAGGTCGCCGGTCAGCGCCGCCATGCGCGATATGCCCGTCTGGGCTGCATCCCAGCCTTTTATGAGCAGCTCGCTATCATTATTTTTTAATGCGGCGTTGATCATATATTGCCCGCCTTTAAGTGCGCTGAGAATGTTTTTGGCCCCGTGGACTATCTGCGTTATGGCCATGCCGACTGCCGCCTGATATTCGCGTTCAGCCAGTTGTTTTTCCATCAGTATACGCCTCTGCGCCTCTTTTTCCAGTTTCTTACAGGCATCGTCCAATTTTATCAAATCGCTGTATGACCGCAGGCATGTTACTACAGACGTGTAAAGACGCTGAATGGTTAGCTCGGACTTTGCCTTGTAGTCGTTGATGTCGTAGTTGATGATAACGTCGTTTTCAGGGGCCATGCCGGGCTGGCCGGTGCGCAGTATAATCCTCATAAATTTATTGTTCAGTGTCTGTCGTATATATCTTACAACCTCAAGGCCGGCGTGTTCAGTTTCCATAACCACATCGAGGATAATCAGCGCCGTATCAGGGTGTTTATTAAGCGCGAACTTCGCCTCGCCTGCCGATGAGGCAAAGATAAGGTCAAGCCCCATATCTTCAAACATAAAATCCCTCATGGCCGCGGTGGTCATCCTGTGTACCTCCTCTTCGTCGTCAACAACCATGACCTTCCATTTCGGCCCTGCCGTTGGCGTCTTTGACGATATGTCCTCTTTTTCCCTTAGAAAACTATCGTCACAAAAAAGGTTATCCGAGTCGTTCATCTTTCATTTCACCTGTTGACGTATTATACTATACCGCAGATGGCAATGTAACTGTAAATACAGTTTTTTTACCCACTTCGCTTTCGCATGTTATTCTGCCTTTGAGTGTTTGCGTTATGATATTAAACGTAATATAGAGGCCAAGGCCGGAGCCTCCCTGTCCGCGCTTTGTTGTGAAAAATGGATCAAATATTTTTTTTATGTCTGCGTCAGGGATGCCCTTGCCGTCATCTCTGTATCTCAGAATTATCTCATCGTCTAACGGGATAGCCTCTATAAGGATTGTCCCTTTTGTCCCTTCGTCATAGGCGTGCAGGATGGAGTTGATCAGCAGGTTTGTGATAATCTGGGCAAATGCCCCGGGGTAGCTGTTTAGCTCAAGCCCCTCGTCGCATTCTACTGTAACAACATGGGGCGTCCTTCTTAATTGAGGCCGGAGGCTGACCACTATGTCGTTGAGGTAGGCGCTCAGATTAAATCGCCTCTTTTCCCAGCTGGTCTGGTCTGCGGAGACCATCTTAAAGCTCCTGATCAAGTCTGCTGCGCGAAACAGGTTTTTAACAATTAAATCAGCGTCTTCTGCGGCGACAAACAGGTATTTATCGAGGTCTGTCTTTGTTATCTGCTTATCGCTGAACATGGCGGCAATCTTCTTTGTAGCCAGCTCAAGGTGTGAGGCCGATGTTACGGCAATCCCTATGGGGGTATTTATCTCATGGGCAACGCCGGCAACAAGCTGCCCTAATGATGCCATCTTCTCAGAATGTATCAGCATCTGCTGACTATGCTTCAGCTCTATGTTTGCATCCATAGCCTTTTGATAGGCCAAACCCAGCTCGTCGGTGCGCTCTCTGACAATCTCCTCCAGTTGGTCGTGGTGTTTTTTCAATTCGTCCTCAGTCCTTTTTCTCTCTACTATGCCGGCAAGCGTATTGGCTATAGTGATAAGGAACTCATCCTCTTCCTGTGTCCTCTGATGTCCTCTTCTGACATACAGGTTGATTATGCCAAGCACCTTTCCCTTTGATTTTATAGGAATGCAGTAATGCCCGTGGTCAGGCATTCCTTCATAGATTATCTCGTGGTCGCTGTCAATTGTGGATTTGAATATTATCTGCCCGGCCAGTGCGCATTGCCCGCAGAGACATTTCCCTAACGGCACCACAGAACAGACACTGTGCAGATTCAGGGGGAAGCCCCTGTGAGCCTTCATAACAAGCATTTCAGGGCTGCCTTCTATGAGAAATATACTGCCCGTGTATTTGTTTGACAGCCATGATACGTTGCTTATGATGTCGAGGGTGCTTTGCAGGTGTTCCTGAAGCGATATCGTCTCAAGCGACAGGTGGAGGATTTTATTTATAATATCCTGAATTAAATAGTTGTGGGTTAAGTTTTCGTTTATCTCGTTACGCAGTGCGATTGCGGCAATGGCGTTTGCCGCTATTTCCAGAAACATATCCATGCTGCAATGGCGCGGTAGGTCAGCCGCCTTGTCAAGCTGCGAGGCGCTGCCGCACATATTGAGGCTTATAACGCCCAGCAGCCTGTCATTTGATTTAATTGGGACGCAGTTGCGGCCATCCGCAACAGCCAGAGAGGCCGCCTCCCGTCCCGTGCATTCCGGGGAGATTGGCGCAGAGGCGTCTAACTCTTCCTCTGTATAATTACAATGGGCGATGAGCCTAAGCGCTGCCGTTGTTCTGTCATAAAGATATATGCCGCCCCTTGCCGCGGCTGAAATCCACGGGGCCGACATAACATGCTCAAGGATGTGCGTCAACTGTGCCGACATGGACTCCTGTGTAAGGGATGCCTTCATTATCGAGTTAATAATGCCTTGAACACAGTTGTGCATGGCCCTGTCTTTTGCCGAAAATATGCCGTCCTCATCAAGCATGACGTATTCTACAAAAACTCCCGCCGTTATTACAAAAAAATGCCGTCTGGCGGCGGCGACTATTTATTATTTCAACGATAAGCATTTGAACATTCGCAAGAAGAAAGCCAGGCAGTGCTAAGGCTCTCACATGCACTTGTCTGAATAAGTATAATAATTCCACACCTGTCCGGTAAAAAAAAGAAGACTACCCTGCCCGCCGTCCAAGCTGTTAAAATAGGTTTGGAGAAACCAAGCAAAGACGGGAGGGACAGGGCATGGGACATTATAACACGATATACAATCAGATGTTACAATTAATACCGAGACATCGATTTGAAACATTAGCCGAGCGGTATGGAGCGGACAAATACGTAAAATACTTTACCAGTTGGCAGCAGTTTATGACTATGCTATACGGTCAGTTAAGAGGTAAAGATAGTCTGCGTGATATAGAGACATCTCTGAGGTCGCAAAGCCTCAAGTGGTATCATATCGGTCTTAAAAACATTAAACGCTCCACGCTTTCAGATGCAAACAATCGTGTTGATTACCGGATATACGAGGAGTTGTTTTATCTTTTGCTGCAGCGATGCAAAGAGGTAACGCCAAAGCACAAATTTAAATTCAAGAATCCCCTTTATTCATTGGATGCCACCGTTATAAGTTTATGCTTGAGCATTAGAGCCCGCAAGGGTGCGTTGAAGCTCCATTATCTGTATGATCATAGCGGGAATATCCCGTCATTTATTGTGGTGGCTGATGGGAGGCAGCATGAAATGAAGGTTATGAAGGAAATTAATTTTCCTTTAGTACCGGACAGCATAATTTCAATGGACAGGGCATATGTGGACTATAAATGGCTGTATTCACTTAATCCCAGATTGTCCATTAGAGATGAGAAGCGAACTGAATCGGGAGGTCAAAAG